>DBMG01000066.1:77210-79136 GCA_002304785.1 Candidatus Accumulibacter sp. UBA704 | reverse complement strand
TGAGGATCGCCGAAAGCTGCGCTTCGCCCTGATGCGAAAACCGGTCGCCGATGCCGAACGAATACTTGCCGAGATTCATTGCCGCGCTCCTTGGTTGTCTAGCCACTGAAGAATTGGTCATGCCACCTGTCCAGTCTAGGTTAATCGGACGGCGAACTCAAGATCGGGCATTGCTAAAAAAACGGCTGCCCGAATTCGCGAGCAGCCGCCGAGTTCGGGGAGACTGGCGCTACATTCCGAGATAGGCTTTCTTCACCTCTTCGTTGCTCAGCAGATTCTCGGCACGATCCTCCATGGTGATCGCGCCGTTCTCCATGACGTAGCCGCGATGCGCGATCTTGAGCGCCTGATTGGCGTTCTGCTCGACCAGGAATACCGTGGTATTGCTCTCGGCGTTGATCTGCTTGATGATCTCGAAGATCTGCTTGATGATCAGCGGCGCCAACCCGAGCGACGGTTCGTCGAGCAGCAGCAACGACGGCCGCGCCAGCAGCGCGCGGGAGATGGCCAGCATCTGCTGTTCTCCGCCGGAGAGCGTGCCGCCGGCTTGGTTACGGCGCTTTTCCAGAATCGGGAAGCGCCCGAACACATCGTCGATGTCGGCCTTGATTCCGGCGCGGTCATTGCGCAGGTAGGCGCCCATTTCCAGGTTTTCGATGACGCTCATTTGGGGAAAGATGTGGCGCCCTTCCGGAACCTGGATGATGCCCTGGCTGACGATCTGTTCGGCGCTCAGATGCTGGATCGGTTCGCCGCGGAACAGGATCTGCCCATGACGGGGCGGCGTCACGCCGCAGATCGACATCAGAGTGGTGCTCTTGCCCGCGCCATTGGCGCCGATCAGGGTGACGATCTCGCCTTCGTTGATGGTCAGCGAGACGCTTTTCAGCGCCTGGATGTTGCCGTAGTAGGTCTGGATGTTGCGGACTTCAAGCATGGGCTTCCTCACCGAGATAGGCCTCGATCACCTTCGGATTCTCCTTGATCTGCTGCGGCGTTCCCTGGGCAATCTCCTTGCCGTATTCCATCACGTAGATACGGTCGGAGATGTTCATCACCAGCTTCATGTCATGCTCGATGAGCAGGATTGCTACCTTCTCCTCGGCGCGGATGCGCGTGATCAGCGCGTCGAGTTCGTGCGTCTCCTGCGGATTCATGCCCGCGGCCGGTTCGTCGAGGAGCAGCAGGAAGGGGTCGGTGGCCAGCGCGCGGGCAATCTCCAGCCGCCGCTGCGCGCCGTAGGAAAGGTTGCGCGAGAATTCGTCGGCAACCTCCGCGAGACCGACCTTCTTGAGCAGCTGGTAGCTCTTGTCGATCGACTCCCGCTCCTCGGCCGCCGCCTTGCGACCGCCGAAAATGGCGTCGACGATGCTGGTGCTGGTACGGCAATGGCGTCCGATCATCACGTTCTCCAGCACGGTCATTGCCGGGAACAGGCGGATGTTCTGGAAGGTGCGCGCCATGCCGAGTTCGGTGATGCGGTTCGGCTTCATGCCGTTGATGCGCCGTGCCGGACGGCCGGGCGGGAGCATCTTCACGTCGCCGCGGGTGGGTTCGTAAATGCCGGTGACGCAGTTGAAGAAGGTGGTCTTGCCCGCGCCGTTCGGCCCGATCAGGGCTACGATCTCGCCTTCGTAGATGTCCAGCCCGACGTTGTCGACGGCGCGCAGGCCGCCGAAGTCCATCGTCAGGCCACTGACCTCCAGCAGCTTCTTGCGTTCGTCATTTTCCGCCATCGTCGTCCTCCCTCTCGGCGGTGTCGTATTCGTACTTGCGCCGCATGTCGTTGATCAGCCCCTGCGGGCGGAAGATCATCATCAGCACCATCACCGCGCCGAAGACCAGCATGCGGTACTCGGCGAAGGCGCGCAGGTACTCGGGCATCAGCTTCAGGGCCAGCGCCGCGATGATCACGCCGAGGATCGA
>DBMG01000066.1:73213-77171 GCA_002304785.1 Candidatus Accumulibacter sp. UBA704 | reverse complement strand
AACACCACGCCGACGAGGCCCGCCCAGAAGGCGCCGAGCGCGTAGGCCGAGAGCTTGGTGCGCGCCATGTCGACGCCCATCGCCACGCAGGCGATCTCGTCCTCGCGCAATGCCATCCAGGCGCGGCCGATGCGCGAGTTCTTCAGCCGCGTGGTGACGAGCACCGCCAGCGCGACGAGGCCGAGCACGATGTAGTAGGTGTAGACGGCCTTTTCCCGGCCAGTGAGTTCGACCCCGAAGAAGTCGGGGCGCGGAATGTTGGCGATGCCCGCGGCACCGCCGAACACTGTGTCCCAGTTCTCCAAAACGATCTTTGTGATTGACGCGAAGCCCAGCGTAACGATGGCCAGGTAGTCGCCGCGCAGGCGCAGGATCGGGAAGCCCAGGACGACACCGAACAGCGCGCCCATCAGCCCGCCGAGCGGCAGGCAGGTCCAGAAGCCCAGGCCGAAGGTCTTGGCCAGCAGCGCGTAGGTATAGGCGCCAACCGCGAAGAAGGCGATGTAGCCGAGGTCGAGCAGGCCGGCCAGGCCGACGGTGATATTGAGGCCCAGGCCGAGCACCACGAAGATCAGCGCGCTGACCATGACATTGACGTGGTAGAAATTCTGCCCGGTCGACACCAGCCAGGGGAAGACCATCGCCAGCGCGCCGACGGCGATCAGCACGCGGCGGCTCAACACCGGGTCGGCGGCGAGGCGCTGCGTCCAGGTCGGCTTCTTCAGCTCCGGATGCCTGTCGTTCGATACCTGCGCCAGTTTGGACAGGCGGCGCTCGATCGAGAACTGCCAGAACCAGGCAATGGCGAAGGCACAGATTCCGACCAGCGCCATGTTATGCCATCGCCATTCAATCTCGCGACTCACTGTGTTGACCCGCACGACCATCAGCGGCAGGGTGAGGAACATGAACCACAGGGCGATGCCCAGCGAACGTTTGACGTGCGACATGGCGTTACACCTTCTGCTTGACCGCCTTGCCGAGCAGGCCGGCCGGGCGCAGGATGAGGATCAGGACCAGCAGGCCGAAGGCAAAGACATCTTCGTACGCGCTGGAGATGTAACCGGCGCCGAAGGTCTCGGCGATGCCGAGCACCATCGCGCCAAGCACCGCACCGGGAATGTTGCCGATGCCGCCGAGCACGGCGGCGGTGAAGGCCTTGATGCCGGCCATGAAGCCGATGGCGCTATTGATCTGGCCGGTACGGGAAGCGATGAGGACGCCGGCGATCGCGGCGAGCACCGAGCCGATGATGAAGGTCGCCGAGATGACGCGATCGACGTTGATGCCTACCAGTCGCGCCATGACCATGTCCTGCTGCGTGGCGCGCATGGCCTTGCCGATCTTGGTGTACTTGATCAGCACGGTCAGCGCCACCATGGTCAGGGCGGTCACGACGAGAATGACCATGTCGACCGAACTGACGAAACGCGACACCGGCTCCATGAATTCGAATTCGGGGACCAGTTCGGGGAACGGCAGGAAGTCGGGCGTCTGCACCAGCTGCACGTAATTCATCAGGAAAATCGACGCGCCGATGGCGCTGATCAGCGGAGAGAGGCGCGGCGCATTGCGCAACGGGCGATAGGCGATCTTCTCCAGCGTGTAACCATAGGCAGCTGCATAGATCACCGCGATTACCGCCGCGAGCACCAGCACCGAGAGGCCGCTGTCACTGTAGCCGCTCAGGGTCAGGATGCCCGTAATGATCAGGGCCACGAACGCCCCGACCATGTAGATCTCGCCGTGGGCAAAATTGATCAGCTGGATGATGCCGTAGACCATCGTGTAACCGAGCGCGATCAGGGCGTAAATGCTGCCCTTGACCACGCCGCCGCACAACAGCTCGAACAGATACTCGAAATCCATGAGAGGCCCGTCGTCGTTGGGAATGAAAAAGACCCGAAGCTTTCGATGAGAAACAGCGAAGTCCCGCCGCTCCAAAAAACCGGGAGGGGGTCGGTGACCCCCTCCCGGCCGGTTGCCTTGTTGCTACTGGTGAGTCTTACTTGACCTCGGCGAAGGCGCCGTTCTTGACCTGATAAACGGCAAAGCCCACGCCTTCGGCATCACCCTTGGCGTTGAATTTGATCTTGCCGACGGTGGTTTCGACCTCGCTGCTCTTCAGTGCCTTGCCCAGCGCGTCGTAGTCGGTTCCTCCGGCGACCTTGACGGCATTCAGGGCAGCGACCGTCGCCGCATAGGCCTGGTCGAAGAAGGTGCCCGGTTCCTTGCCATACTTGGCCTTGTACGCTTCACGCACCTTGCCGTTCAGCGGATACTTGGAAACGTCCATCGGACCGGTAGCATAGACGCCTTCGGCATCCTTGCCGGCAATCTTCAGGAAACCGTCGCCCTTGATCCCGTCCGGGCCGATGAAAGCCACCTTGATCTTCTTCTTGTTCATCTGCGACAGGAGCTTGGAAGCTTCCGGATGATAGCCGCCGAAGACCAGCACGTCGGCCTTTTCCTTGTTCAGCTTCTGGATGACGGCCGAATAGTCCATCGCGCCCGGCTGGATGCCTTCGTACATGACGACCTTGGCCTTGCCGCCCTTCTCGATCGCTTCTTTGGCGAAGTCTGCAAAGCCCTTGCCGTAATCGCCTTTGTCATGCAGGACGGCGACTTTCTTGGCGTTCAGCTTGTCGGTGGCGAAAGCTGCCGCGAGCATGGCCTGGTCATCGTCCGGAGCGATGGTGCGATAGAAGTTCGGATACTCGCCGCCCTTGGTCAGCGGGGGATTGGTTGCCGATGGGCTAATGGCGATGATCTTGGCGCCCTTGTAGATACCGAGGGCGGCCTTGGTGGCGCCGGAGCAGACGTGGCCGATGACGATATTGACGCCTTCGGAGACCAGCTTGGTGGCCACGTTGGTGGCCAATTCTGGCTTGCACTGGTCGTCGCCGACCATCAGTTCAACCTTCTTGCCGTTGATGCCGCCCTTGGCATTGATTTCGGCAACCACCATCTCGGCAGCGTCCTTGCTTGGCAGTCCGTAAGGCGCGAGATCGCCGGTATGCGGGCCGGCCACGCCGAGCTTGATGGTATCGGCGGCCAAAGCCGGCGCGGAAATAAGCGTCGCGACGAGCGCAGCGGCAACGAGGTGGCCCAAGGTCGTTTTTTGCATAGGAGCAGTCTCCTCAAGTTGGTGGTTGTATGGTAAGAAGCGAAAACCGGCCGAGGTTAGTTCAAAACGCCCCCACGGTCAAGGAAAAAACCGTTTGTTTTCATGGGCCAGGACCAGGTCATGCCGGCAACGCTTCGGGCCATTCAGCGTTTGCCCACACCTTCGGAGCCCTGTGGTCGCATGCCTCGTCCACATCGCCAGCCGGCCTCGGCGGCGGTTGCATTTATCGATCCATCCAGTATATTGCTAACTCGAGACAGCTAGCTGTCCGGTCTATTTCAACAAAACACAGGAGGGACTCACCATGTTGACGAAATCGCGTTGTCTGGGAATTCTGGCCGGCCTGAGTCTGATCGGTGCCGCATCTGCGCAGCAGCCGATCGTGATGCGCTGGGGCGACGTCGTCGCCGGGGGCCATCCGCAAGTGATGATGATTGAGCGCGTCGCCGCCGAGGTGAAGGCCAAGACCAGCGGACGCATCGACATTCAGGGCTTCCCCAACGGGCAGATGGGCGGCTCGCGCGACATGATCGAGGCTGTCTCCAACGGCACGCAGCAGCTGGTCACCGAGGGCGCCGCCAACTTCGGCGCATGGATTCCATCGATCTCCGTCACGGAGGCCCCGTTCATCTGGAAGAACCCGGCCCACCTGATCAATGCGCTTAACGGTCCTCTGCTGGAGAAGTACAACGAACAGCTGATCAAGGCGCGCGGGATGCGCATCCTGGGTGCCGTCTACTACGGAACCCGCCACCTGACGACGTCGAACCGGGAGGTCAAGACCGTCGATGATGCCAAGGGCCTGAAAGTGCGTGTTCCTGAAAACGACGT
>DBMG01000066.1:28222-73196 GCA_002304785.1 Candidatus Accumulibacter sp. UBA704 | reverse complement strand
AATCCGCTGCCGACGATCAAATCGGGCAAGTTCCACGAAGTGCAGAAATACATCATCCTCACCGGCCACATCATGACGCCGCGCCTGGTGGTGGTGAACGACGCCTTCTGGCAGAAGATTCCCGCGGCCGACCGCAAGATCGTCGAGGATGCGCTGAAGACGCACATGGCCTGGGCCGACGCGGAAATCCAGAAACAGGAAGTGGCGCTGCTGGATGAATTCAAGGCCGCCGGCGTGACGATCATCCAGCCCGATGTGGAATCCTTCCGCAAGGCCACGATGGCCGTCGTTCCCGCCAAGTTCGAAGCCAAGTGGGGCAAGGGCACCTTCGACTCCATCGCCAACATGAAGTAAGTCGTCGGGGGACGCATGCCGATCGATCGCATTTCCCGTGCGGCACTCAAGGTGCTGCACGGAACCGGCATCGTGCTGTTCGTCGGCATGTGTCTGCTGGTTCTGGCCCAAGTGGTGGCGCGCAAGTTCTTCGAACCTCTGGTATGGAGTGAGGAACTCGCGCGTTACGTTTTCATCTGGGTCGCTTTTCTCGGCTGGGTGATCGCCAACCAGCGTAAGTCGCACATCCATATCTCTCTTGTCATCGACCGTTCCGGTCCGCTGCAGAAGCGGGCGCTGGGAATCTTTGCCGATTTACTGGTTATCGTCTTCGCCCTGATTTTCATGGTAAAGGGGTGGCGGCTGGTGCAGAACAACCTGGAAATCGAGACGGTTACGCTATTTTTTGATTTCTGGGTGGTGTACCTGATCATTCCGGTTTCGGCGCTGGCCACCCTCGTGGTAGTCAGCTGCGACTTGGTGGCACAGTTTGGCGGACGTTCCTCCCGCAAGGAGATCGTCCTGTGACCAGCGTAATGTTGATCATCCTGGCCGTGTGGTTTGTCGCGCTGTTTTCCGGTGCGCCGATCTACGTACTGATGGCGCTGGCCGGCGCGGCCTTCGCCTACGTCGCCGGAATCGACTTGATCGTCATTCCGCAGAAATTCACCAAGGCCGCCGACAGCTTCCCGCTGCTGGCGGCCCCGATGTACATCCTGATGGGTAGCCTGATGAATTCGTCGGGCGTCACCGAGCGCATTTTCCGCTTCGCTACCGTCTGTGTCGGCTGGTGGAAGGGCGGCCTTTGCCATGCCAACATCTTCGGCAGCGTGATCTTCGCCGGCATGAGCGGCTCGGCCGTTGCCGATGCGGGCGGCATTGGCGTGATCGAAATCAAGGCCATGCGCGACGCCGGCTACGACGGCGAGACGGCCGCCGCGATCACCGCGGCATCGGCGACCATCGGCCCGATCATCCCGCCCTCGCTGCCGATGATCATCTACGGCGTGGCGGCGGAGACATCGATCGGCAACCTGTTCCTGGGCGGCGTGATCCCGGGACTGCTGATGGCCCTGGCGCTAATGATACTGGTACGCGCACTGGCCATCCGCAAGAACCTGCCCAGCGCACCGGTACCCGGCGTTGTCGAGATCCGCGAGGCTTTTGTCGGTGCGTTCCCGGCGTTGATGTGCCCGGTCGTACTGTTCGGCGGCATGATGACCGGCTTTTTCACGCCGACCGAGTCCGCCGCCGTCGCCGCTTTTTATGCCTTGCTGGTCGGGTTCTATTACGGCGACATCAAGCTGCGCGAGATTCCGCGCGTGGTTCTGGAAACGGTGGAAACGACCGGTGTCCTGATGGCCCTGGTGATGAGCGCGGCGCTGCTCGGCTATGCCCTGTCGATGTCGCGTCTGCCTCAGGAGTTCGGTGCCTGGCTGACCGGCACGCTGAGTTCGAAGATCGGCTACCTGCTGATGGTCAACGTCATCTTGCTGATCGTCGGCTGCTTCATGGAGGCCATCTCGGCGATGCTGATCCTGATCCCGATCCTGGTGCCTCCGGCGATGGCACTGGGTATCGACCCGACTCAGTTCGGTGTCGTCGTTGTGCTCAACCTGATGATCGGCACGATCACGCCACCAGTGGGGATCGTGCTGTTCATCACCGCACGCGTGGCCAACCTGCCCTTCGACAGGGTCTGCAGGGCCACTTGGCCTTTCCTCTGGCCGCTGGTGGCCGTCCTCGTTGCCATCACGTTCGTGCCGGGGCTGACCACTTCACTCCCCAACTACTTCCGGTAAAGCACTCGCAATTAAGCGGGTAGTCCGCGGGTTTGGGTGGCGGCCAACACGCCGCCCTCTTCCGTTCTTACACCCGCAACAAGACCATCAGATAGCACACGTACAGCAGCGACAACCAAGCGGCACGCCCCCGGCCAATGACGCCGTTCCGGTTCGGGTAAGCGCAGAGCATCGCGGCCAGGCCGAACATCAGCGCGACGTAGGCCTCATTCCGGTCAACCACAATAGGATGGATGATGGCGGCGACCGCCACGATGAAGCAGGCGTTGAAAATGATGCTGCCCAGAACCGTCCCTAACCCGACGTCATCGTAACCACGCAATTTAGACACGAAGGTCGTAGCCAGCTCTGGCACTGTCGTTCCCACGGCCACGAGGACCGCCCCGATCACGAACTCGCCGACGCCAAACGCCCGCGCAATTCCCTTCGCGCTGAAAACGATGAGATCGCCGGCCGCAATAAGGAGCAGCAGTCCGGCAGTCAGAATCACGATCAACCGCACCCCGTGCTGCTGGCTGGTCGAGGGCTTCGTCTCGCTGCGCTGTTTGCGTGCTTCCTGTACCGTCAGAAACATCCAGACCAAGAACACGACCAGCAGCAGGACGCCATCACCGCGAGAGATTTCGCCATCGACTGCCAGTATGCCGGTCAGTACCGGCGTCAGAAGAGCCGCCGGGAAATCGCGACGAATGCTGGCCCGCGGACAGCGCATCGCCGAGATGAGCAGGGCCGAACTCAGGACCAGCGACGCATTGACGATATTCGCCCCGAGTACATCACCGAAGGCAATTTGCGGTACTCCGGCCAGCGCCGCACTGACGGCAACAGAAAGTTCCGGGCTGGAGGTGGCAAATGCCGCGACGGTGGCGCCAACGATTCCGGGACCAATACGTAGCAGGAATGCGAGGCCCACGGCCCCGCGCACGAAGAGTTCGGCGCCGATGGCGGCACAGACAAACCCGGCGGCCAGAACTGCGTAATCATTCATTAAGCGGAGCCCCTTTGATGGCCAACGCGGTAACCTTTTCAATATAGACATCCGGCGGAGACTGGCATAGCCTTCCGTCCCTTTGGCCAACTGATTGTCCAAACAGGAGGTTTAGCATGCTGGGTCCGCTGGTCAACAGTGCCGCCCTGATGGTTGGCGCCGTCTCGGGAGCACTTCTCGGGCGATTGGTCCCGCGCCGTGTCAAGGAGGCACTGCCATTGACCTGCGGCATGATCTCGCTGGGCATCGGCGCCGTTCTGGTCAACAAGGTCCAGGCGCTACCGGCCGTTTCCCTGGCGCTCATCGCCGGCGCCCTGATAGGAGAACTGCTGTATCTCGAACGCGGCCTAGAACTGTCCATCAAGTGGGTGCAAAAGCGCTTTGAGCGCGTCCGCCCGGGGGATTGTGGCAACTCTCGCGCCGATGGCTTCATCGTCAAGTTCGTGACGATATCGGTGCTGTTCTGCGCCAGCGGCATGGGCATATTCGGTGCCACCCACGAAGGCATGACGGGCGAGCCGAACATCCTGCTGGCCAAGTCCGTGCTCGATCTGTTCACGGCGATGATTTTCGCCACCGAACTCGGTTTCTCGGTGGCCCTCATCGCTGCACCCCAGATCGCCATCCAGAGCGCTCTCTATTTCGGCGCAAGCCTGTTGATGCCGCTGACCACGCCGGCCATGCTGGCCGACTTTTCCGCCTGCGGCGGCATCGTGATGCTGGCGACCGGGTTGCGCATCTGCGGCATCAAGATCTTTCCAATCGTCAATATGCTCCCAGCGCTGCTGCTGGTCATGCCCGTTTCGGCCATGTGGACGAGATTCTTCGCTTAATCTCCGCGCAAACGCGGAAGCCGCCCGGCATCGTATAATCAGCCCCTTGGCTCACCATCCGGATTCGCACCGCAATGACTCACGACATAAAAAACCATCTCGCCGACCTGATGCGCGCCGCGCTGAATAGCCTCGCGCCCGATCTGGCGGAAACGGCGATCGTCCTGGAACGCCCGAAACAGGCCGCGCACGGCGATTTCGCCTGCAACCTCGCCATGCAGCTTGCTCGCGCGATGAAGCGCAATCCCCGCGAACTGGCGCAATTGCTGCTCTCAGAGATTCCGCCATCGCCTTTCGTCGCCAATATGGAGATCGCCGGCGCTGGATTCATCAACTTCCATCTGCACCGTTCGGCCAAGCTGGAAGTCGTGCGCAACGTCCTCGAACAGGGCGAGAATTTTGGCCGGTCGTCGATTGGCGGCAACAGGAAAGTGCAGATCGAATTCGTTTCGGCCAACCCGACCGGACCGCTGCACGTCGGCCACGGGCGCGGCGCGGCTTACGGCGCCAGCCTGTGCAACCTGATGGCCTTCGCCGGTTGGGACGTGACTCGCGAATACTACGTCAATGACGCCGGCCGCCAGATGGACATCCTGGCCACATCGGCCTGGCTGCGCTACCTGGAATTGCACGATCATCGGATCACCTTCCCGCCCAACGGCTATCAGGGCGACTACGTGCGCAACATGGCCATGGAGATGAAGATCGCGCACGGCGACAAGTACGCCCGCGCAACCTCCGAGGTTCTCGAAGGCACTCCGGGACTGCCGGCACCGGACAGGGCGGACGAAGATGCCAAGGCGCAGCGCGAAGCGCATCTTGACGCGCTGATCGCCAACGCCAAACGCCTGCTCGCAGAAGAGTGGAACTACGTGCACAACCACGTGCTTACCGAACAGCTCGAGGACTGTCGGAGCGACCTCGAGGATTTCGGCGTGCATTACGACGTGTGGTTCTCCGAAAAATCGCTGTTCGATACCGGCCTCGTCGAGCGCTGCGTCGAGCGGCTGAACGCGACAGGGCATCTTTACGAGCAGAATGGCGCACTGTGGTTCAAGTCCACCGATTTCGGCGACGAGAAGGACCGCGTGGTGCAGCGCGACAACGGCCTGTACACGTATTTCGCTTCCGACATCGCGTATCACCTAAACAAGTTTGAACGCGGCTTCGACCGGATCATCAATATCTGGGGCGCTGACCACCACGGCTACATTCCACGGGTAAAGGGCGCGCTCAAGGCACTTGAACTCGACCCCGACGTTCTGGATGTCGCCCTCGTGCAGTTCGCCGTGCTCTACCGCAACGGCCAGAAGGCCTCGATGTCCACGCGTTCCGGCGAGTTCGTGACCTTGCGCACGCTGCGCGACGAAGTCGGCAACGATGCCTGCCGTTTCTTCTACGTGCTGCGCAAGTCGGACCAGCATCTCGATTTCGACCTGGACCTGGCCAAGAGCCAGACCAACGAGAACCCGGTCTACTACATCCAGTATGCCCATGCCCGTGTGTGCTCGGTGCTGGCCCAGTGGGACGGCGACGACGAAGTCCTGCGCAAGGCGGACTTCGGGCGCCTCGACAGCCCACATGAACTGGCTGTCGCCGCCAAGCTCGGCGAGTTTCCGGAAATCGTCGAATCAGCCTCGCGCGAACTGGCGCCACACATGATTGCCTTCTATCTCAAGGATCTGGCCGCCGAGTTCCACAGCTACTACAATGCCGAACGCATGCTGGTCGACGACGTTGCGCTGAAGGATGCCCGCATCGCGCTGGCGGCCGCCGTCCGCCAAGTCATCCGCAACGGCATGGCCATCATCGGCGTCAGCTGCCCGCAATCCATGTAAGTCCGAGAAACCGGAACTCCCCATGAGTCGTGACATGAAACCGCGCAAACGCAGCAACGCATCCCGCCGCAAATCGGGTGGCGGAACACTGATCGGTCTGTTTCTCGGCCTGGTTATCGGCGTCCTCGCCGCGGCCGGCGTCGTCTGGTACATCCACAAAACGCCGGCACCTTTCTCCAACAAGGCACAGCCCCCCACCCCGACAGCTCCGCAACCGCCGCAACAGACGGGCGCGCCGCAGGCGCCGCTGGCACTCCCGGGCAAGCCCGGCGACCCGGTTCCGCAGCCCGGCGATAAGCCGCGCTTCGATTTCTATAAGATCCTCCCGGGGAACAGCGAGGCGATCCCCGATCCCAAGCCGGCCGACGGAAAATCAGGAGAACCAAAACAGGCGGAAGGAACCAAAGGCAAGGATGGGAAGGAAACCGCGCTCAAGGAACCGGTCTATCTGCAGACGGGTTCCTTCCAGAACGCCGGCGACGCTGACAACCAGAAGGCCAAGTTGGCCATGATGGGCGCCGAAGCCTCCATCCAGCAGGTGATGCTGCAGGACAAGGTCTGGTACCGCGTGCGGCTGGGCCCGTTCAGGAAAATCGAGGAGGTCAATGCCATGCGAGCCGAACTGGCCCGCCAGGGTATCGAGGCCAATGTCGTGAAGAAGGATTGAAACGAGGAGAGATGCATGAGGAATAAACTGTGGGGATGGCTTGCCGCCCTGACCGTCGGGCTGTTCGCAATCAGCGCTCCCGCACAGGCCCAGCTGGTCGCCGGACGCGACTATGCCGTCATCGAGCCGGTACAACCGACGGACGACCCGTCCAGGATCGAGGTCGTCGAGTTCTTCTCCTATGCCTGTCCGCACTGCAACGACCTCAACCCGGCGATTCACCAATGGGCGGCGAAACTGCCGGCGGATGTCGTGTTCAAGCGCGTGCCGGTCAGCTTCAACCCCTTCTACGAACTGATGGCCAAGCTGTTTTATTCGCTCGAGACGACGGGAGACCTGGCGCGGCTCGATACGCCCCTGTTCAACGCCATTCACGTGAAGGGGTTGAAACTGATCAACGAGAAAAGCATCACCGAGTGGGTCACGTCGCAAGGGGTCGATGCCTTGAAGTTCGGCGACGCCTGGAAATCCTTCAACGTCAATAGCAAAACCAAGCGCGCCGATCAGATGGCGCGCAATTTCCGCATCCAGGGAGTTCCGGCCATAGCCGTGGACGGCCGTTACCTGGTCGGCGGAAAGAGTCTGCAGGAACTTCTGGCGCTGACGGACAAGGTCATCGAAAAGCGGCGCGAGGAACGGAATCCGAAGAGCGACAAGCCGTCAGGAAAAGCGCCGGCCAAGCCGATTCCGCAAAAGTAGCCGCGTTGCCAGCCCACCGCGTATTCATTACCGGCGCGTCGTCCGGAATCGGCAGCGCGCTGGCGCGTTACTACGCCGGCCAGGGCGCCGCCCTCGGTTTGGCGGCACGCCGCGGAGAGCAGTTGCAGGCACTCGTACGAGAGCTATCCAGCGCCGGCGCGGCAAGCGTTTCTTGTTATCCGCTTGATGTCGCCGATGCCGCGGCCCTGCAGGCAGCTGCCGAGGATTTCATCGTCCGCTGCGGTCCCCCGGACATTGTCGTCGCCAACGCCGGCGTGTCCTCCGGCACGCTGACCGAATGCCGCGAAGACCTCGACGTCATCCGGCGCATCCTCGACATCAACGTCTTCGGCCTGGCCGCCACCTTTTCGCCCTTCATTCCGGCCATGCGGCAACGGGCGGCAGAAGGCAATCCCGGCCGGCTGGTCGGCATTGCCTCGGTCGCCGGTATCCGCGGCCTGCCTGGCGCCGAGGCCTACAGCGCCTCCAAGGCGGCGGCGATCAGCTATCTCGAAAGCCTGCGCCTGGAAATGCGCAGCAGCGGCATCAGGGTCGTGACCATTGCGCCGGGATACATCGAAACCCCGATGACCGCGATCAATCCGTACCCCATGCCCTTCATGCTCCCGGCCGCCGAAGCCGCCCGCCGCTTCGCCCGCGCCATCGAGCGCGGCACCAGCTACACCGTCATTCCCTGGCAGATGGGAATTGTTGCCAAAGGCTTGCGCCTGCTGCCGAACTGGCTCTACGACCGGCTGTTTGCCAACGCACCGCGAAAGCCGCGAAATGCATCCGAATGACACCGGAAAATTGATAAAAATCATGCAGTTTGGTGCTCCGGCCGGTATACTTCCCGCTTCGTTTTTCGAGACTCACCATGTTGCAGCAGAAAACTCCCGAACTCGTCTGCCCGGCCGGCAGCCTGCCGGCGCTCAAGGCAGCTGTCGATAACGGCGCCGACACCGTCTATTTCGGCTACAAGAACGACACCAACGCGCGCAATTTCGCCGGCCTGAATTTCGACCGCAAGGCCATGGTCGAAGGCATCAACTATGCGCATGCGCGGGGCAAACACGTGCTGATGGCCATCAACACTTTTCCCCAGCCTGATCGCGAGGCCGACTGGCAGATCGCCGTCGATGGCGCCGCCGATCTCGGCGTCGATGCCGTGATCCTGGCCGATATCGGTCTGCTCGATTACGCCAGCAAGCGCCACCCGAATCTTCGTCTGCACCTTTCGGTACAGGGATCGGCAACCAGCTACGAAGCGGTCAATTTCGCCCATCGCGAATTCGGGGTGCAGCGCGCCGTGCTACCGCGCGTATTGACACTTGCACAAGTGGAAATGGTCATCAGGAACACCCCGATCGAGATCGAGGTATTCGGCTTCGGCAGCCTGTGCGTGATGAACGAAGGCCGCTGCTGGCTCTCCTCCTACGCCACCGGCGAATCGCCGAACACCGTAGGCGCCTGTTCGCCGGCCAAGTTCGTCAAGTGGGAAAAGACGCCCGGGCAAATGTCGACGCGCCTCAACGGCATCCTGATAGACCGCTACGGCGACAACGAGCCCGCCGGATACCCGACGCTGTGCAAGGGCCGCTTCGAGGTCAACGGTTCCACTTACTACGCGCTGGAGGAGCCGACCAGCCTGAACGTGCTCGAACTGCTGCCGGACATTGTCAGGATCGGCGTCTCGGCGATCAAGGTCGAAGGCCGCCAGCGCAGCCCGGCCTACGTAGCGCAGGTTACGCGGACGCTGCGCGCTGCGCTCGACGAGCTCGGCAGAGGGCCGGAACAGTTCAAGGTCAAGCCGGCCTGGCAGGCCGAGTTGGGCAAAGTGGCCGAAGGCACCCAGGTGACCCTCGGCGCCTATAACCGTCCGTGGAGATGAACCGATGAAACTCTCGCTCGGACCCCTGCTCTACTTCTGGCCGAAGGATAAGGTCCTCGATTTCTACGTTGAAATGGCGCAGGTTGCCGCGCTCGACATCATCCATGTCGGCGAAGTCGTCTGTTCGCGCCGGCAGCAGTTGCGCGTCACTGACTGGATCGACCTGGCAAGGAAACTGACCGATGCCGGCAAGGAGGTCGTCGTTTCGGCGCAGGCCCTGCTCGAATCGGAAAGCGACCTCAAGGCGTTGCGCCGGCTGATAGACGAAGCTGGTTGCAAGGTTGAGGCCAACGACCTCGGCGCCGTCAACGTCGCTGCCGGACGTCCGTTCGTCGCCGGCCCGCACCTCAACATCTACAACGCCACGACGCTGGCCACCTTCCGCCGCTACGGTCTGCAGCGCTGGGTGCCGCCGCTCGAAGGCACGCGCGCACTGATCGAGACGCTGCACCGGACCCGCCCGGAAGGGGTCGAAACGGAAGTCTTCGCTTTCGGCAAGCTGCCGCTGGCGTTTTCGGCGCGCTGCTTCACGGCCCGGCATTACAACCTGAACAAGGATGACTGCCAGTTCAAGTGCATGGAACACCCGGAGGCGATCACGCTGAAAACGCGCGAAGGACAGCCGTTCCTGGCCATCAACGGTATCCAGACGATGTCGGCGCAGACCTACAACCTGCTGACCGAGGTTCCCGACATGCTCTCGATGGGCATCGACATCGTGCGCCTAAGCCCGCAACCACATCACATGGCAGAGATCATCGCCGCGTTCGACGCCGCACGGAATGGTGTCAAATTCGGTGGAAGACCTTCGCCCGCTGCGCGAGAATGGGCACCCGACGGCATGGTCGACGGCTACTGGTTCGGCGAAGCCGGCATCGTTGCCAAGCACCAAGCCGCACTCACCGAATTGCAGGGAGTCTGATCATGTCCAACGGTTTCTTTAAATCGCTCACCATCCCCAGCTTCACGCTGCCGTCCTTTGTCGCCAGCGTCGGCAACCGACTGCCGCAGTGGCCGCACGCCGTGGCACTGACCGCTGGGCTCAACGCCGTGGTCAAAATGAAGTTGCTGCCGGAAGATAGTCTTGAACTCCTCGAAGGCCGCAGCTTCCTGATCGACGTGCTCGACACCGGCGGGCGCGCCGCCTTCACCTTCCGCAACGGCCTGTTCCGCCCCCTGTTTGCCGTTCCCGACACACCCGACCTCGCATTCCGCGCCAACCTGAGCGCATTCCTGCAACTGGCCGCACGCCAGGAAGACCCGGACACGCTGTTTTTCAACCGCACGCTGTCGATCGAAGGCGACACGGAACTCGGGCTGATCGTCAAGAACATGCTCGACGCCATGGAATGGCCGAAATTTTCGGGAATCCCGGCATTTCGGCATTGAATGTGAAGTCAAGAAAGTTAGCGCTTGCTCTTTTCCATAAGCTCGCGCAGGTTGGCGAATGGATTTGAACCAGCTCGGGTCGTAGTTGTTGTTCCATCGCTGACGCCCGCCCGCCGGGCCGCTTCGGCGTCCAGTTCCCGTGCGTGCTCGTTGTCGTGACAATACAGGCAGAGCAGTTCCCAGTTGCTTCCGTCCTTGGGATTGTTGTCGTGGTTGTGGTCGCGGTGATGCACGGTCAGTTGGTGCACAGTCTCGCGGGTGAACTCCCGCGCGCAGCGACCGCATATCCACGGGTAGATCTTCAGCGCCTGGTCCCGGTATCCCTGTTCGCGTTGTTGGCGATTACGCAGGGTTTGCGCGATCATTCGGTCAGTGTGCGCTCGCTTTGCTTCGTCCGTTGCCATCGTAGTCTCCTTGCAGGCTGATTCCGGGGCGATTGTACGGCAGCCGTGGGATAATCGGCGCATGTCCCGAACCCGCCCGCTGATCCTTCTGAAACTGCTTCTGACCGCCTTTCTATGGGGCGGAACATGGATCGCCGGGCGCAGCGCCGTACAGGAAATGGCGCCGCTCGCCGTCGCGAGCTGGCGCTTCCTGCTGGCCTCGCTGGTTATCGGGCTGCTCCTTGTCCGACGCGAAGGAATCCCGCGCTGGACAATTGGCGACTGGTTGATCCTGACGAGCCTCGGACTTACCGGCGTGTTTTGCTACAACGTCTTCTTCCTCTACGCATTGCAGCATGTCGAGGCAGGCCGTGGCGCGCTGGTCGTCGCCTTCATCCCGGCCATTATCGCCTTGGCCGATTGGCTGGTATTCGGCCTCCCCATGTCGCCGCTCAAGGCACTTGGGGTCGTGCTTGCCATGTTCGGCTGTCTGCTGGTCGTTACTCAGGGACAGCCGGAACGGCTGCTCATCGGGGAGGTTGGTTTCGGCGAATGGCTGTTGCTGGGCACGGCGCTTTCCTGGACGGCCTACACGCTGATCAATCGCGGAATTACCGCCCGCTTCTCGCCACTGGCCATGACCTTCGGGGGCTGCCTGGCCGGCTGGGTACTGCTGACGATTTGTGCGCTTGCGCAAGGTTCGCTCTTCGACTTCTCGGCTGTCACGTGGCGAGCGCCCACGAGTATCGCCTTTCTCGGGCTGTTCGGAACCGCCGTGGCCTTCACCTGGTACTCGGAAGCGATTAGCCATGTTGGTAGCACCAAGGCTGCCGCGTTCATCAACCTGGTGCCGGTCTTCGCGGTCCTGCTGGGAGCACTGCTGCTCGACGAACGTCTCGGCGCCGGCGTCCTTGCCGGGGGCGCTGCGGTCATCGGCGGAGTGTTGATGACCCATTATTCGCGACGCCAGCGACCGGCCTCTTTCTGTAGCCGATGAGTTCTTCCATGAAGCTTCTCTGGGTCTTGTTCGCAGCAGTCTCATTCGGAACTGCCGATGCGGCTGACGTTCGGCTCAACAAATCGCTGAACGAAGAAATCATAATGGTCAAGAACGGTTCGGGGCTGTTCAGCACCGAACTCGAAACCACGTTATTCAAACCGAAGGGCGAAGGGCCGTTCCCTCTGGTAGTGATCAATCACGGCAAAGAGTCGGGCAATCCGCGTTTTCAGGCGCGCGCGAGGTACATCGTTGCCGCTCGCGAGTTCGTCCGACGCGGCTACGTCGTCATGATTCCGATGCGGGGCGGATTTTCGCGTTCGTCAGGCAACTACATCCAGGGCGGGTGCAATCCCGCGGGGAACGGGGTA
Organism: Candidatus Accumulibacter sp. UBA704; assembly: GCA_002304785.1. Taxonomy (GTDB): domain Bacteria; phylum Pseudomonadota; class Gammaproteobacteria; order Burkholderiales; family Rhodocyclaceae; genus Propionivibrio. Next base: position 61,005 of record DBMG01000066.1, on the reverse strand, counting down.
GAGCAGGCCAAGGACGTGAGGGCGGTGCTCGACTACGCAAGGACACTCCCCTTTGTCGATCGCGAACGCGTGATCGTCATGGGACAGTCGCACGGAGGCCTGACCACCATGGCTTTCGGGACCGATCCCTATCCAGGGGTACTCGGACTGGTCAATTTTGCCGGTGGTCTCAAGCTTTCCGGCTGCGCTGGCTGGGAAGGATCGCTGGTCCGGGCGTTCGGGAGTTTCGGCGAAAAGGTCCCCTATGCGACCTTGTGGTTCTACGGCGACAACGATTCCTACTGGCCCAAAGAGACTGTCGCCGAGATGTTCGCGGCCTATACGGGTGCAGGTGGAAAAGCGCGGCTCGTTTCATTCGGTACGTTCAAAGGCGACGCGCACGGCATGTTCGGCGATCGCGACGGCCTGTTAATCTGGTGGCCTGAAGTGGAGAAATTCCTGACCGAACTCGGTCTGCCGACTCAGGTGCAACCGCAGGAAGAAGCCGACGACCCGGTCTCGCGCAAACTCCGTGAGGCCGGGCAAGCCGAATTCCTGAGCGAGAGCTGCCGCAGACTCTACCAGGCCTTCCTGGACGGAGACTCCCCGCGGGCCTTCGCCACTTCGGAAAAGGGGCGCTGTGGCTATGCCACGGGTGCGGACGATCTCAAGAAACGCGCCATCGATTTCTGCCGCGGCAAGACCGATCAGACATGCACGCTCTATGTTGTGGATGACGAGGTCGTCGCGGGACGCTAATCTTGTTATTGGTCTAAGAAGGGCACAGATCGAGGGAACTCCATGTACCAGACGATAATCACCGAAATCGATGACGGCGTCGGTATCCTGACGCTGAACCGCAGCGAGCGGCACAATGCGCTCGACCGAACGCTGGTCGCCGAGATGACGGCAGCGCTGCGCGAACTGGAAGCCGACCCGAGGGTCGGGGTCGTGGTTCTGTCGTCCACGGGCCGGAGCTTCTGCGCGGGGACCGATCCAGCGTGGGTGCGCGAGACCATTCACCACACCCCGGAGGGAAACCTGCAGGATAACCGCAACATTGCCCGCCTTCTGGCCACCCTGTCCGGGCTGGCCAAGCCAACCATCGCCCGCGTGCAGGGATCCGCCCACGGGATCGGGGTCGGATTGATCGCCGCTTGCGATATCGTTTTTGCCACATACGACGCGTCGTTTGCGTTGAACGAGGTGAAGTACGGACTTCTGCCGGCGGTTGCCTGCCCCTATCTCATCGCGGCCATCGGCGAACGCCACTGCCGTTACTTCATGCTTACCGCTGAACGCTTCTCGGGGACAGAGGCGTACCGTATAGGACTGGTGCATGAAATGGTCCCTGGCGAGGAGCAACTCGACGAGGCCATCGGGGAGACCATTGATGCCCTGCTGAGGAACGGTCCCAATGCCATGGGCGCTTGCAAGGCCCTTCTGCGCGTTGTCGCCGGACAACCCCTGGACGAAACCACCACCGAGGAAACGGTGCAGAGCGCAACAGTGATTCAGTCGAGCACGGAGGGCCGGGAAGGCATGCTCGCGCTGGTCGAAAAACGCAAGCCGGTGTGGGCGGGATAAGGTCCGGTCAGTTTATGGCGGTGTGCCGTCTTCCGCTGTCTGCCGGGCCAGGCGGTGCTTGATCTCCTGCAGCGGCAAGCCCAGCGAGAGCCGTGATTCCAGAGTCTGCAGCAAGGGCAATACCGTCAGGCCCAGAACGCTCCTCTGTTCCGGCAGGAGATCGCCTCCATCTCGTTTCAGCACCTTGAACAAAGCAGCCACGCTCCTGTCCTGACAATGCAGCGGACAATCGGGGCGATGCTCCGTACACACCGTATTGCCGCCGCAGACCAGTGCCTGTTCCAGCCGCTGGTGCGCCAGTGCCAGCAGTTCCGGGCCGGACTCCACATCGTCGTCCGAGGTGCTGGCGATGCCGATGCTGACCGTCATACGAATCTTCTGTCCGCGGATCGTAACCCGCCCGGACGCCAGACTCTTGCATACCCGCTTGCCGAAGCGCGTTCCCAGGCGCAGATCAACACCGTAGGATATGATGGCCAGCCTTTGCTTCCCGAAGATGCCGAGGTGATCTTGGGGATCGATCTTTCCGGCCAACGGACCGGCAATGCGCGATGTCAGTATCTCCGCCACATCGGGGCCAAAAGCGGCAATCAACTCGTCGAGCCGGTCTATGCCGAAAACGAGCGCGCAAACGGGAAAGTTTTCGGCTGCCGACAGCGAGAGCGAAGACACCAGCGAAGAAAACTCCAGGCGGCCCATCAGCTTTTCAACAGCAGGCGCCGGCACGGCCGCGGGTCCGCTTTCTGTCTCCGACTTGGCCTCGTGGAGCCCGACCCATTGATCGAGATGCGCAACCATCACCTCGGTACTCATCGATTTGGTGATGAATCCGGTGGCGTCACTCCAGTCGCCGGATCCAGGTGCTGCCTGATTCTCGATCTCGGATACAAGCAGAATGAAAGGAATCTCACGCAAACGCCGCATGGCGCTGGTTCTCAGGCGTGCCAGTAGATCGTGCGCGTCGAGCCTTGGCGGATGAATGCCGGAAATGACAGCAGCGATGCTGCCGTCCAGCATCAGTCGCTGCCATGCCGATTCACCATTGGCTTCCTCGACGACTTCAAAGCGGTCGCCAAGTCGCTTTGCCAGTGTTGCCCTGACCACGCGCGACCCATCGATCACCAGAATCCGCTGCCTGCTCCCGACCGTATCACCCGGTTTGCCCTGAAACGCCTTCTTATTCATATTAAATGCGTAACCCAGTTCAGGAAATATGAAATCCGGACAATGTAATTCAAAAACAGCAGGTTGTGTTGAACAACCTTATACAATTTACATTTTTTATACAGCAGGGCGGCGAAACGACCTATTCACGCTGCAACAACCGTTCAACGAGCCGCACCCAATAGCTGATGCCGATCGGCATGATCCCATCGTTGAAGTCGTAGTGCGGGTTATGCAGGGAACAACCGCCCGTTCCCGGACCGTTCCCCAGCCAGATGTAGCATCCCGGCTTTTCCTGCAGCATGTAGGCGAAGTCCTCCGCGCCCATGGAGGGTAGCTCGTTCGTCCGCACCCGATGTTCTCCGACAATGCCTGCCGCCACCTCCTGGCAGATTCCCGTCTCGGCGTCGCTGTTGACGGTTGGCGGATAGCGCTGATCGAAAACGATGCCGATGGTCACGCCGAAAGTGCTCTCGACCCCGGTACAGACGCGCCTGATTGACTGTTCAACCAGTGCCTGGATCTCCGGATTGAAACTGCGGATCGTTCCGCGCAGGACGGCATCGTCCGGGATGACGTTCAGCGCCTCGCCACCGTGGATCTGGGTAACGCTTACCACCGCCGCTTCGCACGGGTTTACGTTGCGCGACACCACGGTCTGCAAGGCCAGCACCAGGTGGCTGGCAGCGACCAATGTGTCGATGCCCTGATGCGGCATCGCCGCATGGCAGCCCTGCCCGCGCACGCTGATTTCGAAAGAACAGGTTCCGGCCATCACCGGCCCCGGCACCACGGCCATTTCGCCGACGGGGATTCCCGGCCAGTTGTGCAGGCCAAAGACGGCGTCGATGGGAAACTGCCGGAACAGGCCGTCCTTGATCATGACATCGGCCCCGCCCTCCGACTCCTCGGCCGGCTGGAAGATGAAATACACCGTCCCGTCGAAATCGACCGATTCGATATGTTCCGCCAGGTAGCGCGCCGCGCCGAGCAGCATGGTGGTGTGGCCGTCATGGCCGCAGGCGTGCATCCGCCCATGGTGTCTGGAGCAGTGTGCGAAATCGTTCTTTTCCAGTACCGGCAGCGCATCCATGTCAGCGCGCAAGCCAATCGCTTTCCGGCCATGGCCTTTGCGCAGGATCCCAACAACGCCTGTTCCAGCCAGGCCGCGATGGACCTCCAGGCCAAGGGATGACAGCGTGTGCGCGACGATGTCCGATGTGCGTGTTTCCTGGAACGCCAGTTCGGGATGGGAATGGATGTCCCGGCGAATGGCAACGATTTCGTCAAGAAAGGGAATGGTCAGAAGCTTCATGGCAACAGGCAATAAAACGCAATCATCGTAGTGTAAGCCAGCCCGGCTTGCCCGTGTTCGGCACATTCCGCTATGCTCGCGCACATGCGCGTCGTGATCATCAGCGGGCTTTCCGGCTCCGGCAAATCCATCGCCCTCCATATTCTCGAGGACGCATCGTACTATTGCGTCGACAACCTGCCGTCGCAAATGTTGCAGCAGCTGGTGGACCATCTTGGCCTGCGCGGCTACGACAAGGTGGCCGTAGCCATAGACATCCGTGGCGGCGACAGCATCGCCATGCTGCCGCAACAACTGGCCGAACTGCGCGCCCGGGACCTGGAACTGGAGTTCCTGTTTCTCGACGCCAAGACCGACACCCTGCTCAAGCGCTATTTCGAGACGCGGCGCCGGCATCCGCTGGCGGACGAGCAGCGCACGCTGACCGAATCGATCGCCGAGGAACGGCGGCGCCTGGAACGGCTTGCCGAACTGGGCCATCACATCGATACCAGCGACCTGAAGCCCAACGCACTGCGCGACTGGATTCGCCAGTTCATCGTTCCGGAAGCCCGTCGCGGACTGACCCTGTTGTTCGAATCATTTGGCTTCAAGCACGGGGTTCCGCTCGATGCCGAACTGGTCTTCGACGTACGCTGCCTGCCCAATCCGTACTACGAGATCTCCCTGCGCGCCCTGAACGGCTGCGATGCGCCGGTAATCGAATATCTGGAAGCGGAACCCGAGGTCCTGCGCATGCGCGACGACATCGCACGCTTCATCGCCACCTGGCTGCCTTGCTACGAACGCGACAACCGCAGCTACCTGACGGTCGGGATTGGCTGTACCGGCGGACAGCATCGCTCGGTGTATTTCGCCGAGTGGCTCGGGCGCCATTTCGGCGATCAAGCCCGGGTCATCGTCCGCCACCGCGAATTGTCGCCGGTACCGAACGGCCCATCCTGATGCAATGGATATCGCTGCTGCGTCCCGGGGACTGGCTGGTGGCCGTTCTCGGCACAGTGTTGTGCGCCGCGTCCTTTCCTCTCGCCTGGCAGGGCGGCAGCGCTGACAAAGCGGTCGTCAGGCGTGGTGGCGAGGTGTTCGCCGAACTCGACCTGTCCAGGAATCGCCGCATCGAGGTACCCGGCCCGCTTGGCACAACCACCATCACCGTTGACCGGCGGCGCGTGCGCGTGGTCTCCGACCCCGGTCCGCACCAGTACTGCGTCAGGCAAGGCTGGCTCGAACGCGCCGGAGAGATTGCCATTTGTGCGCCGAACGAAGTCAGCGTGCAAATCGTCGGCGGCAAGGAAACGTATGACTCGCTCAGTTACTAGGCTGATCACCACCCCGGAAGACCATCGCATCGCCCGCCTCGCCGCCGCGGCAATCGGCCTGGCCCTGATCGATGCGGCGATTCCCCTGCCCCTGCCCGGCGTCAAGCCAGGACTGTCGAACATCGTCACGCTGATCGTGCTGGCACGTTACGGTTGGAGTACGGCGGCCTGGGTCTGCGTGCTGCGCGTCATCGCAGGCGGCGTCCTCCTAGGCCAGCTGCTATCGCCCGGTTTCTTCATGAGCCTGACCGGCGCCCTGTTCAGCCTGCTCGTGCTGGCCGGCGCAGGCCGTCTTCCCCGCCGCTGGTTCGGGCCGGTCAGTTGGAGCATACTGGCCGCCTTCGCCCACATCGGTGGTCAGCTGCTGCTGGCCAGGCTATGGCTGATTCCGCACAACGGCCTGTTCTACCTGATGCCGATTTTCGCCGTCGCTGCGCTGGCTTTCGGTATCATCAACGGTCTGATCGCCGCCCGCCTGCTGGCCAGCCCGTCTTTCATGAACACCGGAGCGCATCATGCCTAAAACCGTCTGCCTTGCTTTCACCGGCGCCTCCGGCATGCCCTATGGCATCCGCCTGCTCGAATGCCTGCTCGAAGCCGGCTGCCACGTGCAGTTGCTCTATTCGCAGGTCGCGCAGATCGTTGCCCGACAGGAGATGGACTTGGAACTGCCCGGCCGTGCGGCCGATGCGCAAACGTTTTTCACGAATCGCTTCAACGGGCTGCCGGGAACACTGGCCGTCTATGGCCGCGAAGAGTGGTTTGCGCCGGTGGCCAGCGGATCCAATCCGCCAGAGGCCATGGTCGTCTGCCCATGCACCATGGGCACGCTGGCGGCGATCGCACAGGGATTGGCCAGCAATCTGATCGAACGCGCTGCGGACGTGGTGCTAAAGGAGGGGCGCAAATTGATTCTGGTTCCACGTGAAACGCCCTTTTCGGCGATCCACCTGGAAAACATGCTGCGCCTGTCGCGTGCCGGTGCAATCATCCTGCCTCCCAACCCCGGCTTCTATCATCACCCGCAGAATGTCGACGATCTGGTCGATTTCGTCGTCGCCCGACTGCTTGACCAAGTCGGCGTTAAGCATGTGCTTATGAAACGCTGGGGCGATTCCGCGGGCAACACCCATGGAGAAAACGCTTGAGTTGGATCGACCTCCTGCGACCACCCGCCGAAGAACGTTCTCCGGAAAAGATACGCATCGAGATCCCGCTTTTCCCTCTCGGCAGCGTGTTATTCCCGGGAGGCATTCTGTCACTCAAGGTGTTCGAACAACGCTATCTGGATATGGTCGCCGATTGCCTTCGCCGCAAAGCTCCTTTCGGCGTGTGCCTGATCGCCAGGGGCAAGGAAGTCGGTGAACCGGCCACGCCGCATGCAATCGGTACCCTGGCGCACATCAGCGAGGCCGAAATGCCACAGCTCGGCATACTCATGCTGAAGGTGCGTGGCAACCGGCGCTTTCGCATCGTCAACAGCGCCGCTCAAAGCGACGGACTGCTGCATGCGACGGTGGAACTTCTCGATGACATAACGGGTTGCGCCGTGCCCGAAGCGCAGCAGGGGCTGCTGCCCCTGTTGAGAAAGATCGTCAGCGACCTCGGTCCGGACAAGATGCCGGAGCCGCATGCGTTCGACGACGCCGCCTGGGTCGGCTATCGACTGACGGAGATCCTCCCGGTTCAGGTGCTGGCCAAACAGAAGCTTCTCGAGTTGGAGGATCCGGTGTCACGCCTGGAAATCATCCATGCCTACCTGGCGCAACGCCAGCTGGTAGAGTGATCGGCGCTGTCAGAAGGTGTCCCAGGCAAACTTGACGATCAGCGCGCAGACGACAGCCAGAAAGACCTTGCGGACGAAGCCGCTGCCATGGCGCAAGGCCAGGTGCGTGCCGATGAACGAACCACCAATGTTGGCGGCCGCCATGATCACGGCGGCCAGCGGCAGGTAAAACCCGTTCGGCACGAAATAGGCGATCGCCGCCAGGTTGGTGGCGACATTCACCACTTTCGAGGCGGCCGAGGCATGCAGGAAGTCGAAACCAAAGAACCTGATGAACAGGAAGATCAGAAAGCTTCCGGTGCCCGGTCCGAAGAATCCGTCGTAAAAGCCAAGCGCTCCACCCACGATCAGCGCGTAGACGAATTCCTTCACCCCGGCGTGCTGCGGCCGGTGGATGGAACCGAAATCCTTGCGCCAGAAGGTATATCCGGCCGCACCGACCAGCATCACCAGAATCATCGGGCGCAACAATTCCCGTGGGAGCCAGGCCACGGCCATCGCCCCCAGGTAGGAACAGGCGAACGCGGCGAGTGCCGCGGGCAGAATCGTGCCCCAAGGCATGGTGACACGACGGGCGTAGCGCCAAGCGGCGTTGGTAGTGCCTACCACGCTGGAAATCTTGTTGGTTCCGAACAGTGTCGCGGGGATTTCGCTGGGCAGTACGGAGAAAAGAGCCGGAATCTGGATCAAGCCGCCACCACCGACCACAGAATCGATAAATCCGGCAAACAACGAGGCCAATGCCAGGACGGCCAACAGGGAAGCGTCGATACTCACGGCTATGTCTTTCCAGGGAAACCGGTAAGTTTAACCGCTGCGTGGAATCGGCGGCAAACGTTTACTTGCCGATACAGAATCTTCCGAATATCTCGCCCAGAAGGTCGTCGGCCGAGAATTCGCCGGTGATCGTGCCGAGCGAAATTTGGGCGAGACGCAGTTCTTCGGCAAAGAGTTCGAGTCGGGGAAGACAAGAGCGCGCCGTCACGAGACACTCGTTCGTCCGCGCCAGCGCGCGCAAATGGCGTTCACGGGCGATGAAAACATCCTCGGCGGGATGCCACCCGGCGATGCGCAACAGCTCCTGCTTCAGGAGTTCAACGCCAGCGCCTTGCTTGGCGGACAGTGAGATGGCCGTGCCGCTGGCTTCGTCATGCCTTCCCGGCAGAAGTCCAGCCAAGTCGATCTTGTTATGCACGGTGATCCGCGCCAATCCTGCCGGAAACTGGGCGAGGATGGCCTCGTCAGCCGCTTTCACGCCATGCCGGGCATCGACGATAAGGACCACGACGTCCGCTTTTTCAATCTCGCGCCAGGTGCGCGCGATGCCGATCTGCTCGATCTCATCGTCGGTGTCACGCAATCCGGCGGTATCGATGACATGCAAGGGAATGCCTTGTACATGCAGTGTGCTGCGCACCACATCGCGCGTGGTTCCTGCCACCGGAGTAACGATGGCCAGATCGTCTCCGGCCAGGCAGTTGAGCAGGCTGGACTTGCCGACATTCGGCTGGCCGGCCAGGACAACGTGCAGCCCGCCCTGCAGCAGCCGGCCCTGTTGCGCACGATCCGTCACCTCGGCCATTTTCTGCTGCAAGCGCTCCAGGCGCCCGAATGCGTCGGCCGCCTGGAGAAAATCAATCTCCTCTTCGGGAAAATCGAGCGTCGCTTCCACGAGAGCCCGCAACTCGACGAGTTGATCGAGCAACGATCTGATCTCGCGGGAGAATCCGCCTTGCAGCGAACGGACGGCGCTACGCGCGGCCGCCGCCGTCGACGCATCGATCAGGTCGACGACCGCTTCGGCCTGGGTCAGATCGAGCTTCCCGTTGAGGAAGGCGCGGCGGGTGAACTCTCCGGGTTCGGCCAGACGTGCGCCGAGATCAAGGCATCTGGCCAGCAACATCTGCAGGACGACCATTCCGCCGTGCCCCTGCAGCTCAAGGACGTCCTCACCGGTGAATGAATGCGGAGCGGGGAAATGGAGCAGCAGGCCGGTGTCGATCACGCTTCCATCAGCCGCCAGGAAGTTCGCCAGGGTTGCCATGCGAGGCGGCGGTTGCTTCCCGCTCAGCGCCTGCGCCAAGGGCAACAGGTCGCTGCCGGACAGCCGTACCACACCAATCCCGCCACGGCCCGGAGCCGTGGCGATGGCGGCGATTGTCTCAGGCCTTGGCGTCGTTGGCGGCCTTTCCGCCACGTTCGATCATCCGTGTGATCTGCCATTGCTGAGCAATGGACAGAACGTTGTTTACCACCCAATAAAGCACCAGGCCAGCCGGGAACCAGAAGAACATGATGCCGAAAGCGAACGGCATGATCATCGTGATCTTGGCTTGGATCGGGTCGGGCGGTGTCGGATTGAGCTTGGTCTGGATCAGCATGGTCACCATCATGATGACCGGCAGGACATAGTAGGGATCCTGCGAGGAAAGATCCTGAATCCACAGCATCCACGGCGCGTCGCGCATTTCCACGGCACCGAGCAGTGCCCAGTACAGCGCGATGAAGACAGGGATCTGCACCGCAATAGGCAGGCAGCCACCCAGCGGATTGATCTTCTCGGTCTTGTAGAGATTCATCATCTCCATGTTGAGCTTCTGTTTGTCGTCACCGCAACGTTCCTTCAAAGCCTGCAGGCGTGGCGAAATGGCGCGCATCTTGGCCATCGACTTGTAGCTGGCCGCCGAGAGCGGGAAAAAGACCGCCTTGATGCAGATCGTCAGGAAGATGATGGCCCATCCCCAATTTCCGACGATTTTGTGAATAAATTCCAGGAACCAGAAAATCGGCGCGGCAACAATCGTCAGCCATCCATAGTCCACCACCAACGGCAGGCCTTGAGCCCCGACGCCCCCTTCAGCAACCGGCTTTGCCAGCTTATCAAGTATCGACTGGATTTGCGGGCCGGCATAGAGCGAACCGGCAAAGCTGGCCTTGGTACCTGGCGCCACCGGTTGAACCGGAACAATGACTCCGGCGGCAACCGCTGGATTTACCCCGCCTTCGAGCTTGCGTACATAGTATTCGCGCTGTGCCTTCTCCGGGGGAATCCAAGCCGAAACAAAATAGTGCTGAACCATGGCAATCCAGCCATCGTCGGCCTTCTGCTCCAACTTGGCGTTGCCCTTTTCGACATCCTTGAAATCGATTTTCTTGTACTTGCCTTGCTCGGTGTATTGAGCAGGCCCGGTAAAGGTACTGACCATGCGGCTTTCCCCGGCGGGAGCCTGGGTATCCCGCTGCAGCTGATAATAGGCATGGGCAGCCAGTTCGCGTTCGCTACCGTTGTTGATTTCGTAGGCAACATTGATCAAATAGCTTCCGCGTTTGAAGGTAAAGATCTTGGCCACCTTGACGCCGCCAGCTGCTGGCGCTTCAAGCCGCAACTCGACCGCATCGTCGCCGGAAGCCAATTCGCGCTTCCCCGGAACAATGTTGAACATCGTCTTGTGGTTGGGAAGGTTCTCGCCGATCAAACCGCTCTGGGCAGCATACTGGTGCTTCAAATCGAAGAGCATGAACTGTTTCGACTTGTCCTCGGTGGCCTTGTAGTTGGCCAGTTCCAGCCCAACCAGATCGCCCCCTTGAGCAGCCACTCGGGCAACGAAAAGATCCGTCTTGATCTCGACGATATCACCCTTCAGCGCGGCGGAAGCCGGAGACGGCACAGCTGCCGGAGTGGCCGTTTCGGCAGCAGTCGTTGATGGAACGGATGGTGTCGGAACCGCGGAACTGCCCGCGGCCGCTGGAGCCGAGGCGACAACGGCGGGAGCCTTGGGTTGATTGAATTTTTGCCAGGCATCCCACAGCATGACCAGCGAAAACGAGAAAATGCACAAAACGATCAGGCGTCGATTATCCATGAACAGCCTACTCAGGAAGAATATTAGGGAACGGGATCAAAGCCCCCCGGATTCCAGGGGTGGCAACGAAAGATTCGTTTCAATCCAAGATGGACTCCCTTGAGAGTCCCGTGTTTTTCAATTGCCTGTGCGGTGTAATCCGAACAACTGGGATAAAAACGGCAATTCTGCCCTAATATCGGGCTGATCGCATATTTGTAGCAGCGAATCAGAACCAGAAGCAGTTTCATGGCCTAACGTCCAATATTGCGAGTTTTTTCCAGCAACCTTCGAATCTCCTCGGCCAAGGCATTTCGATCAAGCGGCAAGGCCGGTTTTACTGCCAGGCGAACGATCAAATCATGGGCAGGCAAGTCGTATTGTTTCGTGCGAAATGCTTCGCGAATCAATCGCCGGATCAGGTTGCGATCAACAGAACGGCGAAGAAACCGCTTTGCAACGACCAGACCGAGCCTCGCGCCACCAGCCTGTTCGATCCCTCGAGGGCGGTAATGTAACAGGAAAGTGGTGCTTCTTAGTGCCTTCCGGAAACTAAAAACGGATGAAAACTCATCCGTTTTAGTCAGTCGATGGCTCTTGGGGAATACCGCTGGACGAATCCGGCCTTTTCCCTCAGGTTCTGTGGCGTTCAAACGGCCAAACGATGCCGACCCTTGGCGCGACGGGCGCGAATCACGGCACGACCGCCACGGGTAGCCATACGGACGAGAAAGCCATGGGTACGCTTGCGGCGAACTACCGACGGTTGATAGGTGCGTTTCATGTGAAAACCCTTGAAGTCATTACGAATTGAACCATAGATTAGACCTTGATACGGGCAATGTTGTCAACTCCAAATTTTTACCTCTGCTGTGGATAACTCTTTGACGGCAGGTTAGAATCTTGTCTTCAGCAGCACTCGCCGTTACCGTGTTTTCACCATCGACAACCATTAGAAAACACCATGACTGGGCGGGCTTTCCCCGTTTTCAATGATTGGCACGTTTTTTCTTCTCGCGCATGACGCGGACCAAACGCTTTCGTACACTGATTGGTGCGGTTTTCGAATGCACTCTTTTTCACTTCAAACGGTTTTTTTGAAACGCATGCAATGAGCAGTTTTTGGAATTCATGTCTGAGCCAGTTCGAACAGGAGCTATCGTCTCAGCAATTCAACACCTGGATACGTCCTTTGCGTCTCGAAGGTGAGGAAAAGCCTGCTGACGGATTGCGCCTCATCGCACCGAACGGTTTCATATTGAAATGGGTAAAGGAGCGATATCTCGGGCGAATCGAAGAACTCGGTCAACGTTTTTTTTCGGCTCCTGTAGACATTTCGCTTATCGTCGGTCAGCGAGGGCCTGCCCCTTCCCCGGTCAGGACGGAGAACTTGAACCCCGTAGCGATTCAACGCCCGGCTCTGGTACCAGCCGCCGCAGACCGACAACCGGGTAAAGCGTCTCCCGTAGCAGCGTACGAAAAGACGCGACTTATCCCGGGTTTCACCTTCGAGAACCTGATCGTGGGCAAGGCCAACGATCTGGCGCGCGCTGCTTCGCTTCAGGTAGCCACGAATCCGGGCGGTGGCGCTTACAATCCGATGTTCATTTATGGCGGAGCAGGACTCGGAAAGACTCACCTTATCCACGCCATCGGCAACCAGATTCTCGACCAGTACCCGGAAAAAGTCGTGCGTTATGTCCATGCCGAGGATTACTATTCCGACGTGGTTCGCGCCTATCAGACTAAATCCTTCGACGCATTCAAGCGATACTACCGTTCTCTTGATGTGCTGTTGCTTGACGACGTTCAATTCTTCAATGGGAAGAACCGGACACAAGAGGAATTCTTCTTCGTTTTCAATGCGTTGATCGAGGCAAAGAAGCAGATTGTAATCAGCTGCGATACCTATCCGAAAGATATCTCTGGGTTGGAAGATCGCCTGATCACGCGCTTCGACTGGGGACTTACGGTGCAGATCGAACCGCCGGAAATCGAAATGCGCGTGGCGATCCTTAAGAAGAAAGCAGAAATTGAAGGGGTTGCTCTTGGTGATGAGGTGGCGTTTTACATCGCCAAACATCTGCGATCCAACGTCCGCGAACTCGAAGGCGCTTTGAAAAAAGTGTTGGCATATGCGTCCTTTCATGGTCGGCGCATCGACCTTGATCTTTCCAAAGAAGCACTCAAGGATCTTATTGGCGCTGTCAATCGGCAGATTACCGTCGAGAATATCCAGAAAACGGTCGCCGACTATTTCAAGATCAAGGTTGCAGACCTGTTCTCCAAAAAACGTTCGCGGCAGATCGCGCGCCCTCGACAGGTAGCGATGTGGCTGGCCAAGAATCTGACTTCGCAAAGCTATCCATCCATAGGCGATGCGTTTGGTGGACGCGACCATACGACGGTTCTTCACGCCGTACGAACGATCGATTCATTGCGCGCAAAGGACAATGAATTGAATCACGATGTCCACGTCTTGTTGCAAGTGCTGAAGGGATAAACAAGTATTGGGGATAACAGTTTGGATAAACTGTGTCCAGTTAGTTAGTAAGTCGCAAAATTGGTTTATGTGGATAACTTATCAGTTTCTATCCACAGGCGGATACAAGAGTTTTTCATACTTGAATTTGTTATGTAATGCACTGTTAATTGGACGTAAATTCTAATTATCCACAGAGTTGTATTTGAGATTATCTTTATAGGATTTATATAAATATGATTCTTGTAAAAACCCAGCGTGACCTGCTTCTCGGTCCATTGCAATCGGTTTCCGGGATCGTGGAGAAAAGGCATACCTTGCCGATCCTGTCGAACGTACTGCTGGAAAAGAAAGGCGACAAACTGACTTTCTTGGCTACGGACATCGAGATCCAGATTACGACATCAACAGAGGTTCCTGGCGGCGATGGCGACAGTGCAGTCACGGTTGGCGCAAGGAAACTCCAGGACATTTTGCGATCACTCCCGGAGAGTTCGGAAATCACGCTTAATCTCGAAGACAAGCGGTTGCAGGTCAGGGCCGGAAAAAGCCGTTTCAGCCTGCAGACACTACCGGCAGAAGATTTCCCGAGAATGGCGATTTCAGACAGCGATTCCAGGAAAGTCACGGTTACACAAAAGCAATTTCGGCATCTTCTCGGACAAACGCAGTTTTCGATGGCCGCGCAAGATGTTCGGTATTACCTCAACGGACTTCTGTTACTCGTTGAAGGAAGCGAATTGCGCGCTGTGGCGACCGATGGACATCGTCTGGCGTACGCCAGCATGTCGCTTGGCGAAAATGTATCGTTACCCCGTCAGGAATTAATCCTGCCGCGGAAGACCGTACTGGAACTGAACCGACTGCTTGCTGACAATGAAGACCCAGTGCAGATCGAAATGGCGTTCAATCAGATCCGTTTCCAGTTCGGAAGTATTTCGTTGGTTTCAAAATTGATCGATGGAAAATTCCCGGACTACGAACGAGTGATTCCGAGCACATTGAAGAATTTGGTGCCTCTGAACAGAACTGCCCTTCTTCAGTCGATGGTCAGAGCGGCGATTCTCACGAATGAAAAGTTTCGCGGCGTGCGCATGGTATTGACGCCAGGCAGCCTGAAGATAATGGCTGCGAATGCCGAACATGAGGAAGCGCAGGAAGAAATTGAAGTTGATTACTCCGGCGATTCAATCGATGTTGGTTTCAATGTCGGGTATTTGCTCGATGTATTGAACAATGCGTCGTCTGAAATAGTCGAGTGGGGATTCAACGATGCCAACTCGAGTGCTCTTCTGACTATTCCCGGAAACGAGCGCTTCAAGTATGTCGTTATGCCGATGCGTATTTGATTATAAAAAACAAAAAGTTGTACAGGTTTCACGTGAAACATGAATTGGAAATTGCATGATTGAAGATCTTGGCCAACCAGCCTACGATGAGTCGAGTATCCAGCAACTTGAAGGTCTCGAAGCGGTACGTAAACGTCCGGGAATGTATATCGGAGATACGTCCGACGGGACCGGTTTGCACCATATGGTGTTTGAGGTTGTAGATAACGCTATCGACGAAGCACTGGCCGGTCACTGCGACGATATCGTTATTACGATTCATGCCGATAACTCGATTTCGGTAGCCGACAACGGACGTGGTATCCCCACCGGTATCAAATTCGACGACAAGCATGAACCGAAACGCTCCGCGGCTGAAATCGTCATGTGTGTGCTGCATGCCGGTGGGAAATTCAACCAGAATTCTTACAAGGTTTCCGGGGGTTTGCACGGGGTCGGGGTGTCGTGTGTCAATGCGCTTTCCAAGTGGTTGCGGTTAACGATACGGCGTGAAGGAAAGAAGTATCAGTTGGATTTTAGCCGCGGAACAGTGGTTGATCGGAAAGTGGAGGTCCAGAACGGGATCGAAGTTTCTCCACTCAAGATCATCGGCAATACCGAAAAGCGAGGAACCGAAGTTCATTTCATGGCCGATGAGGAAATCTTCGGGCACGTTGAGTTTCACTACGAAATAATCGCCAAGCGTTTGCGCGAACTCTCCTTCCTTAACAATGGCGTGAAGATCCGCTTGCTGGACCAACGCACGGGAAAGGAAGAAGACTTTGCCTTCCTGGGCGGGGTCAAGGGTTTTGTCGAGTATATCAATCGTTCGAAAACGGTCTTACATCCAAATGTCTTCTATGCGACCGGCGAGTCTGCAATCGCCAACGGTTTGATTGGCATCGAAGTGGCGATGCAGTGGAACGACACCTATGCCGAGCAGGTGCTGTGCTTCACCAACAATATTCCGCAATCTGATGGTGGTACGCACTTGACCGGACTGCGTGCAGCGATGACCCGCGTCATAAACAAGTACATCGAAGAAAACGAAATTGCCAAGAAAGCCAAGGTCGACATTACAGGCGACGATATGCGCGAAGGCCTGGCCTGCGTTCTTTCAGTCAAGATGCCTGATCCGAAGTTTGCCTCGCAGACGAAAATGAAACTGGTTTCGTCGGAAGCCCGGCCGGCGGTTGAGGAAGTTGTCGCCGCCAAGCTTGCAGAGTTTTTGCAGGAACGGCCGATTGACGCCAAAGTGATTACCGGAAAGATCGTGGAAGCGGCTCGTGCCCGAGACGCCGCGCGGAAGGCCAGGGAAATGACCCGGCGCAAGGGTTTACTTGATGGAGTTGGCTTACCCGGAAAATTGGCCGATTGCCAGGAGAAGGACCCGGCTCTTTGCGAACTTTACCTCGTCGAAGGTGACTCCGCAGGTGGATCTGCAAAACAGGGGCGCGACCGAAAATTCCAGGCTATTCTTCCACTCAAAGGAAAGATTCTGAATGTCGAGAAGGCGCGGTTTGACAAGCTGATTTCCTCTCAGGAGATCGCTACCCTGATTACGGCCCTTGGTACCGGCATTGGCAAGGATGAATATAAGCCGGAGAAACTGCGCTACCACCGTTTGATCATCATGACTGACGCCGACGTGGATGGTGCGCATATCCGTACGCTTCTTCTGACCTTCTTTTATCGGCAGATGCCGGAGCTGGTTGAAGGCGGCCATATTTATATTGCGCAACCACCGCTCTACAAGGTCAAACATGGAAAAACAGAGCGCTATATCAAGGATGATCAGGCGCTTAATCAGTTCTTGCTGACCTTGGCGCTGGACGATGCTGCGCTGTATTCCAAGCTTGGGGCATCGGCTATTTCCGGGGCGGCGCTCGAAGAACTCGCGCGTGAATACCTGCTTGCCGAGGCTGTCATCAATCGCTTGTCACATTTGATCAATGCGGAAGTGTTGCATGCCTTGATTGACGGCAATCTCGAAATTGACTTGTCGACCGAGGTGGGAGCTTCGGCAAGCGCGGAGGCCCTCATGGCTGCGGTCGGTGCCAAGGCCGGGATACAGATCAGTGCGCGGTTCGATACAGCCGAAGAAGCTTGGCAATTGCGTCTGGAAAAGATGCACCATGGCAATCTGAAGGTGGGCGCAATCGATGAGGATTTCGTCACCAGCGGCGACTATTTACAATTGCGCAAGACCGCGACCATCCTCTCCAATCTTTTCGGCCCCGGTGCATACCTGACGCGGGGCGACAAGAAGCAGGCAGTGGCAAGTTTCGCCGAAGCGATGCGCTGGTTGTTAAGTGAAGTGGAAAGAGGGGTCAGCAAGCAGCGATACAAGGGATTGGGCGAGATGAACCCGGAGCAGCTTTGGGAAACCACAATGGATCCCAACGTGCGGCGTTTGCTACGGGTGCAGATCGAGGATGCGATAGGTGCTGACGAAATCTTTACCATGTTGATGGGTGAACTTGTCGAGCCTCGCAGGAACTTCATCGAGAGCAATGCGTTATCCGCCCGAAATATCGACGTTTGATGTCCGCAGACGGTAAGCGGTTGGGGGCTATTTGTAAACAATCGAATGGCCCACCGCAATGAACTGATCCATCGATGACGTTAACCGAGCTTCGTTATATCGTGATGCTGGCGCGCGAGAAGCATTTCGGGCGGGCAGCCGAGAAGTGTCATGTCAGCCAGCCGACCCTCTCCGTAGCCCTCAAGAAGGTCGAGGAACGGTTGGGGGTGACTCTTTTCGAGCGAACCTCTTCCGATGTCCGACTGACTCCAGTTGGCGAGCAGATGGCAAATCAGGCCGAGCGGGTTTTGGTAGAAGCCAACCGTCTCAAGGAAATTGCCGGCCAAGGCAAGGATCCCCTTGTGGGGCCGTTGCGCGTCGGCGTCATTTATACAATTGCGCCATATCTGCTACCGCGCCTCATTCCGGCCTTGCACGCGCGCGCGCCGAAGATGCCGCTCTATATCCACGAAAACTTTACCGTCAACCTTTCCGAACAGCTTAGACGCGGAGATATCGACGTTGCCATAATTGCCCTGCCATTTGCCGAACACGGGGTGCTTTCCAGGGCGGTCTACGACGAGCCTTTCTGTGTCGCGCTGCCAGTTGACCATCCCCTTGCTGCCTGCCCGACGATATCGCGTGACCAGGTGGCGTCGGAGAATCTACTCCTCCTGGGCAAGGGGAACTGTTTCAGGGATCAAGTCGTTGAGGCTTGCCCCAAGCTATCCCAGCCCGCCGTCATTGAAGGATCGCTCGAAGGCAGTTCCTTGGAAACCGTCAGGCATATGGTGGCGAGCGGTGCAGGAATTTCAGTCGTCCCGGTTTCGGCCGCGGAGTCCTGGCCTCAGGGATCCAGTCTTCTGGAGATTCGTCGTTTTTCTGATCCTCAGCCAACGAGACGAGTTGCGTTGGCCTGGCGGGTTACGTTTCCGCGTCCGCAGGTCATCGATGTGTTGCATGCGGCAATCGCCGATAGTCCACCCGCTGGGGTCACGCTCATGTCGCGGTGAAAGCGGCGACCTCTGCCGCTCGTGTTTCACGTGAAACAGGGCGACTCCCCAGCCGTGGATGATCTATTCAGTCTTGCTACCCACCGAGGACTTTCTGCCGGGCGAGGCTTTTTTCTCCGTGGCAGACTTCGGACTATTCGCAGCTTTCGGCTTGGGTTCCTTCTTCTCGAATTCAAAGCCAACTTTTCCGTCTGCCCCACGCACCAGAAACGCCGAAAATTTCCGCCGGGTACGGGCCGAGACAAACCCTCTCAACAATTCTGTCCGTCCAGTGGACAGCAGCTTGGTCATTTGCACGGGCTCGACCACCTGTTGGAGAATCACCTTTCCCGAGCGGAAATCGCAAACCCGTCCTGAACCGACGGACTTCTCGCAGACATACGCCATCCCGTGCTCGAATACTCCTGCACCGCATTTTGGGCATTGTCCGAGCGATTGCTGCCCGGAAAAATCAACTTCCTCATTACCCGAATCGTCGCCTGAACCCTGTCCGAAATCGAACTCGGGCTGATGACCTTCATTGAGCCGGATAATGGCATTGAACGGGCGTCCCAACTTGTTGCGGAAACCGCTCAGTGGGCCAATTACCCTCTTGTTCAGCAATTCCTCGATCTCGGCCGCCTCGTACTGGCGACCCGCCACAATCTTCCACAACGAGAAATCGCAGCTCTGGCACTGGAACTTCTTGTAGGTCTCCTTTACCTTGCCGCCGCACTTCGGGCACGGCGTAGCGAGTTCGCCGAAATCCCCTGGAATAGTGTCGCTATCGTAACTCTTGGCCCGGTCGACGATGTGCTGGGTCATGGTTGCAATCTCTTGCATGAACGCATCGCGCGACATCTCGCCGCGCTCCATTCTGGCCAGCTTGTATTCCCACTCGCCGGTGAGCTCCGGCGCAGTGAGTTCGGGAATGCCGAGGCCGTTGAGCAAGGTCATCAGGGAAAACGCTTTCGCGGTCGGCAGAAGCTCCCTGGCCTCACGGTGCAAATACTGCTCGCCGATGAGGTTCTCGATGATCTGCGCGCGCGTCGCGGGAGTCCCGAGCCCCCGGCCGGCCATGGCAGCCTTCAACTCTTCATCGTCCACCATCTTTCCAGCCCCCTCCATCGCTGACAGGAGGGTTGCTTCAGAGTAGCGTGGAGGCGGCCGGGTTGCCGTGGCGTTTAGTGTGACTTCCTCGGCCGTAACCACTTCCTTCGGTTTGACGGCGACGAGGTTGCCTTCGTCGCCCTCCTGCCCTTCGCGCCCATAAACAGCGAGCCAACCTGGGTTAACCAATACCTTGCCTTCCGTCTTGAAAGGTTCTCGCTCAACGCGCGTGATACGGGTCGTTATCAGATATTCCGCTGCCGGATAGAACACGGCGAGGAAGCGCTTGACGACCATGTCGTAAAGCTTCTGCTCGGGTTCCGAGAGGTGCTTTGGTGCTTGTTGCGTAGGGATGATGGCGAAGTGATCTGATATCTTGGCGTTGTTGAATATTCGCTTGTTTGGAAGTACCCAGTTGCGGGCAAGGATCTGGTGGGCGAAAGGCGAGTATCTGGCCAGCAGAGTCTCGTCGTGGCCCTTGCCGACGCCTTCTCCCGTCAAGGTGCGAAGCGCATCCTTGACGTTGCCGGTATAGTCTTCGGGAAGTGCGCGGGAATCGGTACGTGGATAGGTCAGTACCTTGTGCTTCTCATAGAGAGCTTGCGCAAGTCCAAGCGTCATCTTGGCCGAGAAACCAAACCGACTATTGGCTTCGCGCTGCAGACTGGTCAGGTCGTAGAGAAGCGGTGACAGCTGGGTTGAAGGCTTGGCCTCCTCGGTGACCTCTCCTTTGCGCCCGGCGCACTTGTCTTGAAGCGCCTTTGCGCGTTCTTCATCCCATATCCGCTCGGCGCGTAGATGCTCGTCTTCGTCCGCCTTGCCCTTCGAGAAGTTCTCGTCGAACCAGCGACCCTTGTATTCGCCGTCGGCACAGGCAAACGACGCTTCCAGTTCCCAATACGGGCGCGGTTTGAATTTCCTGATCTTGTCTTCCCGGTCCACGATCAGTGCCAGAGTGGGGGTCTGAACGCGCCCGACCGTGGTCAAGTGGAAGCCGCCGGTCTTCGAGTTGAAGGCCGTCATGGCCCGTGTCCCGTTGATGCCTACCAGCCAGTCGGATTCGGAACGGCAGACGGCGGCGTCGGCCAACCCGCGCATCTCACTTCCCGCCCGAAGCTTCGAGAACCCTTCGCGTATCGCCGGTTGGGTCATCGATTGCAGCCAAAGACGTTCAACAGGCTTGGAGGTCTTAGCATGTTGCACGATATAGTTGAAGATCAGTTCCCCTTCCCTTCCCGCGTCGCATGCGTTGACCAGACCTGTGACATCCTTGCGCTTGATAAGGCGTGAAAGCACTTTGAGACGGGACTCGGTCTTTTCGATCGGACGCAAGTCGAAGTGCGGCGGAATGACGGGCAAATGGGCAAACGACCACTTTCCACGTTTCACCTCGAATTCTTCGGGGCACGCAAGTTCGAGCAGATGACCGACCGCGGAACAGATAATGTGGTCTTCGCTTTCGAAATATTCATCGTGCTTTGTAAATCCACCCAGGGCGCGCGCGATGTCGGCAGCGACTGAAGGCTTTTCGGCAATGATCAGCTTCTTGCTCATGAATTAGTTATGCCTGGAATAGCGGTGAAGGATATATGTCTGCGACATCTAACGGTAACGCCAAGGTGCAAGGCATGATAAAAGTACTCTGTCACGCTTGGCAAGCAACATGCGTCGGGCGGTCTTTCAAATCGGGGAACGATGCGCGGAATAGCCACATCGGCGGGTAATGACACCTTCAACGACTGTTTGGCAATCAGGCTAGTGGAGAAGCAATGGTTCGTCGTCGTATAGCAGTTCCTCGACGATCAGTGGTTCGAGGCCGCTTTGGCTGCTCCACAGCACCATCAGGACGATGATCTTGAACTTTCCCACGGGAACCGGGTTGTCGTCGAGAATCATGGCCCGGTCGATGATGATTTCCCTCTGCGCCCCGGTTGTCAGTCCGGCGGACTCAAGAAACAAAAGGAAACGGTGGCACTCCATGCCAAGCTTGTTGCTTTCATCGAAAGACAAGATGCGGGTGGAGCGATTGTCATAATCAAACGGATGGACGGGCGAACGCCTCAGTTCCGCGAGCCAGCTGAGTGCTTCCGAAATCTCTTTCTCGTCGAAACCGACGGCGCCAAGTTTGCGAGCCAGGGCTTCATGTTTCGGATGGGCTGAGAAGTCGTGGTAGTTTTCAAAGAGATATACGAGGATGTCGATCATGAGGTAAACAAGGCTGCGCGCCGATCCGCCGCCGCCGGAAAGGGCCGGGCTGAAAAAAAGAATTAGTGGCCTTGAAGGCGCTGGTAACGGTTGCCGGGCATACTGGCGATACGCCCTTCAAGTTCAAGGTGCAGAAGCATCACGGAAAGCGCCTCGGCGGTCAAGCCGGATCGTGCGACCAGATCGTCGATGCCGCAGGGATCATATCCCATATGTGCCAGAAGTTCCGAACTCTCCGACGCGTCGCATGATTGCTCCGGATGCTTCTTCGTCATTGGTGGCGAGACCGGCCAATGCAATTCCTCAAGAATGTCCTGTGCTGCTTCAACCAGCTTGGCGCCCTGCTTGATCAATTTGTGACAACCCTTGGCCTGCGGTGAATGGATCGAACCGGGTATGGCAAACACGTCACGTCCTTGCTCGCCGGCGAGCCGGGCCGTAATAAGCGAGCCGCTTTCCATCGCCGCTTCCACGACCAGAACGCCGCGCGCGATCCCAGAAATCAGCCGATTGCGACGGGGGAAGTTGGCGGCTATGACCGGCGTTCCGATCGGGAATTCGGAAACGATAGTACCCTTCGTGCCGATAGCGTGCGCCAACTCACGGTTGCGTGCCGGATAGATGCGATCGATCCCGGTGCCGATGAAGGCGATGGTTCCACCGCCAACCGAAAGAGCACCGCGATGCGCGGCAGCGTCGATGCCCAGTGCCAAGCCGCTGGCAACGACCAGCCCGGCCTCCGCCAACGCGGCCGCAAATTTCTCGGCATTCTGGAGCCCCTGCGGCGTGGGATTTCGGCTACCGACGATGGACAGGGTCGACTGGTTAAGCAAATCCAACCGACCGCGGACGTACAGAAGGGTCGGTGGGTCCGGAATCTCAAGGAGGGCTTGGGGGTAAGCCGAATCGGCGAGCGTTACGATATGCTGGTCTTGCCCGGTTGCCCAGGTCTCGGCGCCGGCAATGGCCGCTTCATTATTGGTGTCGAGCAAAAGCCTGATGGCCTTGTCGCCGATGACCGCGCGCAGCGAAGCATAATTGGCGGCGAAAATCGCATCGGGCCAGCCGAAGGCGGTGAGCAGTTTGCGCTGGGTTTCCCCGCCAATACCGGGAATAAGGGTCAGTCTAAGCCAGCTTGAGAGTGACCCGGGAGCTGCCATCGCTCAAGGCGTGCGAACGAAATCGTTGACTTCGATGGTTCCGTCGGACTGCACAACCAAGGCGTACGAAATCCGCTCGAAAGTTCTGAACACGAATGCCAGACCGAAACGCTCCGAAGGTATGACAATATTGACCTTGTTGTCGTTCTCGTCGCGCTGGACGACCGTGCGGTTTCTTTCGAGCGCGAGAACGTGACCGATCTCGACACCATCCTGGCTGCCGCGGCTCATGGACACGATGGACAGTCTGCCGCCAGTGCCCACACCTCCGTAAACCGAGATAATCCGGCCATCGATAGCAGCCTCGGGCCGGTGCGGGACGTAGTCAACCAAGGTCGGCCGAACGGCCGGAATCAACCTGTCGCCTCGTCCGATTTCCTGCTTGGCGGTCACGACTTCAAACGTAGCTGGATCACCGGACTTGGTTTGCATCGCCGAGCCGAGGTGGAAGGCTTCGTATCCGAGAATCAGCCTGTCATTCTCCGGATCGTACAGTGGCTTGCCATTACGATAGACCTGCCACTCCTTCTGCGCCGGATTGGCGTTGGCGACGTAGGCCGTGTCTCCCTTGCCAAGGAATACCCGGTCCTGCTGGGTGGCGACGATGCGAGCGGCAGAATCCAGACCACCTTCTTCGACAATCAAAGGCGTCGAAATGAACGGCTCGATGACGTTTGGCGGGATCGGTGGAATGGCGTCACGAAGTTGTTCAGCGTAAATTTGCGGGCGCAACTGCGACTCGAGGCGCAGGAATGGTTCCCCGTTGGCATCGCGCCCCAGGATAATCACGTCGCCCGGATAGATGCGGTGAGGATTCTTGATCTGTGCCTTGTTCATGCGCCAGATCTCCGGCCAGCGCCAGGGTTCCTTGAGGAACTTCGCGGAAATATCCCAAAGAGTATCTCCCGGCACGACGATATGTTGTTGAGGCGCTGCGTCGGCGAGCTTCAGAGGCTGATCGGCCGCGTTAACCAGGGCGGCGGCGGCAGCCAGAATGAGCGCGGATATAATGCGGATCATCGTGTTATCCTCATACGAACGAGCAATCAGCACGCTGTTGTTGCCTGCGGCAATCCAGTGGCGGCGAACGGCAGGGCGTTCTGCTGGTTGTATCGCTGATCGCTGTCTGCCGCCGACATCGCATACAATGCGCAAATATTGCGCTGTATTTGTAGATGTTGCATTAGATTCTGCACGTAATTACTTCTTCGATCAAGCATTTTATGGCCTTACTTCCAATTCTCCGCTTTCCCGATCCGCGTCTGAAAAAGGTTGCCGCACCGGTTCATAATATTGACGCTAGCATAAAACGTCTGGCGCGCGATATGGCTGAGACAATGTATGAGGCACCCGGAATCGGGTTGGCGGCTACACAGGTGGATGTCCACGTGCGACTCATCGTGATCGACACCTCGGAGACGCACGATCAACTCCTGACCCTGATCAATCCGGAAATCGTGGAAAGCCAAGGCACGCAAGTGTGCGAGGAAGGTTGCCTGTCGGTTCCCGGCATATACGACAAGGTCGAACGTGCCGAATCCGTTGTCGTGCGCTATCTTGACCTCGAAGGGGTCGAGAGGACGATCGACGCGGACGGGTTGCTGGCCGTCTGCCTTCAGCACGAGATCGACCATCTGGACGGCAAGGTGTTCGTCGAGCACCTGTCCCTGCTCAAGCAGACCCGCATCAAGGCCAAGTTGGCCAAACAAGCGAAAATTACCGCATGAAACTCATTTTTGCCGGGACGCCCGACTTCGCGGCGCTGTCCCTGAACGCGATTCTTGCCGCCGGTCATCGCGTGGAGTTGGTGCTTACTCAGCCTGATCGGCCTTCCGGAAGAGGAATGACGCTTCGCTCGTCACCGGTCAAGGAAGCGGCGGAGGCGTCGGGAATCGACGTATTCCAGCCTCTTACGCTGAAGGATCCGGCAGCTCAGGAACGTGTGCGTGCCGTGCAGGCCGACGCCATGATTGTGGCGGCCTATGGCCTGATTTTGCCGCAGGCGGTGCTCGACATGCCGCGCTTTGGTTGCATTAACATTCACGCCTCGCTGTTGCCGCGCTGGAGAGGCGCGGCTCCGATCCAGCGCGCCATACTGGCCGGCGATGCGGAGAGCGGTGTGTGCATCATGCAGATGGACGCCGGGCTCGATACCGGGCCCGTGCTGCTGTCGGGGCGCGTGCCGATCTCAGCTGAAGATACCGCGGGAACCTTGCACGATAAGCTGGCCGAGTTGGGCGCGCGGCTGGTCGTTGATACGCTCGCCAAGCTTCCGATCGACGCGGTTCCACAATCCGAAGACGGGCTGACTTACGCCGCCAAGATCGACAAGGCCGAGGCGCAACTCGATTGGCGGTTGCCGGCAGTGCAACTTGAACGCCAGATACGGGCCTTCAATCCGTTTCCGGGAGCGTTGGGGTCGCTTGACGGCGTGGCGGTCAAGGTCTGGCGAGCCGAGATGGTTGCCGCGGCGGCAACGCCGGGAACCATCTTATCGGTCGAACGGAAAGGCATTATCGTGGCCTGCGGCGATGGCGGTCTGCGCCTTACCGAATTGCAGAAAGCCGGCGGCAAGCGTTTGCCGGCAGCGCAGTTCCTCGCAGGAAATCCGATCGCTCCGGGGGCGGTATTTACCCTGCCCTCTTGAATTCTCGGCGGTATTCCCAATCTAAAGGCAGGCGGAACGTGGTTCCGCGTTAGTTCCGCAACCGTAAGGAGACTGCGACAATGCTTGGCAACTGGCTAAAGACGACTGTCCTGATGGCGGCCATAGTGGCCTTGTTCGGTGTCATCGGTGCTTATCTGGGCGGCGCCAACGGAATGATCATGGCGCTGATCTTCGGCGGGGCGATGAATTTTTTCGCCTACTGGTTTTCCGACAAGATGGTGCTGCGCATGTATAACGCGCGGGAGGTCGATGAAGCCTCGGCGCCCCAGTTCTACTCCATGGTGCGGGATCTGGCGCAGCGTGCCGGTCTGCCGATGCCGCGTGTGTACCTGATCGACGAAGCCCAGCCCAACGCCTTTGCCACCGGGCGCAATCCGGAAAACGCCGCCGTGGCGGCAACGACAGGCATACTCAACCTGCTCTCGGCGCGCGAGATTCGCGGTGTGATGGCGCACGAACTGGCGCACGTCCGGCATCGCGACATCCTGATTTCAACGATCTCGGCGACGATGGCTGGGGCTATTTCGGCACTGGCCAACTTCGCGATGTTCTTCGGCGGCCGCGATTCCGAGGGGCGTCCGGCCAACCCCGTCGCCACCATTCTGGTCGCCCTGCTTGCCCCCCTCGCGGCCTCGCTGATCCAGATGGCCATCTCGCGCTCGCGCGAATTCGAGGCCGACCGTGGTGGTGCCGAGATCAGCGGTGATGCGAATGCGCTGGCCGACGCGCTGACCAAGATCGACCGCTACGCGCGCGGGATACCGATGCAGGTGGCAGAAGAGCATCCGGCCACGGCGCAGATGATGATCATGAACCCGCTGTCCGGCGGCGGCATCGCCGGGTTGTTCAGCACGCACCCCGCCACCGAGGAGCGGGTGGCTCGTTTGCGGGCATTGGCTGTCGGTTATCGCTGACCGGCCTGCCGTTTAGCCTTGATCGACTGATTGAGCAGGTCGGCCAGGTGGTAGCCCGCCTGCGCGACGCGCCGGTCGGCGATCTCCCGGCTCTTTTCGAAGAAGGCCTCGGTGATCGTCGGTATCGTGTCTGGTGTTCTGTCATTTCCCGGCGGATAGGCGCTGTCGCGCGCGATCAGCCAGCTTTCCTCGATCCAGCGATGGCTTGAAGTGGATCCGGAGGAATGGGCCGGGCGCGGATGGGCACTTATCAATACCCGGCTGGCCTGGTCCAGCTTGTCCCCGCGCAACCAAGGCGGTCCCGGCAAATCGTCCCAGAAGGCGTGCAGTGTCGAAACCGGCTTGCGTGAATTGAACGGGTTGTGCACCTCTAGGCCGTTACCTAACTTGTCCCACTTTCCGCTGCTGTCGAGGCGGATGCTCGTATGCAGCGGCTGGTGCGCGTCGCCAACCAGATGAATGAGCCACGGCAAGGCGTAGGTGCGTTCAGCATCCGCATCCGGAGTCCCGAGTGTCTTGGCCTGCGCCACCAGTTGCTTGTCGATCTGCCCGGAAAGCGGCGTTGCATCCGGAGTGGCGTTGAGTGGAATATTCACGTAGTGCCAGCTGCGCCGGCGTTCCATATCGGGAAATCCGGGCAGAGTCGGCGTCGCGTCGCCATTGCCTGCCGAGTAGAAGCGCTTGTCGTTGCGTATCTCGTCCGGCCAGGTCGACGCCTCGATGAAGATTCTTCGGTCGCTGTCTTCCTCTCCTGCTCTCTTCGCCCACCGACCGTGATCGGGATGCTGCCGCAACAGCAGGGTGACTTCGTCGCGCACGTCAGCACGCAGATGTTCCCAGGCAATCGCCGCGACCAGCCGGTGTCCGGCGGCATTCCAGGCCTGAGCCGATGACGGGGCAAGGGCAGCCAGCGCCGCGAGCAGCGAGAAGATCCTGCAGAAACAAGCGGGGTTACCGGTCAAGCGCGATGTCCTCATGGGAAACCGGGTCTTCCAGCGGTTCCAGATGGGTGATGACGGTGGTACGCGGCAGCGCCGCGCGAATTTCACTTTCCATACGCTCCGCCAGATTGTGTCCTTTGCGCACGGACCAGGCGCCGGGAACCAATACATGGAATTCGACGAAACGGCGTGCGCCCGACTCGCGCGTGCGCAGCGCGTGATGGTCTATTCCTTCGTCGCGGTAACGCGACAGGATGGCCACGACCTGAGCGTGATCCTCGGGCGGCAAGGCGCCATCCATCAGACCCGACGTCGAACGATGCACCAGCTTCCAGCCGGTCCACACGATATTGGCGGCGACCAGAAGGGCGATCAAGGGGTCGAGCCAGAGCCAGCCGGTCAGGGCGACGGCACCGACGCCGAAGATGACACCGGCCGAAGTCCATACGTCGGTCATCAGGTGATGGGCGTCCGCTTCGAGGGTCAACGACCGGTGTTCCTGTCCAGCGGCAAGCAGGATGCGGGCGGTAGCGAAATTGACCGCCGAGGCGACGACCGAAACGGCGAGACCGATTCCCACGTCTGACAATGGTTGTGGGTCGAGCAGGCGTTCTACGGCGGACACGCCGATGGCCGCTGCCGCCAGGAGAATCAAAAAACCCTCGAAGCCGCCGGAGAAGTACTCCGCCTTTCCGTGTCCATAGGCATGCCGATCGTCGGCGGGTTGCTCGGCGATCGTCAACATGGCCAGTGCCATCATGGCCCCGGCGAGATTGACGATGGATTCGAGAGCGTCGGAGAGCAGCCCGACCGAGCCAGTCAACCTCCACGCGACCGCTTTCAGAGCGATGGTGCACACGGCCGCAAAGATGGATAACCAGGCAAAACGCTTTAGCGAAGGTGTTGTCATCCGCTAATTATGGCAGGCGCAAGAAGAACTGCCAAAAGCGGGAACCTGGCAGTCCTTCACGCTGGCCGCCGTGTCAGGCGAGCGCGTTATGGTTAAACTGCTTGTTTCAGGGAAAAACCAACACGCTTGCGAGGCCAGGATGCACGACGAAACCACTCCTCTCGACGCAGATGAACTGATGATCCTTGCCGAACGCATCGACCGCTTGCCGTCTGCCGAAGCCGAATGGGTCGGCCAGCTCTTCCAGGAATGCCTGCGGGCGCGGATGCATGAAGCCGAACTGCTGGAGAACCATGCCTCCGAACCTGTTCCAGCCGAGGACGGTGGGGATCTCGACGTGCAGTTGGCACAAGTCGCCCTGGATGCCGCCGAGTGGCTGAAAACACTTTGGGACGTCGGTTACATGGGGGCGGGCAGCTTTCCGTCGAAACCGCGCACGGCCTTTCCCTTGATCGGGCTGGAGGATGTGCTGAAGTCTTCGCTGTTTGCGCGAATTCGCTGCGGTAAGCGCCCACTTCCTTTCCCGCCCCCGACCCGAAAGGGGTTGCCCTGGCACGATCTGCTCGATGGAGCGGCGGACGAGCATGCGGTGGACGCGGAAATCGTCAGCGACGACCAAGGAGTGGCGACGGGGGCGATTGTCGAGGGTTGCGCAGAATGGCAAATCGTCGAGCAGGTGGCGAAAGATCGTGAATACATCGTCCAGCATCGCGGCATGGGGCCCTTGTTCCGCTTGCGGGTGGATTCGTTTTTCTCGACCTTGCAGCGGCAACCGCCGCATTGGGAGCGCCAGATTCGTTTCCAGGAACGCGGCGGGGTGCGCATTTTTACCTTGCTGTGGCCAAAGGCCGACGGAAAAATGCAGGACGTTCCTTTGCGTGCGGCGACCTGGGAGCGGGCCGAGTCCGAGGCGGACTACTGGATTGCAACGAACAGTCCGGAAATGTACGGCCAGGTCCGCTTCGAGCGCATCGAATCGAGCTGACGGCGGGCTACAGGAAGACCGGTTCCGGCGTCAGTTCCACGCCGAACTTTTCCGCCACGTCGCGCTGCACGGCCTTCATCAGGGCCACTACATCGGCCCCCGTCGCTCCGCCACGATTGACCAGCACCAGCGCTTGCTTCTCATACATTCCAACCGGTCCGAGATCGCGGCCTTTCCAGCCAGCCTGCTCGATCAGCCAGCCGGCGGCAAGTTTTAGCCGGCCGTCGGGCTGCGGGTAGTGCGGCAGTCCGGGGTGTGATGCCAATAAGCGCTCGGCAATTGCCGCTTCCACGACCGGGTTGTGGAAGAAGCTGCCGGTGTTGGGTATCTGCGCCGGATCTGGCAGCTTGCGCCGGCGCACGGCGACTACCGCGTCGCCGATCTGCCTGGCGTCGGGTGTGATGATGTTCCGAGCCGCGAGTTCGGCGGCGACGTCGGCATAGCGCGTCAATGGAGCCCAGGCTTTGGGCAAGCGAAACGTGACGTCGGTGATCACGAAGCGTCCGTCGAGATGCCAGCCGTGATGCTTGAACACGCTGTCGCGGTAGCCGAAGCAGCAGGCGGTTCGATCGAAACGCACGATATCTCCGGTCTGCATGTCGAACGCAGTCAAGGCATGGAAACGTTCGGCCAATTCCAGCCCGTAGGCGCCAATGTTCTGGATCGGCGCGGCGCCGACGGTGCCGGGAATCAGTGCCAGGTTCTCCAGCCCCGGCCAGCTTTGCGCCAGGGTCCATTGCACAAAGTCGTGCCAGTTTTCCCCCGCCCCGGCGCGCACGTACCAGGCGTCGGCGTCCTCCCCGGCCAGCTCGCGACCGCAAATGGCCATGTGCAGCACGAGGCCGTCGACATCGCCGCTGAGCACGAGATTGCTTCCGCCCCCGAGAGTGAAGAACCGGCGATCGCCCGGTGCATAGAAATCTGCCAATTCCTCGAGCTGCCCGGCGCCCGTGATTCGTGCATAAAGTGCGGCACGAGCCGGCAGGGCCAGGGTGTTGCGCAGGGCCAGATCGGCCTCGCGCTCGACAAAATCGGGCAAATTCGCCGGCCACATCGTCGTCGAAATCCGGCTACAACACGGGGGCCAGCCAGCGCTCGGCCTCGGTAAGGCTCATGCCGGTGCGTTGCGCCCAGTCCTCCAGCTGGTCGCGGCCGATCTTGCTGACCGCGAAGTACTGCGCCTGCGGGTGGGCGAAGTAGAAGCCGGAAACCGAGGCGGCCGGGGTCATGGCGAAGTGTTCGGTCAGGCCCATGTCCGCGTTGGCCGGAGCGTCGAGCAGGCGGAACAGGTCGCCCTTCGCTGTGTGGTCCGGGCAGGCCGGGTAGCCCGGCGCCGGGCGGATGCCGCTATATTCCTCGCGGATCAGCGCACTGTTGTCCAGTGCTTCCTCGGCAACGTAGCCCCAGTAATCGCGCCGCACCTGCGCGTGCAACCACTCGGCGCACGCTTCAGCCAGCCGGTCGGCCAGCGCTTTCAGCATGATCGCGCGATAGTCGTCGTGCGCCGCTTCGAACTCGGCGAGTTTCTTCTCGATGCCGAGCCCGGCGGTGACGGCGAAGGCGCCGATCCAGTCGGGTGAGCCGCCTTTTTCAACTCTTTCGGCAAGGAAGTCGGACAGGCAATAGTGCGGTTTCCCCGTCGGCCGCTCGTGCTGCTGGCGCAGGTTGTGCCAGACCATCTGCACCCGGCTGCGCGTTTCATCCGCGTAGATCTCGATGTCATCGCCTGCGGCGTTGGCCGGGTAGAGCCCGAAGGCGGCGTTGGCGGTGAGCCACTTTTCCTGGACGATCTGCTCAAGCATCGCCTTGCCATCGGCGAAGACCGATCGGGCCGATTCGCCGACGATGGCGTCGTCGAGGATCTTCGGGAAACTGCCGGCCAGATCCCAGGTCTGGAAGAACGGGCCCCAATCGATGTAGTCGACCAGCGTTGCCAGATCGACCTCCCGCAGTACATGCAGGCCGGGTTTGCGCGGGGCGACCGGACGGTAACCGGCATTATTCCCGTTCCAGCGGAACGCGTTTTGCCGGGCTGCTTCGAGCGAAACCAGCGGCGTGGCTTTCTTGCCCGCATGCTGTTCGCGAACGCGCACGTAATCGGCGGCGATCTCGTTCTTGTAGCCGGCGGCCTGATCGATCGACAGCAGCTTGGTGACGACGCCGACGGCACGCGAGGCGTCCGGTACATAGACCACGGTTCCCGCGTAACTGGGCGCAATCTTGATCGCCGTATGCGCGCGGCTCGTTGTCGCTCCGCCTATCAGCAAGGGCACGTCGAAGCCCTGGCGCTGCATTTCCGCGGCGACATGGCTCATTTCCTCCAGCGACGGCGTAATCAGGCCCGACAGTCCGATGGCTTGCGCGCCGTGTTCCTTCGCCGCGTGCAGAATCTTGTCGCAGGAGACCATGACGCCGAGGTCGATGACGTCGTAGCCGTTGCAGCCGAGCACCACGCCGACGATGTTCTTGCCGATATCGTGCACGTCGCCCTTGACCGTGGCCATGATCACCCTGCCCTTGCTGGCCGCGCCGGTGCGGCGCTTTTCCTCTTCGATGTACGGAATCAGGTGCGCGACGGCCTGCTTCATGACGCGTGCCGATTTGACCACCTGCGGCAGGAACATCTTGCCGGCACCGAACAGGTCGCCGACGACGTTCATGCCGCCCATCAACGGCCCTTCGATGACCGCCAGCGGCGGCTTGCCGGCGGCGGCGAGCGCGGCACGGCATTCTTCCGTATCGGCCACGACGAAATCGGTGATGCCCTTGACCAGCGCGTGGGAAAGGCGCGCCTCGACCGACAGTTCGCGCCAGCTCAAGTCCGGCCCGGCGTCCTTGGCCTTGCCTTCTTTCACGGTCTGCGCAAATTCGACCAGCGCCTCGCCGGCTTCGGGCGAAGCGTTGAGCACCACCGCTTCGACCTTTTCGCGCAGCGCCGGATCGAGATCGTCGTAGATGCCGACCATGCCGGCGTTGACGATGCCCATCGACAGCCCGGCCCTGACTGCGTGGTAGAGGAAAACGGTGTGGATCGCCTCGCGCACCGGGTCGTTGCCGCGGAACGAGAAAGAGACGTTGGAAACGCCACCGGAAATCTGCGCATACGGCAGGTTGGCGCGGATCCAGCGGCAGGCCTCGATGAAATCGACGGCGTAGTTGTTGTGCTCCTCGATGCCGGTGGCAATCGCGAAGATATTCGGGTCGAAAATGATGTCTTCCGCTGGGAAGCCGATGCTTACAAGGAGATCGTAGGCGCGCCGGCAGATCTCGATCTTGCGCGCGTAGGTGTCGGCCTGCCCCCGCTCATCGAAGGCCATGACGATCACCGCTGCGCCGTAGCGGCGCGCGAGTTTGGCCTGCTCGATGAATTTGGCTTCGCCTTCCTTCATCGAGATGGAATTAACGATGCCCTTGCCCTGGATGCACTTGAGGCCGGCTTCGATGACTTCCCACTTCGATGAGTCGAGCATGATCGGTACGCGTGAAATGTCCGGTTCCGAAGCAATCAGCTTGAGGAAGCGGTCCATCGCGGCGACGGAATTGAGCATCGCCTCGTCCATGTTGATGTCGAT
>DBMG01000066.1:0-28189 GCA_002304785.1 Candidatus Accumulibacter sp. UBA704 | reverse complement strand
GGTGACGTTGGTGCGCTCGCCGACGTTGACGAACAGCGAGTCAGGCCCGACGTTGAACGGCTCCAGGCCGGACAGGCGAAGCTTTTTCCCGATCTCCGGAATGGCGCGCGGTGTGATTTCGGAGACTTTGCGGGCGATGGCCGCGATATGGTCGGGCGACGTTCCGCAGCAGCCGCCGACGATATTCACGAATCCGTGGCTTGCCCAATCGGCGATCTCGTCGGCGAGCATCTCGGGCGTCTCGTCGTAGCCGCCGAAGGCGTTCGGCAGTCCGGCGTTGGGATGCGCTGAAACATAGCAGTCGCAGACGCCGGACAGTTCCTCGACGTACTGGCGCAGCTCCTTGGCGCCAAGCGCGCAGTTGAGGCCGAACGACAACGGGCGGATGTGGCGCAGCGAGTTCCAGAACGCTTCGGCCGTCTGCCCGGACAACGTGCGCCCGGAGGCGTCGGTGATCGTGCCGGAGATCATCACCGGCCAGCGCCGCCCCGCCGACTCGAAAAACTGCTCGATGGCGAACAGCGCCGCCTTGGCGTTGAGCGTGTCGAAGACCGTTTCCACCAACAGGATGTCGGCGCCGCCGTCAGTGAGTCCCCTAACGGCCTCGGTGTAGGAGGTGACGAGGTCGTCGAAGGTTACGTTACGGTGGCCGGGGTCGTTGACGTCCGGCGAGATCGACGCGGTGCGCGAGGTGGGGCCGAGGACGCCGGCCACGAAGCGCGGTTTCTTCGGGTCTTTCGCCGTGAATTCATCGCACACTTCGCGTGCCAGTCTGGCGCCGGCGACGTTCAGTTCATAGACGATTGATTCCAGCTTGTAATCGGCCTGCGACAGCGACGTGGCATTGAAGGTGCAGGTTTCGAGGATGTCGGCGCCGGCCGCCAGATACTCGGCGTGGATGCCGCGAATCACCTCCGGCCTGGTCAGCAGCAGCAGATCGTTGTTGCCCTTGAGGTCATGCGGGTGATTGGCGAAGCGCGCGCCGCGATAGTCGTCCTCCTGCAGCTTGTGCCGCTGGATCATCGTCCCCATCGCGCCGTCGAGGATCAACAGGCGTTGCTGCAACAGGGAAGTCAGTTCGGAGGTGCGGTCTGGCTGCATGGGATGCCCTTGAAAAAGCGCTCAAAATGAAAAACCCGTTCAGCATTCTTGGCGAACGGGTTTCGGAATCACAATCGAATCACGCCCGCTTTAGCCACATTTGTAACGCGCCTGCAAGCTGAACTTCAAATCGGCGCGGGCCTGGCAACAAGCCGGAAAGAGGCTCGAATCTACGCGCCAAGTCCTTGATTGTCAATATTTACGTGCCTTTCAGCCGCCCGATATTGGCTTGAAATGGGTTCCGGTCCGGGTGACATGGCCCTGCTCGTCGAAATACACGTCGAAAAAGTAGTCGTAGGACGCTTCGGTTTTTGTCTTCCAGTCCCAGACGTATTCATTTTTGAGTGAAAAGTACTGTTCGCTGACCGGTTGGCCGAGCAGGCGGCGCACCTGGTCGCGGGTCATGCCCTCCTTTACGCGGGCGAAGTTCGCTTCGGTGAGTACCTGGCGCACTTCGCGCAGAATCCGGTCCGGGCTGAAGTCGATCATGTAATTGACGATGCCGCCAGGGGTGCGCGGATACTCCCAGGTCGTCGAGCCGTCGGCGTCCCGCCATTCCATGGTCGGGGGGCCCATGATCTCGCGTGTCTGCGCCATGGTGGTCACGCCGGGTTTCAGTTTGTCCAGCTTGACACTGTCGCAGCCCGGCAGGATCGCCGCGAGAAGTCCGGAAAGGATGCCGGTGAACAATCGCTTGAGCATGGGAGTCTCTATTTCAGTGTGCCGAAAACCTTCTTGATCATCGCCGATCCGGTGCCGACCGGATCCTTGCGGATCGCTTTTTCCTGTTCGGCGATCATCAGGAACAGGCCGTCCATCGCCTTGTGCGTCACGTAGGTGTCCAGGTCGGCGTCCTTCTTGTCGAGCAGTCCGAGCTTGGCGGCCTGTCCGGCATACTGGTTGTACTGGCCGGCCAAGTCGACCTTGGCCGTGGCCTTCTTGACGATGGGCAGGAACCTGGCGGCGATGTCGTTCGAGGTGGTGCGCCGGAAATACTGGGTGGCGGCATCCTCGCCCCCAGTCAGGATGCCGCGCGCGTCATCGAAGCTCATGTTCTTTATCGCGTTGGTGAGAATTGGCTTGGCCTCGACGACGGCCATCTCGGCAGCACGGTTCATCGTCTCGATCAGTTCGTCGGCCTGCTTCTTCATGCCGAAAGTGCGCATTGCCTTCTCCACGGAGCGGGCCGATTCGGGCAGCGGAATCCTGACGCGCTTGTCGCCGAGAAATCCGTCCCTCTTGCCGAGTTGCCCGACGGCGATTTCGGCACCACGGGTCAGCGCTTCCTTGAGTCCGGATGCCGTATCATTGCTCGACAGCGCGTCGAGGCCGGCGGCAGAAACCGGCGCGGCAAAAACAAACCCACAGA
Organism: Candidatus Accumulibacter sp. UBA704; assembly: GCA_002304785.1. Classification (GTDB taxonomy): domain Bacteria; phylum Pseudomonadota; class Gammaproteobacteria; order Burkholderiales; family Rhodocyclaceae; genus Propionivibrio. Next base: position 25,719 of record DBMG01000066.1, on the reverse strand, counting down.
CCACCCCCAGGATCTGCAGAAACTTGAAAACGGTACTAGTGCTACGCATGGTGATTCCTCCAGGCCGCTTGGGCTCGTCAAGGCAATGGCATACGTTACTCCGGGGTTCTGGCCGACGGCAAGTAAACTATTCTGTGCGAGCCAGGATCTGATGTGATGAACGCAAAGCCGCACATTCCCGACTGGCTGCGCCGCATTCTCCGGGTCAGTGCCTCTCACCGCTACTATCCTCTTGTCGTGGCGCTGATCGCCTTCGCGGCAACCGTGACGTTCTCCTTTCCCTTCGTCATCGTGCTGATTCCGGCCGTGTTGATCGCGCCGCGGCGCTGGCTGTCCCTGGGGGTACTGAGCGGACTGGCCAGCGGCCTGGCGGGCGGCGCGCTGGTCGAAGTGTTTCATTTCATGGGCTACGAACTGGTCCTCTCGCGCTTTCCGCAGGTGGCGGCTTCGGAAAAATGGCAGTTCGCCGCCGACTGGCTCGATCGCTACGGGCTGCTGGCCCTGGCCGTCGTGGCCGGGTCGCCGATGCCCCAGACGCCTGTCGTCTTCCTCTATTCGCTGGCCCATCCATCGACCGTCGGCGCCATGATCGCCATCGGTATCGGCAAGACGGTGAAGTACGTCGTTCTGGCGTGGCTGACGCAACACTATCCGAAGCGATTCAGCAACTATCGCTGACCTGATTCGCGTTCCGGTTCTTCTCCATTGCCGCGGAACAGGCTGGGAGTCAGATCGTACTTCTGCAGGAGGCGGTAGAACTCGGTACGGTTGCGGTCGGCGATTCGGGCCGCGTCGGCGACGTTGCCGTCGGTGAGCTTCAGCAACTGGATCAGGTAGTTGCGTTCGAAACGCTGCTTGGCCTCGGCGTAAGTGAGCGCTTCCATGCTCGGTATGCGCAATGCGCGCTGTACCAGCGGCAAACTGATCAGCGCCGTGGTGGCCAAGGCGCAGCATTGTTCGATGACGTTGTAGAGCTGGCGCACGTTGCCTGGCCAGGCCGCCGTCGAAAGCGCTTCCAGCGCGTCCGGGGCGATGCCGGTAATTCCCTTGTCGTACTTCTTCACCAGTTGTTGCATGAAGTGGTTGGCCAGCAGAGGGATGTCCTCGCGCCGTTCGTCCAGGCGCGGCAGGGTCAGGGTGACGACATCGAGGCGGTAGTAAAGATCTTCGCGGAATTGTCCCTCGGCCATGGCTGCTTCCAGGTCGCGGTGGGTGGCGGACAACACCCGCACGTCGACCGGGTCGGCGCGCGTGGCCCCTACCGGGCGCACGGCCTGGTCCTGCAGCACGCGCAGCAATTTGACCTGCAGGGCGAGAGGCATGTCGCCGATTTCGTCGAGGAACAAGGTGCCGCCATCGGCCGCCTTGAACAGTCCGCCATGCTCGCTGGTCGCTCCGGTAAACGCCCCGCGCACGTGGCCGAACAGCTCGGACTCGAGCAACTGTTCGGGGATGGCGCCGCAGTTGATGGCCACGAAGGGAGCTTTGGCGCGCGGGCTGGCACGATGGATGGCACGGGCCAGAATCTCCTTGCCGGTGCCGCTCTCTCCACGGATCAGCATGCTGGCATCGGTGGCGGCAACCACCCGTGCTTCTTCCATCAGTTCCGCCATGCGGCGGCTGCGAAAAACGATGCCCTCCAGCCAGCTTCCGTCGTTTCCGCCGGTCGGGCCGCCGGAAACCGGCGACACGCGTAGCGCCTGCTGAACTTTCTCGAACAGAAGCTTGCTGTCGAATGGCTTGGTCAGGTAGCCGAAGACCCCTTGCGACATGGCCTGTACGGCGTCGGGAATCGTTCCGTGCGCCGTCAGCAGAATGACCGGCAGGGTCGGTCGCGAGGCGTGGATTTCCTTGAACAAGGTCAGGCCGTCCTTGCCCGGCAAGCGGATGTCGCTGATCACCAGTTGTGGCGTCTCGATGGCGATGCGCGACAACCCCTCTTCCGCCGAGATGGCCGTGGATACGCGGATTCCCCAGGCGCGCAGGCGCATGGACAGGAGACGCAAGAGATCCGGGTCGTCGTCGATGACCAGGATATGGGCGGGAGCGAGTTTGGGTGCGTCGTTCATCACGGCTCTCACGGAGAAGGCTTCACGGCGTTGGGTCGAATCGGAATGGAGCGCTCGATGTCCGCCAGGGCATCGATCTTTTCCTGCAGTTCGTCGCGCTTGCGCTGGCTCTCCTTCAACTGCTGGGCGAGGCGGTCGCTTTGCGTTTCGAGCCTGATCCGTTCCTGGTACTGGGTCGACAGCAGCCGTGCCAGCGGGTGCAGGCTGGCCGCTTCCGGTACGTGCGAGCGCTGGATGGCTTCCAGCAGGGCCAGTGCGCGGGGCAGATCGGTGGTCATGCGCGGCATGCCGAGCAGCATGGACTGGCGCAGCTGCACTGCAGGTGAAGACGGAATGCTGGCGAGCGTTTGGCGTTCGCGGGTCAATTCCGCCGGCGTCATGCGCTGCAGCAGGTGATAGTAGCCGAGCAGCGGCAGCATGGCCGATTCATTGACGCGAGGCGGTGACACTTCCGGGAGAGCCTCTGTCAGGACCCCCGGTTCGGGTTGCTCTTCCGGAGGGGGGAGCGTGGTGCAGGCCGCCAGCAGGTAAACCATGCCGAGCAAGGCGCTGTGCCGGAAGCGTGTCAGTATTTTCATGGCGTTCTGTCAGGTTGCGGTTGCCCAGGGCAACACGATCTCGAAATGCGCCCCGGTGGAATTGCCTGCGGCCACCACGCGGATCTCGCCGCCCATGACGGCCATCAGTTCGCGCACGATCGAGAGACCGACGCCGCTGCCGTGGCGTTCGACGGGGGCGGGGCGCTGCCCCTGCACGAATGGGGAGAAAATGCGTTCGGCATCTTCTGCGGCAATTCCCGGTCCGTGGTCGATGCAGGCGATGCGAAGCTTGCCGGCCTCGATCAGGGCGTCGAGCCGGATGACGCCGCCGTCCGGGCTGAAATCGATGGCGTTGGAGAGAAGGTTGTCGATGACCACGCGCAGCTTGTCCGCGTCGAGCATTCCTGAAGTGGAAGGGACCGAGCAGCGAACCTGCAGTTGCCGGGCCTGGATCTGCAGTTCGCGATCCTGCACCACTCCGTCGAACAGCCGCTTCAGGTTCACCGGGCGGCGATGCAGGCGCCTGGCGCCCAATGACACCGCATTCAAGCGCAACAGGCTTTCGATGTGCACCTGCAGTGATCGGGCGTTCGCATCCAGGATGTCGACCACTTCCCGCTGCGTGCCTTCGAGCGGTCCGGGGATTTCTTCCTGCAGCAGCGCCACGCCTTCGCGCAGGGCGGTAAGCGGTGTCTTCAGTTCGTGCGAGACATGCCGGAGGGCGCGCTCGCGCTCCGCTTCCAGCTCGCTCAACCGCTGCCGCAGCCAGTCGAGTCGACGCCCGATCAGGCGCAGATCGGCGGGTCCGGAAACCTCTACTGGAATATCGAAGCGGCTTTCCCCCAGCTGCTCGATCGCACGCTCGATGGAGCCGATCGGCCGGGCAAGCCACCAGCTCATGGCCAGCGCCACCAGGAAAGCGGCGCCGACGGCTCCGGCCACCAGTGTTCCGAGCTGCAGCCGTCCTTCTTCAAGCCGTTCCAGCGTGTCGGCGTGCTGTTTGTCGATCCAGCGTCGGCTGGCATGATCGAGTTGACCGTTTATTTCCGTCAGTCGGCTCAACAAGACCGGGATCTCTTTGGCAGAGGCCGAAAGATGCAGTGCTCGGGCGAGTTCGCCGACCGCTAGCTGCCAGTCTCCGGGCAAGTTCTCCAGCGGGCGGGCGGAAAGGGATTCCAGGCGCTCGACCGCCGCCAGCGAGCGGGACACTTGCGCATCGAAACGGGCCAGCACGGCGTTGTCGTTCAGCACCATGAATTGACGGGCACTGCGCTCGAGTTCGATGGTCCGTTCTCCCAGTTCCTGGATCGACGTACTGAGCTGGAGCGCGATTTCGCCGTTCGCGCGGCTCTGCGCAGCGAAACGTTCTACCAGCAACCAGCCGCGCACGCCGGCCCAGCCGAGAAATGCGACGATCAACAGAAAGCCAGCGAGCATGCTCTGGCGAAAGGAGGCACGGATCATAGGGCGCTTCGGACTGATTCGGAGGAATGCCGGATAGTCGCAAAGCGTAACAGATCGGTGGCCCTCGGCGGGTGCGAAGAGGAAGCGAATCTCAGTGGAAAGTTGCCTTGTCGCTAATCGGCGACAAGGCAACTTACTGATCGCACTACGTTTTATTTCTCCTGTCTGGCTAGTGTCGCTTTATCCCGACAAATCCTGCCCGAAATTTCATCTTCAGCCTTCAGTATTTTTTCCAAGAACCTGTTTTGTATGGAGAAAATCTTCTGGCACGGATATCGCTCAAGGGATCGGGCATTCGTGCTTTCACCTGAGGAAGGATATCCAGTGTTCAACAAATCGACTCTGTTCAACCGCAACGACCCCATACCACGCCGTGATGCCGGGGCCGTACCTGCCTCCACGCCGCGATCGGTCGCGACTGCGAACGACAACGCTGCTGTCAGACCAGCGCCTCCCACCAAGGACGTTGCCTCGGCGATGCCCGTTGATGCCGCCAAGCCTTCAGCGGCCGCGGCCTCGGGGGAGACGGCGGAAGCGCGGCAAGCCGAGACCGGCGGCGTGGATGCCGAGTCCGGAATGGGCGCCCGTCTGATCGTGGGGCCGGAAGTCAAGCTCAAGGGGGCTGAAATCCTTGATTGCGACACGCTGGTTGTCGAAGGGCGCGTGGAGGCGACGATGGACAGTCGCGTGGTGCGCATCGCCGAGCGCGGATCGTTCGTCGGCAAGGTCAGCATCGACATTGCCGAGATTCACGGAACGTTCGAAGGAGAATTGACGGCGCGTTCGCAACTGGTCATCCATTCGACGGGACGCGTCAAGGGAACGATTCGCTACGGCAAGCTGGTAGCCGATGAAGGGTGCGAGCTTTGCGGGGACATCAATGTGCTTTCCGCGGGCAACGCCACCAAGACCAAGACGGTGGTCGACCCGGTCGTCGTTCTCAATGCCGCCGCCGGCTAATCGGCGGTTGCGCATGGCAGTTAGGCTGAATCACTGCCCTTCCTGGCAATGGCTTTGGTCGACGCTGTGCGGCGTGACGTTCGCCATCGCGCTGCGTGTCAGCGTCGACCTCTTGAAGCATTGCTGTGGTTTTTTTTGGGGCTAGCAGTTTCTTTTTGTGTCATCATCTTTCTTCCATGCGTGAAATTATTACAAAACAGGGGGAGTCGGCTTCGGCCATAGACCGTTTCTTTCCGGAAACGGTGATTTCGCTCGCCGCGCGATGCCGAACGGTTTCATTGCCTCGAATTTCCGGGGGATACGATATCCGCCTGGCACGAACGCAATTCCAGCAGGGGGCCGTCAGCCGCCTGGTGCGCCGCATGTATGCCTGGCGTGGCTACAGCATGCAGCCGTCCGTCTATCCGCCGAACGACCCGAACCGCGTGACGCTGGCCGTCTGGGACGATGAGGAAGTCGTCGCAACGCTGACCATCGGCCTTGATTCCCCCGAAGGGCTGCTGGCCGACGGGCTTTACGCACAGGAATTGTCCGGGTTGCGCCATGCGGGGCGGCGGGTTTGCGAGGTGACGCGGCTGGCGGTGCATCCTGAATTCAGTTCTGGACATATGCTGAACGCCCTTTTCCGCACTGCCCTGATGTACGGCAAGGAGCACTTGCAAGCCAGCGATGCCGTGATCGAAGTCAATCCGCGCCACGTTCGCTTCTACGAGCGACGCTTCGGATTCCGGCAGATGGGCAAGCTGCGCCAGTGCGAACGCGTCAATGCGCCGGCCGTGCTGCTGCATCAGACGCTCGACAGCCTGATTGTCAGCGACACCGGGGTGGACACCCTGCACGACGAGTGGTCGGGCAACGCGCCGCTGGCTGCAGCGTCCTGAACGCCCTCTTCCCCCGGCGCAGTCAGCCGCTGCGCATCAGGGTGCTTTTCCCGAACAGGCTTTCGATCAGATCGACCGCCAGTTCGGCGGTGCGGTTGCGTACGTCCAGCGCCGGATTGAGCTCGACGACGTCGAGCGAAGCCAGCCTTCCGGTATCGGCGATCATTTCCATGCACAACTGCGCCTCGCGGTAGGTCGGGCCGCCTCGCACCGTGGTGCCCACGCCCGGCGCGATGTCGGGGTCGAGAAAATCGACATCGAGGCTGACATGCAGGTGCGTGTCGGGTCCGATCAGCGCCAGGACCAGTTCCATCGTGTGGCGCATGCCCATCTCGTCGATGAAGCGCATGTCGTACACCTCGATGCCGGCGTCGTGCACCAGCCGCTTTTCCCCGGCATCGACGCTGCGGATGCCGATCTGGCGGATATCCTTTGGGTTCAGGGCCGGAACGAAACCGGCCATTTCCACCAGTTCGCGCGGACCGTGGCCGCACAGGCTGGCGACCGGCATTCCGTGCAAATTTCCACTGGGGGTCAGCGCCGCCGTATTGAAATCGGCGTGCGCGTCGAACCACAGCACGCGCAGTTTCTTGCGCTTTTCCCGGCAGTGGCGGGCGACGGCGCTGATCGACCCGATCGCCAGCGAATGGTCGCCGCCCAGCAGCACCGGCAGGCTTCCCATGGCCAGTTCCGCATGGACGGCATCATGCACGGCCCGGTTCCAGGCAATGACTTCGGGAAGGTGGCGAAAACCTTCGACCGCCGGTTGCCAGGGATTGGCCGGTCCACCGATATTGCCGCAGTCGCGGACCGTGATGCCGAATTGTTCAATGGCGCCGCCCAGTCCCGCCACGCGCAGCGCTTCCGGGCCCATGCGCGCGCCGAGCATGCCGGCACCAATATCGGTTGGTGCGCCGATCAGGCTCACACTGATGTTGTTCATGCCTTCTCCACCAAACAGTCTATCCCCGGGAAAAACTGGCGCAATCGCCAGCTTTTCGTACACTAGCAGTTCCATCGTGGTTTTTGCCTCGGAGAACAGACTGCCATGACCCGGACCTTCATTTACGTCTCGTGCGCCGGAAGCCGCGAGATCGACGTTTTCGCTCTCGACTCCCGTACCGAGGAGACTTCCCCGCGTCAGCGCCTATCGATTTCCGGCAGCCCTTTGCCGATGAAGATCAGCCCGGACGGACGTGTTCTTCTGGTCGGGGCGAAGGCTGAAAACACACTCCTGACATGTTCGATCAACCCGGACAGTGGCGAGCTTGCCCTGCTCGGCAGCGTTCCTTGCCCAGGCGGGCCGACTTACGTGAACTTTAGCCGGACGATGGGGACCGCCTTCGTGGCTTCCTACGGCGACAATCTGCTGGCTGCCTTTCCTCTTGATTCGAACGGCCGTCCATTGCCCGTCGGGCAGGTGGAACGGGATCTGCCGCGTGCGCACGCGGTGGTGGTCGATGCCACCGATGGCTGGCTGCTGGTGCCCACCCTCGGAGCGGATGCGATCCGGATTTACCGGCTGGCCGACGACGGCCGTTTGGAACCGAACGTGCCGGCGCAGGTGTCCGTCCGCCCCGGCAGCGGTCCGCGCCATCTGGTGTTTTCGCCGGATAACCGGCATGTGCATTGCCTCAACGAGCTCGACGGCAGCATCGACGCGTTCGCGTTCGACGCGGAAAAGGGGACGCTGCAACTCACGAGTTCGATAAGCATGATGCCGCACGGTTTCAGAGGCCAGCCCTGGGCGGCCGAGTTGCGCAGCACGCCCTCCGGCGAATTCCTCTACGCCACCGATCGGCGTTCCTCGACGCTGGCAGTGTTCTCTGTCGATTCCCAGAACGGTCAACTCGCGCTGTTCGGCCACTATCCGACCGAAGCCCAGCCGCGCGGCATGGCCATCGACCCTTCCGGGCGCTGGCTGGCGGTCGCCGGGCAGCTTTCCCATCACCTGTCGGTGTACGAGATTGATGCGGAAACGGGTTGCCCGCGTCAGCGCTGCCGGCTCGCGACCGGTGAGGATCCGATCTGTGTCGAAATCGTCGCCTTGCCGTGACTCCGTGACATACTTGCGCACTTTTTGAAACAGGGAGAAGACAAGATGGCCCAGTCCGCCCGCGACGGATTCACCAGCACCTTCGGGGTGCTCCTGGCAACGCTCGGCTCGGCCGTCGGCCTCGGCAACATCTGGAAGTTCCCCTCGCTGACCGGCATGAACGGCGGCGCCGGTTTCCTGCTGGTCTACCTGCTGGCCACCCTGCTGGTCGGCTTGCCGGTGATGATCGTCGAGACGATGCTCGGGCGCGCCGCGCGCGCCAATGCCATTACCACGTTCGAGAAAGTCGCGCCGCGTGGGCAGTGGTGGTGGAAGATCATCGGCTGGATGGGTTTTCTCGCTGCGCTGCTGATCATGGCCTTCTATTCCGGCGTGGCCGGCTGGGTGTACGCCTACGTCATCAAGGCAGCCATGGGCGAAATCTCGACGACCGACCCGAAGGCGGCCGGTGCGGCTTTCGGCGCTCTCGTCTCGAACCCCGTCTCGTCACTGCTCTGGCAGTGGGTAGTGCTCGGCGTGACCGGCAGCATCATCATGCTCGGCGTGTCCCGGGGCATCGAGGCCGTGGCGCGCAAGCTGATGCCGCTGCTGTTCATCCTGCTGCTGGTGCTGTGCGTGCGCAGCCTGACGTTGCCCGGCGCCGCCGCTCCCGGTCTGGCTTTCCTGTTCAGCCCGGACCTGGCAAAAATCACCCCCGCCGTGGTGCTTACCGCGCTTGGGCTGGCCTTCTTCAAACTGTCGATCGGCATGGGCACCATGCTGACCTACGGCAGCTACTTCCGCGAGGACCAGAACATCCCGGCGACAACGACACGCGTGATGCTCGCCGACCTGTCCGTATCGCTGCTCGCCGGCATCGCCATCTTCCCCGCCGTATTCGCTTTCGGCTTCGAGCCGGCCGCCGGCCCCTCGCTGGTGTTCATGACCATCCCTGCGGTGTTCACGTCGATGCCCGGCGGTACGGTGTTCATGACCATCTTCTTCCTCCTCACGGCGATCGCCAGCGTGGGCGCGATCCTCTCGCTGCTGGAAGTGCCGGTGGCGATTCTCTCCGAGCGCTTCGGCTACGGACGCAAGCGGGCGTCGCTCTACACCATCTTGGCCATCGCCCTGCTTGGCGTCCCAGCGACGCTGTCGCAGAGCGTGATGGCGGAGATCAAGGTATTCGGGATGAATGCCTTCGACCTGTACGACTTCCTTAGCTCCAACGTGATGCTGCCGCTCGGCGGCATCCTGATCTGCCTGTTCGTCGGCTGGGTCTATGGCTTGCCGCAGCTGGAGAAGCAACTCGGCAACGACGGCAGCCTGCCCAACCGCGGCCTGATCCGCGCGGTATTCTTCCTCGTTCGCTATGTCACGCCGCTGCTTATCGCGCTCGTGCTGTTGCACGGATTGAAGGTCTTTTGACCGCTCACGCGCGGTAAAGGCCGCGCAGCAGCGCGATTTCCTCGGCGAAGCCGGGCAGTTCGTTGGGCGTTTCGAGCAGGAACGGCAGGTGGCGTAACGCCGGGTGGTTGATGACGCGGGTGATCGCCTCCAGCCCGAGGTGCCCGTGGCCGATGCGCTCGTGCCGGTCCTTGCGGCTGCCCAGCGGATTCATGCTGTCGTTGAGGTGGATGGCGCGCAGGCGGTCGAGTCCGATTACCCGGTCAAAGTGTTCCAGCACCCCGTCGAGGTCATTGACCAGATCGTAGCCGGCGTCGTTCAGGTGGCAGGTGTCGAGGCAGACCCCCATTTTCTCCTGCAACGCCACTCCGTCGAAAATGCGGCGGATTTCCTCGAAGGTGCGTCCGACCTCGCTGCCCTTGCCGGCCATCGTTTCGAGCAGCACGGTGGTGCGCAGGGCCGGCGTCAGTACTTCATTCAATTGCGCGACGATTAGCGCGATGCCGGCTTCCTCGCCCTGCCCGACGTGGCTGCCGGGGTGAAAATTGTAGAGGTTGCCAGGCACCTGTTCCATGCGGGCCAGATCGTCCCGCATCATTTCGAGTGCGAAACCTCGCGTCTGCGCATCGGCGGAGCACGGGTTGAGGGTGTACGGCGCATGCGCCAGCAGCTTGCCGAAACCGTGTTCGTCGGCCAGTACGAGAAAGGCGTCGATGTCGGCCGGGTCCAGATCCTTGGCTTTCCCGCCTCGCGGATTGCGGGTGAAGAACTGGAAGGTGTTGGCGCCGATCGACAGCGCGTCGCGGCCCATACCGAGGAAGCCCTTGGCCGTGGACAGGTGGCAGCCGATGTTGAACATCACGCGACTCCGGCGCTGTGCGCCTGCACGTCGGCCCAGTAGGAGGAACGCACCATCGGGCCGCAGGCGGCACCGGAAAAGCCCATCTTCTTCGCTTCCTCCTCGAACATCTTGAAGGTGTCGGGATGCACGTAGCGGGTGACCGGAAGGTGATGCGTCGAGGGTGCCAGATACTGCCCGATGGTCAGCATCTCGACGCCGTGGGCGCGCAGGTCGCGCATGACCTGCAGGATTTCGTCGTCGGTCTCGCCGAGGCCGACCATCAGACCGGACTTGGTCGGGACGTGCGGGTAGCGTGCCTTGAACTGCTTGAGGAATTCCAGCGAGTGCGCGTAGTCGGCACCGGGGCGGGCCTGCCTGTACAGGCGCGGCACGGTCTCCAGGTTGTGGTTGAGCACATCGGGCAGCGCGCGGCCGAGCACGTCGATGGCGACGTCCATGCGTCCGCGGAAATCGGGCACCAGTGTTTCAATAGTGGTGGCCGGCGACTTGTCGCGCACGGCGCGGATCACCTCGGCGAAATGGCCGGCGCCGCCGTCGCGTAGGTCATCGCGGTCGACGCTGGTGATCACCACGTAACGCAGTTTCAGGTGAGCGACGCTGTCGGCGAGGCTCGCCGGCTCCTCCGGATCGGGCGGCAGCGGTTTGCCGTGGCCGACGTCGCAGAACGGGCAGCGGCGCGTGCAGATGTCGCCGAGAATCATGAAGGTCGCGGTGCCGCGCCCGAAGCATTCGCCGATGTTCGGGCAGGCGGCCTCCTCGCAGACGGTGTGCAGTTTCTGCTCGCGCAGCATCTTCTTGATCTCGCCGAAGCGTCCGACTTCGTTGCCGGCCTTGACGCGGATCCACGCCGGCTTGCGTAGCGGCTCGTCGACCGGAACGATCTTGATCGGAATGCGCGCCGTTTTCAGTTCGCCTTTCTGCTTGACGCCGGCAACTTTGGCGGCGGGTTTGGCAATGGTGTCGTTCATGGGATTTCCAGGGGATTTTCCAATAATCGGATCAGATGTCGGGTAAGCGCTTCAGCGGCCTGCGCGGGCGTCAGCGCGACGCCGAGGTCGCGCGTCTGCGTGACCGGCATGCCGGCGTAGCCGCAAGGGTTGATCGCCGAAAAAGGCGCGAGTTCCATGTCCACGTTGAGAGAGAGGCCGTGGTAGCTGCAGCCGCGCCGGATGCGCAAGCCGAGCGCGGCAATCTTGGCCGGGTAGCCGCCAGGGCCGGCATCGCCGACGTAAACGCCCGGTGCCTTGTCCAGGCGGCCGGCTGCGACGCCGTGTTCGGCGAGCAGGTCGATGATCGCCTGTTCCATGCAGGTGACCAGTTCGCGCACCTTGAGGCCGCGGCGGTTGAGGTCGACCAGCAGGTAGATGACGACCTGGCCGGGACCGTGGTAGGTGATCTGCCCGCCGCGATCGATCTTCACCAGCGGGATGCCGTTGTCGGCGAGCAGGTGTTCCGGCTTGCCTGCCTGGCCGAGGGTGTAGACCGGCGGGTGCTCGCAGATCCACAGCTCGTCTGGAGTTGATTCGCTACGCGCGGCGGTGAAGTCGATCATCGCCCGCCAGGTCGGTTCGTAGGCGACCCGGCTCAGTGGGCGGACGACGATCGTGGTGGCGGACATCCGTTCCTAAAGCACGACCTTGACCAGCGGATGCCCGCTCAATTCGCGGTACAGGGCATCGAGCTGGGCCTTGGACGTGGCGTTGATCGTGCAGGTCAGGCTGACGTACTTGCCGCCCGAGGAAGCGCGCATTTCCATCGTCGCGCCGTCGAAACCCGGCGCGTGGCGCTGCACGATCTCGAGCACGGTCTGCGCCAGCGCGTCGCCGGCCAAGCCCATGATCTTCAGCGGGAAAGCGCAGGGGAATTCGAGCAGCGTTTCCTTCTGCTCAGTCATGGCCGCGCCTCATCACGTTTTCGCGGAAGGCGCAGAACCATTCGTGCATGCGCCGCGTCACCGGTCCGGGCTTGCCAGCCGCTTCGCCATGGCCGACCGGCTGGCCGTCGAGCGTGACGACGCCGAGAACCTCCTTGGTCGAGGAGGTAATCCATATCTCGTCCGCATCGCGCACCTCCGCCTCGCTCACCGGCCGGACTTCGAGCGGAGCCTTGTGGGTGTCTGCCAACTCCAGGACGACGTTGCAGGTGATGCCGGGCAGGATCAGGTTGTCCTGCGGCGGGGTGAGGATCACGCCGTTCTTCACGACGAAAACATTGGTCGACGAACCCTCGGTGAGGTAGCCGTTGCGGATCATGATCGTCTCGGCGCAACCGGCATCGGCGGCCAACTGTCGGGTCAGCACGTTGGGCAGCAGGGCCACGGCCTTCAGATCGCAGCGCGACCAGCGGATGTCCGGGGCGGTGATCGCCGCGACGCCCTGCTCGCGCAACGCGGCGGTGGGGCCGACCAACGGTGCGGTGAACAGGAATACCGTCTGCGGCACGCCCTTGGGAAAACATGGATCGCGTTTGTTGTCCGCGCCGCGGGTTACCTGGATGTACAGCAGTTGATCGTCGTATTCGGTCTCGGCGATCAGGCGCAGGATGATCGTCCGCCATTCCTCGTTGGTGTGCGGGTTGGGCAGGCGGATGCCGTCGAGCGAATGCTGCAGGCGGGAAAGGTGCTCGTCGATGCGGAACGGAAAGCGGGAATACACCGGAATGACTTCATACACCCCGTCGGCGTACAGGAAGCCCCGGTCCAGCGGCGAGATGCGCGCTTCCGAAAGCGGCAGGAATTGTCCGTTCAGAAAGGCGGTCATGCGCGGCTCCTAGTTGAACCACAGGCGAATGGTGTCGATGGCCCGTCCGAAGATGCCGGCGACGGGCACGGCTTCGATGGCTACCACCGGATAGTCTCCGTACGGCTTGCCATCGAGCGAAACCTTCAGAGTGGCAACGACCTGCCCGGCGGCGACCGGGGCCACCAGCGGCTGTTGCGAGAGCAGTTCGGTCTTCAGGCGCGGCGCGAATCCCTTGGGGATGGAGAGGACGAAGTCGTTCTGGAAACCCGCTTTCACGGTCGCCGACGAGCCCTTCCAGACCTTCAGGCTGGATACCGCCTGATCCTTGGCGTAGAGGCGCACGGCCTCGTAAAACTGGAAGCCGTAGTTGAGCAGCTTGAGTGATTCCTGGGCGCGTACCGAGTCCGAGGCCGTGCCGAGAACGACCGACAGCAGCCGGCGGTCGCCGCGCTTGGCCGAGGAAATCAGGCAGTAGCCGGCCGCTTCGGTATGGCCCGTCTTGACGCCGTCGACCGTCGGGTCGATCCACAGCAGGCGGTTGCGGTTCGGCTGGGTGATGTTGTTGTAGCGGAATTCCTTGAGCGAATAATACTTCGCATACTCAGTCGGGAAATCGCGGATCAGGGCACCCGCCAGAATAGCCAGGTCGCGCGCCGTGGTGTAGTGCTGCGGGTCCGGCATGCCGGCGGCGTTGCGGAAACTCGTCGACTTCATGCCCAGACGCTGCGCCTCGCGGTTCATCATCTGCGCGAAATTGTCCTCGCTGCCGGCGATCGCCTCGGCCAGTGCCACGCAGGCGTCATTGCCCGACTGCACGATCATGCCCTTGATCAGGTCTTCCACCGCAACTTGCGTGTTGACCTTGATGAACATGCGCGATCCTTGCGTCTTCCAGGCTTTTTCCGATACCGGCACGGTCTGGTCGAGCTTGATCGTCCCTTGCTTGATCGCCGCAAATGTGAGGTAGGCGGTCATCAATTTGGTCAGCGACGCCGGCTCCAGACGCTCGTCCGGCGCCTGTGCGGCGAGTTCCTGTCCGGAAGCCGATTCGATGAGCAGCCAGGACTTGGCGGCCAGCGCGGGCGGGGTGGGCATCTGTTGGGCCGTAGCCAGCAGCGGAACGAGCAATAGAGTCAGGAAAAGGGAGCGAAACTTGGACATGGGAACGTGAATCCGTGTGAATGTGCGAGAAGGATCATTATAACAATCGCCCTCCCCGCCCCTTCGCCGAATCCTTCAGCGATTTTGTAACCGGGAGGCGAACAAAAGAAATGGCCGCCCGTTCCTGCCGGGCGGCCATTTGGGCGACGGTGCTGCCGGTCAGTTTTGCGGTGCCGAGGCGGCCTGGATGGCGGTCAGGGCGATGGTGAACACGATGTCGTCGACCAGCGCGCCGCGCGACAGATCGTTGACCGGCTTGCGCAGCCCTTGCAGCATCGGGCCGACGGAGAGCACGTTGGCACTGCGCTGCACCGCCTTGTACGTCGTGTTGCCGGTGTTCAGATCAGGGAACACGAATACCGTGGCCTGGCCGGCGACCGGGCTGTTCGGCGCTTTCTGTTTGCCGACTTCGTAAACCGACGCGGCGTCGTACTGCATCGGGCCGTCGAGGACCAGATCGGGGAACTGCGTGTGCGCGATTTCGGTCGCGGCGCGCACCTTCTCCACGTCCTGGCCGGAACCCGAACTGCCGGTGCTGTAGCTGATCATCGCCACCTTCGGGGTGATGCCGAAAGCGGCGGCGCTGTCGGCGCTCTGCTTGGCGATCTGGGCCAGTTCCTCGGCGGTCGGGTTGGGGTTGATGGCGCAATCGGCGTAGGCCAGCACCTGGTCGGGCATGAGCATGAAGAAGACCGACGAGACGATCGACGAACCGGGGGCCGTCTTGATCAGCTGCAGGGCCGGGCGGACGGTGTTGGCCGTGGTATGCACGGCGCCGGAGACGAGGCCGTCGACTTCGTTGATGGCCAGCATCATGGTGCCCAGCACCACGGTGTCCTCCAGTTGCGCGGCGGCCATCTGGGGCGTCAGCCCCTTGGACTTGCGCAACTCGACCATGGGGCCGACGTACTGCTCGCGGATGCTGTCCGGATCGAGGATTTCCAGGTTCTTGGTGGGCAGCGCGATGCCTTGCGATGCGGCCACCGTCTCGATGGCGTCGCGCTTGCCGAGCAGCACGCAATGAGCGATGCCCTTCTCGGCGCAGATCGCCGCGGCGCGCACGGTGCGCGGTTCGTCGCCTTCCGGCAGCACGATGCGCTTGTGCGCGGCGCGGGCTTTCTGGATGAGCTGGTAGCGGAACGCCGGCGGAGACAGCTTGGTCGATTCCGGGATGTGGAAGGAGCCGGTAATGGCGGTGATGTCCAGGTGCTCGGCCACAGTGTCGAGCACGGCATTCATGCGCTCGGTATCGTCGCAGGGCACGTCGACCGGAATCTTGCTGACCTGGCGGGCGATGACGTAACTGTCACCCTTGGTGCGCAGGATCGGCAACCCCGTATTCAATGCGGGTCCGGCCAGATCCATCAGTTCCGGGGCGATCGTGCTGTTGTGCGTGAGCAGCAGGCCGGCGAGCGGAATGCCGCGGCTGGCGGCGAGCGCCACGGCCATCACGATGTCGTCGCGGTCGCCGGCAGCGATGACCAAGGTGCCCGGACGCAGGCGCGGGATGAAGGCGGCGGCGGAGCGGGTGGTGATGATGGTGTCGGTGACGCGGCGGGTGTTCATTTCGCCGGCCAGGATGATTTCTGCATCCAGATGGCGGGCGACGTCGAGCGTGCGCGGCGCCTTCAGGAGCGGGTTCTCGTGCACCATGCCCCACAGCGGAACCTTGCCCAGGCGCCGCTTCAATTCTTCCGGATCGTAGTCTTCGGCGGCCATGTTGAGGATGGCGCCGGCGACCTTGCAACCCTCGTTGGTGTACTGGCTGATGGTCAGGCGCAGGTCGGCGGTGGCGTTGGGTGCGTTGGCATCGGCAACGACGACGACTTCCGCCTTCAGGGCGCGCGCCATGTCGACATTCAGGTGGGAGGTGAATTGATGGGCCGGGTCCGTATGCAGTCCCTCGACGACCAGAACACTGGCGTTGTCACCGGCTTTCATGCACAGCGTGACAATTTCTTCCATCAGTTCGTTGGTCTGGTTCGAAGCGACCTGTTCGGCAACGTCCTCCAGCGGAATCGCTTCAGGTACGGCGACCGGGAATATCTCGCGGGCGAAATGCACCGAAGTATCCCCGATATCCTGCGCGACGGGTTTGGCAAAGCGGACTTCGACGCCGTGACGCTGCAATGCACGCACAATCCCCAAAGTAATCGAAGTAAGACCCACGCCTTGTCGCGCGGGAACGACAAGGAAGGTCTGGGTGAATCTATGACTCATTTCTGGATATCTCCTGATGTGGTGGCTTGGTGTTGTCTTTTTTATTGTTCGACCGGAGGGGTGCTCGGGATAAGCAATACCGGATTCCCGCATTGTAGTCCCGACGCCGCTCGGAGGCATCAGTGTTCGCTCTCATCCTCGGAGTTTTTTCCGTTGCTGTTGGTTTTCTGAAACGGTTTGATTAATTGGGGAAAATTCGTTTTCCCCCGGATTGGCTTAGTGATCGGACCAACCGGGTGGGGGTTGATCGGCGCCGAGGTATTTCAGGTGTGCCGAGATTTTCCACCAGGCGGGAAGATCTGAAACACTTCGGGGCCTATTGGCCAGATTGTCTGGCCGGATCGAAGTGTTTATGTCCCCGCGTCGTTGCCGCTCGGGTGTCTGCGCCGGTATCTGATTCTTCGCCCTTTTCTGTGCATTTGGTGAAAGGTCTGGGGCTACTCGAAGCGCAGTGCCACAATCGGGTCGAGGCTCGCCGCCCGTCGGGCCGGCATGTAGCCGAAGACGATGCCGATGGCGCCGGAAAACAAAAAAGCCAGCAGGTTGATTCCGGGGTTGAACAGGAAAGGCATGTGCATCAGCGCCGTCAGGCAGAGGCAGACGAACAAGGCCAGAACGATGCCGATCAGTCCTCCGAGCGCCGAAAGCGCCACGGCCTCGATCAGGAATTGCAGCAGTACCTCATGCTCCAGCGCGCCGATGGCCAACCGGATGCCGATCTCGCGGGTGCGCTCGGTGACCGAGACGAGCATGATGTTCATGATGCCGATGCCCCCGACGAGCAGGCTGACGGCGGCCACCGCCCCGAGCAGGCCGGTCATGGTGCGGATCGTGCCGGACAACGTTTCCGCGATCTGCTTGGTGTCCATCACGTTGAAGTCGTCGTCAGCGTTCTCCGAGAGCCTGCGCCGTTCGCGCATGAGTTTGCGGATCTGCTCCATGACCGGGTCGGCGGCGACACCGTCGCGCAGCGAGAGCATCAGCGTCGATACGTCATTCACGTTGCCGGTCAGCCGGCGCTGGGCCGTGCGGATCGGCATCAGCACCACGTCGTCCTGATCCTGGCCCATCGCGCCCTGCCCCTTGCCTTGCAGCAAGCCGATGATCTCGCAGGAGAAGT
Organism: Candidatus Accumulibacter sp. UBA704; assembly: GCA_002304785.1. Taxonomy (GTDB): domain Bacteria; phylum Pseudomonadota; class Gammaproteobacteria; order Burkholderiales; family Rhodocyclaceae; genus Propionivibrio. The sequence goes on along the minus strand of DBMG01000066.1, from coordinate 8,260 downwards.
TCTTGACGCGCACTTCGTCGCCGATGGGCGAACCCTTGGGGAAGAGCTGCCTCTTCACTGTGGCGCCGATGATGCACACGGCCTTGCCGGCGGCCTCCTCGTCCTCCTCGAACTGCCTCCCGGCAGCGATGTTCCAGTTGCCGGCGACGAAGTAGGCGTTGCTCGTGCCGTTGACCTGCGACTGCCAGTTCTGGTTGCCGGCGACCAGCGTCACCTTGCTGCCGACTACCGGGGCGACGGCTTTCAAGGCCGGCACCTGCGTCTGGATCGCCTCGACATCGGCCAGCTTGAAGCTGGCCGCGCCGGCGCTGTCACGTCCCGGCCCGAGCTGCTGTCCTGGTCGCAGGATCAGCAGGTTGCTGCCGAGGCTGGAGATCTGGTCGGACACCATGTGCGTCGCACCGTTGCCCAGCGTGACCATGGTGATCACTGCCGCGACGCCGATAACCACGCCGAGCACGGTGAGGAACGAGCGCATCAGGTTGCGCCGGATCGCGCGCAGGGCGAGCAGCAGGGCGTTCAGGAGCATCTGGGTCATGGCGTTCCCGGGCCGCGTTCATTAACCCCCCCAGCCTCCCTTGTCAGGGGGGTGTCACACCGGCCGTGTTGCGTCCTCTCCTCACCTGACAAGGGGAGGGTTGGAGGGGAATGCCGCTCCTTCCTCGAATCGCTTTCCACCCACCCATCGACAAACTTCACCACGCGATCGGCGTAATGGGCCATCTCCGGCTCGTGCGTGACCATGATCACGGTAATGCCCTGCTCCCGGTTGAGCGCGGTGAGAAGGTCCATGATTTCGTGGCCGCGCTGGCTGTCGAGGTTGCCGGTCGGCTCGTCGGCGAGAAGCACCAGCGGACGGGTGACGATGGCGCGGGCGATGGCTACGCGTTGTTGCTGGCCGCCCGAGAGCTCAGCCGGTGTGTGATGCTCCCAGCCGGTCAGGCCGACCTGGGCCAGTGCCTCGCGTGCCGCGGCGTGGCGTTGCGCGGATTCGGCGCCGCGATAGAGCAGCGGCAGTTCGACGTTCTCCTGCGCCGAGGTGCGCGAGAGCAGGTTGAAGCCCTGGAAGACGAAGCCGAGATAATGCCGGCGCAGCAGTGCGCGCTGGTTGCGGGTCAACGCCTCGACCGGAATGTCCCTGAAACCGTAGGCGCCGGACGTTGGCGCGTCGAGGCAGCCGAGGATGTTGAGTGCCGTAGACTTGCCGGAACCGCTCGGACCCATGATGGCGACGAACTGGCCAGCCGCGATGTCGAGGTCGATGCCCTTCAGGGCCTGGAACGCCGCTACGCCCTCGCCGTAGGTCTTGGTGATGGCGCGCAGGGAAATCAGTGTGCCAGTGTTCACCGGGGCTTTTCCTGATAGTCGACGATGACGGCCATGCCGGTCTTCAGGTCTCCGCCGGTGATCGCGGTCTGGCGCCCGTTGCTGGCGCCGGTTTCCACCGGAACAGCCTCGGGCTGCCCGTCGCGCAGGATCCAGACCTGCTTGGTGTCGCCCGGAGCGGCCTTGGGCTGCTGTTTTTTCGGTTGCGGCGGGCGAGGCACCAGGCGCGAGACGATGCTGCCCGCGGGCTTGGAATCCTCCGAACTCGGAGGAACGAAGCGCAGCGCGGCATTTGGCACCAGCAACACGTCGTCATGCTGCGCCGTGATGATCCGCGAAGTCGCCGTCATGCCCGGGCGCAGGGCCAGATCGTCGTTGGCCACGGTGAGCACGGTCTTGTAGGTGACCACGTTGTCAGTGGTCGTCGAGCCGAGGCCGACGCGCTGAATGGTCGCCGGAAAGCTGCGTCCGGGCCAGGCGGAAACGGTGAAGCTGGCCGGCTGGCCCAGCCGCACCGTGCTGACGTCAGCTTCGTCGACCTTGACCTGCAATTCCATCTTGGTCAGATCCTCGGCGATGACGAACAGCACGGGCGTGGTCATCTGCGCGGCGACCGTCTGGCCCGGTTCGACCTTGCGCGTCAGCACGACGCCGTTGATCGGCGAGCGTATGACGGCCTTTTCGATATTCGTCTCGTCGGTTTGCAATGTGGCCCGAGCTTGCGCCACCGAGGCCCGGGCGCTGGCCAGGTTGGCCAAGGCGCGGCGCCAGACCGCTTCGGCGCTGTCCAGCTCGCTCCTGGACGGCACCTTGCCACCTGACAGCTCGGCGACCTGGCGCAGACGGTCGAGGTTGGCACGCGCTTCGGCGAGAGTTGCTTCCGTCTGCGCCACCGAGGCTTCGGCGGCATCCAGGGCGGCTTTCGACTTGGCCACGGAATCGCGCAGCTTGGAGGTGTCCAAGCGGGCGACGATCTGGCCCTTCGTCACTCGGTCGTTTTCGTTGGCCAGCACCGCTTCCAGCGTTCCGGACAGTTCGCTGCCGACGTCGACCGAGCGCGTCGGTTGCAGCGTACCGCTAGCCGAGATGCTGACCACGAGCTTGCCGGTGATGGCTTCCTCGGTCAGGAAGCCGCCTCCCGTCCCGTTGCCGCCGACCGACATCAGAGCCAAAGCGGTAATGGTTCCGACGACCGCAGTCAGCAGCATCCAGCGCTTTTTTCGGTTGGAAACTGTGGACGTAGTACCGGTTTTCAGGAAGTCGGGAGTGTCGGCTAGAGTTGTCATGGCCAATGTATTGCGGAGAAACTGAAGGTACCGGGACGGTTGTTAACTTCCCCAGCCCCCCTTGTCAGGGGGGAGCACACCAGCGGTTGTGCAAAGCCGACCGTGGGACGATGGGAGGGGTTGACGCCTGGGTATCCAGGCCTCATGACACCCTTTCTTCCGCCGTCGCGGCATGTTGCCACCCACCCCCCAAGGCCTTGTAGAGCTGGATGACGGCAGTCAGCACATCGGCTTCGGCGCTGGCCAGGTTGTCCTGGGCAGTCAGTAAGGTGCGCTCGGTTTCCAGTACGTTCTGGAAATCGGACGCCCCGGCCTGGTACTGGATGCGGGCCAGTCCGGCGGCATTGGCTGCCGACCCTGCGGCCTTGCGTCGGGCATCCACGCGCTCGCGGCCATTGGCGTAGGCCGTCATGGCGTTCTCTACGTCCTCCAGGGCGGTCAGCAGGCTTTTCTCCCAGGCCACCAGCGCCTGTTCTTGTACGGCGTATTGCACGGCGATGCGGGCACGGATGCGGCCGCCGTCGAACAAGGGGCCGGCGAGGGTTGCGGCCAGCGAACGCACGAGGGTGTCGCTGCCGCCCAGCGCGGACAGGCTGAGAGATTTCCAGTCGAGAGAGCCGGCGAGTGTCAGGCTCGGGTAACGGTCGGCCTCGCGTTCGGCCGTGCGCGCGATCTCGGCCTGCAGCGTCAGTTCAGCGGCGCGCACGTCGGGCCGCTGGCGCAGGGTGTCGGCCGGGATGCCGACGGCGATTTCTTCCGGCGCCACGGGTAACGGTCTGGTTTCCTGCAGCGATTCACGCAGACTTCCCGGAACGCGGCCGGTGAGAACGGCCAGGCGGTGCTCGGCCTCGGTGCGCGCTGTTTCCAGTGCGGGGATCGCGGCGCGGGTCTGTTCGAGATTGGTTCGCGCCTGCTCCACGTCGAGCCGCGTCACCAGCCCGGCCATTTCGCGCCATTCGGCAATCTGAAGGGTTTCCGCCTGGCTGGTGACGTTGGCCCGGACAATGGCCAGCCGCTGCTGGCTGGCGCGCAGGGCGACATAGTTGAGCGCGACCTCGGCGGCCAGCGAGGCGTGCGTCGACTCCAGCGAGGCTTCGCTGGCGGCGGCCTCGGCACGGGCGGCGTCGACGGCATCGCGCAGTCCGCCGAAAATCGACGGCTCCCAACTGGCATCGAACCCGGCAGCGTAGAGCGTTTGCGACTCACCGCTGCCGCCGACGGCGCTCCCGGTACGCGAGCGGGTGGCTCCGGCTGACGCGCTCAGGCTGGGGTAAAGGTTGGCCACGGCCAGGTCGCGCGAAGCCCTCGCCTGCCGCAATCTTGCTTGCGCGCTGCGGATGTCCGGCGCACCGGTCATTGCCGCTTCGATCAAACGATCGAGGTGGCCGTCACCGAACTGTTGCCACCAGACGGCAAGCGTAGCCGGCGCCGGGGTAACCATGCTGATTGCGGAAGCGGACGTGCTCCAATAGCCAGGGGCAGTAATGGGAGCGGCAGACTTGACGTCGGCCAGACGCTGCTCAAGGGAAACGCAGCCGCCGAGCAACAGGGTCAGGCTGGCGGCGAGGGGGAGAAACCTGAGGGGCAGAATAGGCACAAGAATTTTTACGACGAAAGGGCGGCAAGCCATCCGGCATTATTAGCCACCTCATTGGACTACGGAGGTCGTAAGGAGTCGGGAACAGGTAAATGCCTGTTAAGGCCGCCAGGACGAATCCGTCACGCCGGCGAACGCCGGGGTGACGGGATTGCGTGCACGCTATCAGCCCTTCGGTGCAGGGTTGGCCGGAGTATCCCTTGGAGGCTGACCGCGTCCCTTGGTTTTCTGCTCCATCCTTTCGAAGCGCTCCGCTCCGGCCTTGAAGAACAGGCGGGCCTTTTCCTTCTGCTCCTGGGTGAGCGTGTCATAAACGGCAAGCCAGCGTTCTCGGACGGCATTGCGTTCCTTGATGCCTTCGGCTCTCAGGTCATCCGTGCGCTTGGCGATGGCGCGCAAGTCGGCTCCGGGCTGGTCGAGCATGGCCTTGATCTCGGCGTGCTCCTTGCGGAAACGCTCGCGCATCGTGTCGCGGTGATCCTGGCTGAACTTTTCTGCCTCCTGCCACAACGCTTCCTGCTTGGCGTCGAGTTTCAATTCGCCATGCAGGCGATTCATGGCGCGGCCGTGAACCATGTAGTGATGACCTGGCATGCCCATGCCGGGGCCGGGGTGCTCGCCACGCGGCATGGCGTAGGTGTTGGCGGCGAGGCCGAGGGACAAGGCCACGGCGGCGACTAAAAAGCGGGGGGAAAGCAGTTGTTTCATGGGTGCGAGTCTCCTGTGTGGTTGATCGGTCAATCGGCGCAGCGTGAAGCAGCGCCGTATCCGATGGAGCCATTGTCGGCACACTCGCGTTGCAAAGGATTTCGCGACAGGGAGAGTTCGTTGCAAATTGTTTCTCGGCGCGACAGCTGAAACAATCAAAAAAAAACCCCGGCCTGAGCCGGGGTTGGAGAGGAAGACGGTCGTTCTCAGACTTTCACGATCGTGGTCTGGCGTTTCAACGCATATACCAGCGAAATGACCGCCATGATCAGGAAGGCCAGCGAGATCGGCTTCTCGTAGAAAATATTGATCGAGCCGTTGGATATCTGCAGCGCGTTCCGATACGACTGCTCGGTCATGCCGCCGAGGATCAGCGCCAACACCAACGGCGGGATCGGGATCGACAGCTTGCCCAGCATGTAGCCAGCCAGCGCGCTGACCGACACCAGGACGAAATCGAACGAGCTGTAGTTGAGGAAGTAGGTGCCCATGAAGCCCATGCCGAGCACCAGCGGCAGCATGATGCGCTGCGGGATCTTGAGCAGCTGGACCAGCGGAATGGCCAGCGGCAGGTTGATCGCCAGCAGGATGATGTTGCCGAGCAGCATCGATGCGATGACGCCCCAGGCGACTTCCGGATGCTGTTCGAAGAGCACCGGCCCCGGACGCACGCCGAGCATCATCAGGGCGCCGAGCATGACCGCCGCCGTGCCGGAACCGGGAATGCCGAGGGTCAGCAGCGGTACCAGCGCGCCGCAGGAGCATGCGTTGTTGGCCGATTCCGGGCCGGCCAGTCCTTCGACGGCGCCATGGCCGAATTCCTCCGGCTTCTTGCTGGCCGATTTTTCGACGGCGTAGGACAGGAAGGTGGCGATGGTGCCACCGGCGCCTGGCAGCACGCCGATCAGGAAGCCGAGGGGCGAACCGCGCAGCCATGGCATGAACGAACGCGTCCAGGCCTCCTTCGACATCGACACGGTACCGATCGACTTGGCGTCGACGTTGTACTGGTGATCGATGTCGCTGAAGTTCTTGAACACCTCGGTCACGGCGTAGAAGCCGATCATGATCACCAGGAAGTCGATGCCGTCCTGAAGATCCTCGACGATGACGAAGCGGCTGGCGCCGGATTGTCCATCGAGGCCGATGGTGGCCATCATCAGGCCGAGGCCCATGGCGATGAACCCCTTGAGAACGCTGCCTTCGGAGAGGGTGATCGTCGCCGTCAGGGCGAATAGCATCAGCGAGAACTTCTCGGCCGGGCCGAACTTCAACGCCATGGCCGCGACCGGTTCCGTTAGGAAAACCAGGAAGACCATGCCGGCCATGCCGCCGACGAATGAGGCCCACGCCGAAATGGCCAGCGCCTCGCCGGCCTTGCCCTTCTTGGCCATCGGATAGCCGTCGAAACAGCTGACGATGGCCGAGGCGTCGCCCGGGGTGTTGATCATGATCGAGGCGCGCGAGCCGCCGAACATGGCGCCGTAGTACACCGCGCACATGGTGATCAGGGCAGTGGTCGGGTTCATGCCGTAAGTGACCGGAATGAGCACCGCGACGCCGGTAGCCGGGCCGAGGCCGGGCAGCATGCCGATGACCGTGCCGAGCAGGCCGCCGATGAACACCCACATGATGTTGACCGGCGTCAGGGCGACGTTCAGGCCAAGCATCAGATTGCTAAATACTGCATCCATGTGTCACCTCTCCGTCAGAAGGGAAGAATGCCGCCGAGCAGGCCACGTGGGAGGCTCAGCTTCAGGACGACGGCGAAGGATAGGTAGGAGATCAGCGAGAACAGCACGGAAATGATCAAGTTCTGTTTGTGCCGTCCGACGTTGATCATCTCGGTGATGATGATCATGAACAGGAGCATGGCGATCAGGTAACCGAGGGTGTCGAGCACCAGCCCGAACGCGATGCCGAAGAAGATGGTCGCCGCGATCCGCAGCCAGACTACCCTATGGGCTGCAAAGCCCCAGGAGAAGGGCTTGCGCTCCTTGGCGCGCAGGTCGTTGATGATCAGCGCCACGCCGCAGATGAGCACGATGGCCGCGATGAGGAAGGGAAACGAGCGCGGCCCGATCGAATCTCCGGTTTCATAGACGGGTATTTTGAAGGTGCCCGCCAAGTAGGCGAGTCCTATAATCACGGCCAAAACGCCGGATTGCATGTTCTTGGTCATCCTGACAACTCCCTCCGCTGGGTTGAATCGCACCTGAGCGGCAGACAGCCGCTCAGGTGCGTACCTGAACACTCTGTATTAACTGACTACTTGATCAGACCGACTGCCGTGAGGCTTTCCTTCATCTGCGCATTCTTGTCCGCCAGGAACTTGGCGTGATCGGTCGCGTTCTGGTAATACTCTTCCCACTCGAGGTTCTGCATGGCCTTCTTCCAGGTGGGCGTCTTGACCATCTTGCCAATCGTGTCGTTCCAGAACTTCTGCTGCTCAGGCGACAGGCCGGGAGCAGCAATTACTCCACGCCAGTGCGGATAAACGAAATCAACCCCCTGCTCTTTCCAGGTCGCGACATTGGGCAGTTCCTTGATACGCTTGTCGGAACTGATGCCCAGGATGCGGATCTTGCCGGCCTTGACCTGTTCCATGGTTTCTCCCAGGCTGATGGTGATGGCCTTGATGTGGCCGCCCAACAGCGCAGGGATCTGTTCCGCCGCGGTGTTCGGATAAACGACGAACTTGACCGCCTTGGGATCGGCGCCAAACAGCTTGGTCAGCGCCAGGAACTGGATGTGGTCGTTGTTGCCCAGCGCCGGGCCGACACCGATGTGCATGTTGGCGGGATCCTTCTTCATGGCTTCGAAGAATTCCTTGCCGTCCTTCCAGGGGGCGTCCGCCTTGACCGCCACGACTTCCCACTCGGTCATCAAGTTGGCGAGCGGATAGAAGGTATTAAAGGTCAGATCGCTTTTGCCCAGGAGGTTGTTCTGCAGGATCAGTGCGGAGGTCATCGCCAGGAATTCACCCTGGCCCGATTTGCCCTTGAGGTAGTTCCAGCCCGTTGCACCGCCGCCGCCCGGCTTGTTGGTGACGAGCACCGGCTGATCGACCAGCTTTTCTTCGGTCAGCGCCTTTTGCATCGAGCGCGCCAGAAGATCCCAGCCGCCTCCCGGGCCAGCCGGGGCGATGAGTTCGATCGGCTTGGTCGGCTTCCAGTCCGCGGCTTGCGCCACTCCGGCCGATCCAACCATGACTACAGAAGCAAGCAACCCGCTCAACAATGTCCATTTCTTGTTCATGCGATCTTCCTCCAATTTAAAGTGCATACTGAAAAAACACGGACAACAACAGACTGCTTCTTGCGCATGCGTCGCGAGACGCATG
>DBMG01000127.1 GCA_002304785.1 Candidatus Accumulibacter sp. UBA704 | reverse complement strand
GCGTCAAGACGGGTTCGCCGGGCCCTTACCAGACTCCTGCGGTACGACAAAGTCAGGCTTCATGGCGATGGTGCTGATGTTGGGTTATACTTGGAAAGACTTCGATATTGATTATTGATATTTGCCACGACTAGGATCCATAAGAATGACCGAACGCGAAATTGACCAAGCATTGGTCGAGCGCGCACAAAAAGGCGACAAACAAGCATTCGAACAGCTGGTTGGGAAATATCAGCGGAAGTTGGGGAGATTGCTGTCCCGCTTTATACGCGATCACGCCGAAGTTGAGGACGTGGCACAGGAGGCCTTCATAAAGGCTTATCGCGCGCTGCCGACGTTTCGCGGGGAGAGCGCTTTCTACACATGGCTTTACCGGATCGGCATCAATACCGCGAAAAATCACCTCGTCGCGAAAGGGCGACGAGCACCCACTTCGACCGAATTTGATACTGACGAAGCAGAGTCCTTTGAAGATGCAGAACATCTTCATGATATCAACACTCCGGAAAGGCTTTTGCAGTCGAAGCAAATTGGCCAGACAGTGAATGCGGCCATGGAAGCGTTGCCGGAAGAACTCCGCAATGCAATCGTTTTGCGCGAGATCGAAGGTTTAAGCTATGAGGAAATTGCCGTCGAAATGAACTGTCCGATTGGTACCGTGCGTTCCCGGATATTCCGTGCTCGCGAAGCGGTCGCCGAAAAACTTCGGCCTCTGCTGGATACTGCACCCGATCATCGCTGGTAATTCGCGAACGGAGAGGGTGTCTGGGGGCGACCTTATGATTGAAGCTTCCGGGAAGGTTACGGCGCTTGATGATGACTACGCGTCGGTCAGCATCATTGACAAGGGGTGCGGTCGCTGCCATGAAGAAGGCGGGTGCGGAGGTCATAATCTCGGCCAGATGTTCTGTTCATCTCCCAAGGTCTACAGAGTCTTCAATCCACGGAAAGCGCGTATCGGTGATAGCGTGGTTCTTGTGATAGGAGAGAAGACGCTCTTTCGTGGTGCACTGGTTGCGTATGGTGTGCCGTTGGCGGGTTTGTTCGTCGGGGCGGCTTTAGGGCTCCTGTCTTTCGGCGATAGCGGTTCAATATTGGGTGGCGGCTGCGGGTTGTTTTTCGGTTGGGGCATGTTGCGTATTCCCGGTGTGCGGAATATCGGCGTTGATTTTGAATCCCAACCGCGCATCCAATAGGTCTGCCAGAGATTGTTCAGGTGCTTGCGTGGTCAGGCTTACCCTCATTTCCAGAACGTGTTGTCATCTCTGTCACGAAATGGAGTTGGCTCTTGCTCCATTGCTCGAAGAAGCTGGGGCTGAAGTCGATGTGATTGATATTGATGAGTATCCGCTGCTCGAAAAAGACTATGGAGAATACGTTCCGGTTCTGTTGCACGATAAGAATGAGCTATGTCACTTCGTTCTTGATGTCCGCAAAGTCCGTGATTATTTGGGGGATTTCCGCTAAAATTAGCGTTTCTGGCAATTTTAACAAAGGGTGCCCGCCGGCACCCTTTTTTACAGGTGCGGCTATGCCGCCACGGTAGGCGCGATGCAACTGCAATTTATTAGAAACTTTTCCATTATTGCTCACATCGATCACGGCAAATCGACACTGGCCGACAGAATAATCCATCTCTGCGGCGGTCTGTCGGATCGCGAAATGGAAGAGCAAGTACTCGATTCGATGGATATTGAGCGTGAACGCGGTATCACCATAAAGGCACAAACTGCTGCTCTCTCGTACAAATCGCGTAGCGGGCAGATTTATAATCTCAATTTGATCGATACGCCTGGACACGTAGACTTCTCTTATGAGGTTTCGCGCTCTTTGTCGGCCTGCGAAGGCGCATTGTTGGTGGTGGATGCGTCGCAAGGCGTCGAGGCGCAGACGGTGGCGAATTGTTATACGGCCATCGATCTGGGCGTAGAGGTGCTGCCGGTATTGAACAAGATCGATCTGCCGTCGGCCATGCCGGATCATGCGCGGCAGGAGATCGAAGACGTCATAGGAATTGATGCTGCGGAAGCGGTTCTTGCTTCTGCCAAGACGGGACTGGGGGTCGAGGAAATCCTGGAGTCCATCATCGAGCGTATTCCAGCGCCGAATGGAGATCCAGACGCTCCCCTCAAGGCGCTTCTGATCGATTCGTGGTTTGACAATTACGTCGGTGTTGTAATGCTGGTTCGGGTCGTTGACGGTAGCCTGCGCCCCAAGGATAAGATCCGGCTCATGTCCAGTGGTGCGTCGTACTTGTGCGAACAGGTTGGGGTATTTACCCCCAAGGCCTTGCAGAGGGACATGCTCTCGGCAGGAGAAGTGGGCTACGTTATCGCCGGCATCAAGGAGTTGCAGGCAGCGAAAGTTGGCGACACCTTGACCTCGGCCGATCGCCCTGCCAGCGAACCGCTTCCCGGGTTCAAGGAAATCAAATCGCAAGTTTTTGCCGGGCTGTATCCTGTGGAATCGAATCAGTACGATTCGTTGCGGGAGGCTCTCGAAAAACTGAAGCTCAATGATGCTTCATTACATTATGAACCGGAGGTTTCGCAGGCGCTGGGGTTCGGTTTTCGCTGCGGATTCCTTGGGTTGTTGCACATGGAAATCGTCCAGGAGCGCCTGGAACGAGAATTCGATCAGGACTTGATTACCACTGCTCCGACAGTCGTTTATGAGGTGGTGACTCGCGACGGGAGTGTGATTCAGGTCGAGAACCCCGCGAAGCTGCCCGAAACGACCAAAATTGAGGAAATTCGCGAACCGATCATTACGATCACTGTTTTTGTTCCCCAGGATTACCTCGGTAATGTAATTACCCTTTGCAATCAGAAGCGGGGCAATCAAGTGGACATGACGTACCACGGACGCCAGGTGCAGCTTGTATACGAAATGCCGATGGCCGAAGTCGTCATGGATTTCTTCGACAAACTGAAATCGGTTTCCCGTGGCTATGCCTCCCTCGATTACGAATTCAAGGAATTCCGCGCGGCCGATGTCGTCAAACTCGATATTCTGATCAACGGTGAGAAGGTTGATGCGCTGTCGGTCATCGTTCACCGCGCCAATTCAGTCTATCGCGGCCGAGAACTAGCGTCGAAGATGCGGTCGCTGATTCCGCGTCAGATGTATGATGTTGCCATACAGGCGGCGATTGGGTCGAACATCATCGCACGTGAGAACGTGAAAGCCATGCGCAAGGATGTTCTGGCGAAGTGTTATGGCGGCGATATCACTCGCAAGAGAAAGCTGCTTGAGAAGCAGAAGGCGGGTAAGAAGCGCATGAAGCAGGTCGGATCAGTCGAAATACCCCAGGAAGCTTTCCTGGCCGTCCTTCGCGTTGACAAATAAAGGAGTTGTCGGTGAACTTTGCGTTGATCCTGTTTTGCCTGTTGATTGCAAGTGGTGCCATCTGGATTGCAGATCTGTTTGTCTTTAGCAAGCATCGATCGCCCGACGCAAAGGATCCTTGGTGGGTGGAGTACGGCGCAAGCTTCTTTCCGGTCATCCTGATCGTATTCGTCCTGCGTTCGTTTATCGTCGAACCGTTCAAGATTCCCTCCGGTTCAATGATTCCGACGCTTCAGGTCGGTGATTTCATCCTGGTCAACAAATTCACCTACGGAATACGCATTCCTGTCATCAACAAGAAGATCATCAGTATCAACCAGCCTCAACGAGGCGATGTCATGGTATTTCGCTATCCTGAGGATCCGTCGCTGGACTATATCAAGCGGGTCGTAGGCGTACCGGGCGACAAGATCGAATACCAGAACAAGCGATTGACCATCAACGGCAAACCCGTTGAGATGCATAGGATTGATGACTACCTTCATCCGGAGCGGCTTTACTATTCAAGGCAATTCGTTGAAAAGATGAACGGTTTTGAGTACCGCGTGCTGAACGATCAGGATGCACCCGCGTTCATACCGGACGTGGCGCAGTTTCCCCATCGCGGAAATTGCCTCTACAATAATTCGGGCGTGATCTGTACCGTTCCGGAAGGCCACTACTTCATGATGGGTGATAATAGGGACAACAGCCGCGATAGCCGTTTCTGGGGGTTTGTGCCCGAAGAAAATATCGTTGGGAAGGCCTTTTTCATCTGGCTTAATTTTGGCGATCTGAAACGGATTGGCTCATTTCGATAAGGAAATTCTGCGATGAAGCATCAGAGAGGTGTAACACTTTCCGGCCTGCTGATCTGGGGATTTATCATTGCCGTGGTCGCTCTGCTTGGCATCAGGGTGGCGCCTGAGGTCATCGATTACTACAAGATCAAGAAGATCGTTGCGTCGACCGCTGCCAATGCGAATGGCAAGACCGTACCGGAGATTCGTGCGATTTTCGAGAAATATGCCGACGTAGACCACATTCAGACGATTACTCCTGCAGATATTGATATCTCCAAGGAAGGCAACGAAGTGGTTATCGCTTTTGCCTATGAGAAGCGCATTCCTTTGTTCCTGAATGTCAGTCTGCTGATTGACTTCCAAGGTTCTTCCTCTCAGCGCTGACGAGGCGAATGTTCAAATCTCTCGAACAGGCGATCGATTATCGCTTTGTCAATACCTCCCTCTTGCTGACGGCGCTGACGCATCGCAGCCACAGCTCTCCAAATAACGAGCGGCTCGAATTCCTTGGTGATTCAATCCTCAATGCCGTTATCGCCCGACAACTCTACAGGCGATTTCCCGATGTGCCCGAGGGGGATTTGTCGCGGCTTCGTGCCAATCTGGTCCGGCAGGAAAGCCTGCACCAATTGGCTCTCGACCTGTCGCTCGGTTCTCATCTCCGCTTGGGTGAGGGTGAATTGAAAAGTGGTGGCGTCAGTCGCCCCTCGATTCTCGCCGATGCGCTGGAGGCCGTGTTTGGCGCGATCTGGCTCGACGGAGGATTTGAGCCGGCCAGTTTTGTGATCAGCCGGCTGTATGAGAGCATGTTAGCTGGCATTGTTCCGGGAAAACCTATCAAGGATGCCAAGACGCGGCTCCAGGAGTTCCTTCAGGGGAAACGCTTACCATTGCCACGGTACACGCTCCAAAGCACCGATGGAGAAGCCCATGCGCAGGTGTTCAACATCGTTTGCGAGATTGACTGCATGCGCGTGCGGACTGAGGGACGAGGAGGTAGCCGTCGTGCGGCCGAGCAGATCGCCGCGGAAAAGGCGTTGGAAAGACTACTGAACCATGACTGAACTGAAATCGGGCTATGTCGCCATCGTCGGTCGACCGAATGTCGGCAAGTCCACCTTGCTGAACAGGATTGTCGGCGAGAAGATAAGCATCGTTTCTCGCAAGGCGCAAACGACCCGCCATCGTATTTCCGGCATTCTGACCTTGCCTGACACCCAGTTCGTTTTTGTAGACACTCCTGGTTTTCAGACGCGGCATGCAAATGCGTTGAACCGGGCGATGAACCGCGGTGTCACGCAGGCCCTGGCCGACGTCGACGTCGTTGTGTTCGTCGTCGAGGCAGGTCGCTTCGATGCCCAGGATAAGGCTGTACTTCGGCTCTTGCCACGCGATAGGCCGGTCATCCTCGCGGTGAACAAGATCGATCAGATGAAGGACAAGGCCGCGCTTCTGCCTATGCTGGCCAGCCTGTCCGGCGAATTTCCGTTTTTTGCCATCGTGCCGGTGAGTGCGGCCAAAGGCAGCCAGATAGCGGATTTGCTTGCCGAGGTGCGTAAGAACCTGCCACATTGCGAAGTGCTTTTTGGTGAAGACGAGATTACCGACAAGAGCGAACGCTTTCTAGCCGCGGAATACATCCGGGAAAAGCTGTTTCGTTTGACTGGCGATGAGTTGCCCTATGCCTCCACGGTCGAAATCGAAAAGTTTGAAGTGGACGGACAACTTCGCCGTATCAGCGCCACGATCGTCGTCGATAGGCCGGCACACAAGGGAATAGTCATCGGAAAAGGTGGGGAGATGCTCAAGCGGATCGCCACCGAAGCTCGCCAGGACATGGAACGCCTGTTCGATGGCAAAGTCTTCCTCGAGATCTTCGTCAAGGTCAAGTCAGGGTGGTCGGACGACGAGCGTCTGCTCAAGAGCCTAGGCTACGAATGAGTTCGGGATAGGGCTTTTCGCAATGCACCGGCAGAAGGTCGATGGTCAGCCAGCATTCGTGCTGCATACGTATCCTTTTCGCGAGACCAGCCTGATCGTCGAAGTCTTTTCCCGTGATTTTGGTCGTGTCGCGCTCTTGGCACGCGGAGCAAGACGTCCGCGTTCGGCGCTGCGTGGCTTGATGCTGGCGTTCCAACCGCTGGAGCTTTCCTGGGCCGGGAAAGGCGAGCTTCGGACTTTGATGAAGGCGGAGTGGCAAGGAGGGCAGCCGCTACTGACTGGAAAAGCACTTTTTTGCGGGTACTACCTCAACGAATTGTTGCTGGATCTCTTGCCCCGGGAAGATGCTCACACCGTCTTGTTTGCCGTATATGCCGACACATTGCGCCGATTTGCCGAGATTCCGCGGGAGTCTGACATTCGTCGTTTCGAGCGGGCATTCTTGAAGGAACTGGGCTATGGGCTGTCGCTCGAGAAAGATGTTGACGGTTTGCCTATCGACCCGAAAGGTTATTATGTCTACGAGATCGAACGTGGTCCGGTCAGATTGCCGGAAGCAGGAGAATCGTCACTCTCGATGATCGGCAAGACATTGCTCGATCTTGCGGGAGATGACTTTTCGGACCCGAAGTCGCTAATTGAAGCCAAGAAACTGATGAGAGCCTTGATGACCCACTACATGGGGGGGAAAGGTTTGGAGTCACGCAAGATTTTTCTGGAGTTACAGGAACTATGATTGAATTGGGTGTAAATATCGACCACGTGGCGACGATACGTCAGGCGCGCAAAACGTACGAACCGGAACCGGTCTGGGCGGCGGTTGAAGCGCATATTGGGGGCGCTGACGGTATCACCGTGCATTTGCGTGAAGACAGGCGGCATATTCAGGATGCCGATGTCGAGAAGTTGCGAACCCTGACGCAGATCAAGCTCAATCTTGAAATGGCTGCGACCGATGAAATGGTCGAAATTGCCTGCCGCCTGAAACCCGAGATGGCAATGCTGGTTCCCGAAGGGCGTCATGAAGTGACGACGGAAGGCGGCCTGGACATCGTAGCCCAGGAGTCCAGATTGAAAAAAGCCATCGACCGGCTTTCGCAGGCCGGTATTGTCAGCAGCGTCTTCATCGATGCGGAACTGGATCAGGTCGAAGCGGCGGCTCGAATTGGCGCACGCGTCTGCGAGATCCACACGGGCCCGTATGCACACGCCTTCCACACCATGGGGCGGGACGCAGAGAGTCCCGCCGTCCTTGCCGAACTCGACAAGATTCGCATGGCCGGCGAGGCAATTCGCAATCTGGGCATGCGCTTCAATGCAGGTCATGCTCTGAATTACTTCAACGTCCAGCCGGTGGCACGCCTGCCGGGCATCCGCGAATTGCACATCGGGCACGCCATCGTCAGCCGCGCCATTTTCGTCGGCTTGCGCGAGGCGGTAAGTGAAATGAAGCGGCTGATGCGCGAGGCTGCAGCTTTCCCGGTGCAAACCCGGCGATGATTTCCGGCGTAGGCACCGATATCGCAGCGGTATCGCGGATCGGACGACTCTATGAACGCCACGGCGAGCGAGCGCTGGAAAAGCTGCTTGCCCCGGCCGAAATGGTGGATTTTGCCAAGACGAAGGATCCGGCCCGCTTCCTGGCCAAGCGTTTTGCCGCCAAGGAAGCGTTCGGCAAGGCTCTCGGTATCGGCGTTGCTGCTCCGGCCACACTCCCCAACATTGCCATCGTGCACGATACGCTCGGCAAGCCGGCCTTCGATTATGCTGCGCCATTGGCGCGATATCTGGCGGAGCGGCATCTGGTTGCCCATCTCTCGATCAGCGACGAAGCGGAATACGCCTTGGCTTTCGTGGTTCTCGAATCCAACTGACTCATCATGCCATTGAATCTGCCGCATGGTCCGCTGATGATCGACATCGCGGGGCTGTACCTTACCGACCTCGATCGCGAGCGTCTTTCGCATCCGCTGGTTGGGGGGTTGATCCTCTTTACGCGCAATTACCAGTCGCCGCAGCAACTGTCCGAATTGACCTCCGAGGTCCATGCATTACGCTCGCCCCCCTTATTGATTGCCATTGATCACGAAGGTGGTCGAGTGCAGCGGTGTCGGGAAGGATTCACTCGCCTTCCACCGATGCGGCGACTCGGCGCATTGTGGGACAGGAATCCGCAGCAGGCTCTGGCAGCAGCCCGCCAGACGGGTTACGTCCTCGCCGCCGAACTTCTGGCGAGAGGCGTCGATCTGTCGTTCACCCCCGTGCTCGACCTTGATTGGGGGCATAGCGACGTGGTTGGGGATCGCGCATTCCATGGCGATCCGCGCGTTGTCACAAGCCTGGCGGGGCAGTTGATCGAAGGTTTGCATGAGGCCGGAATGAAAGCTTGCGGTAAACACTTCCCGGGACACGGCTGGGCCGAGGCCGATTCCCACGTTGCCATGCCGGTCGATGAGCGGGGGCTGGACGAACTGGAGACGGATATCGAGCCCTATCGTCATCTTCCGCTCGATGCAATCATGCCCGCACATGTCATCTATCCACAGGTAGATTCTCGGCCGGCCGGATTTTCGTCGGTCTGGATCAGGAAACTGCGCGAAGATATCGGCTTCGACGGCGTCGTTTTCAGCGACGATCTCTCAATGGAAGGAGCCAGCGTCGCAGGCGATATCGTGGATAGGGTAGAGGCTGCCTGGAACGCGGGTTGTGACATGCTACTGGTATGCAATGCCCCGAAAAAAGCTGCCGAGGTGCTCGAACGTTGGCTTCCGGATTTCGATCGCAAGCGCTCGGAACGCATCACCCGGTTGCTCGGCGAGCTTACGCCAACGGTCGCTTTGGAAGCCCCCCGCTACGTCTCAGGACTTGAAATCTTCAAATCGATCTTCGCCTGAAGCCGATCCCGCGCTCATTGCAGGATCGGTTGGCCTGTCACTAGAGTCTACTTTGCTCCGAACAAAAGGTTTGGCAGCCACAGCGACAACTGTGGGATGTAGGAAACCAGAAACAACACAATGACATTCCCGATCAGGAACGGAAATATGGCCTTGATCACCGAGGACAGCGGTGCCCTAGCGATATTGGCGCAGACGAACAAGCACACCCCGACCGGTGGAGTGGTCAGTCCAATCATCAGGTTGAGCACCGCAAAGGTGGCAAAGTGGACCGGGTCAATTCCGACTTTCACGGCAACGGCCATCAATGTCGGGAATAGGATGATCAAGGCGGCAATCGTTTCCATGAACATGCCCACGATCAATAGAAGAATATTGATCAGAAGAATGATCATGCTTTTGTCATTAGTAACCGAGAGCATGGCTTTGGCGATGGTTTGCGGGATTTCCTCCGCTGCCATGATCCACCCGAAGACATTGGCGATGCCAACCAGCGCCAGCAGAGCGGCAGACGTGATGGCACTGTCGATCATGATCTTGGGGACGTCGCGCAGCGTGATGCCCTTGTAGATATAGACGCCGACCACGAAGGCATAAACGCAGGCGAGGATCGCAGTCTCGGTTGGGGTAACCACACCGCTGAGTAGGCCACCGATGATCAGCGCGGTCAGCATCAACGCCCAGAACGCGCCGAGGAATGAACTCCAGAGTTCTTGCCAGCCTTTCCACGGTTGGCGTGGATAGCCGTTCTTCACGGCCAGGATGTAGCAGACAATCATCATGCCGAAGCCGAGCAGGATGCCGGGAATGGCGCCGGCCATGAACATGCGTCCGACCGAGACGCCGGTGAGGGCACCGACGATGATCATCGGAACGCTCGGCGGGATGATCGGCCCCACCGTAGATGCAGCGGCCGTGATCGCGGCAGCAAATTCGATCGGATAGCCTTCCTTCTTCATGCCGGGGATCATTACCGCGCCGATCGAGGCGGCTTCAGCAACCGCTGTTCCCGATATACCGGCGAAGAGCATCGAGCCGGCAACGTTGGTCAGGCCGAGTCCGCCACGAATCCAGCCGACTCCGGCGCTGGCGAAACGGATGATGCGATCGGTGATGCCACCGCCGTTCATTAGGCTCCCCGCCATGATAAAGCCCGGAATGCAGAGCAGGACGAACGAGTCGACGCCGGCAAAGATTTTTTGTGGAAAAACGACGAGCGGGATGTCTGCGTAGAAGACGAGATAAGCAACAGATGAAACGCCGAGGCAGATAGCGACAGGCACTCCGATGACAAGGCACAAGATAAAGGTGCCAAACAGAATTGCAATTCCCATGAATCAGACCTTTGTCGGAGAGTGAGCCGTCGGTTCCGCAACGGGAACGTTGAGCAGGATGTTGATGAACTTGATCAATCCGAAAACGCCGAGCAGGACGGAAAAGAACAGGACGCAGCCAAAAACATATTGCATCTGTACCTGCAGCACGGGCGATGTCTGCATGGTTCCCGATACGGTGAATTCCCAAGAGCCCGGAACGAGCAGGAAACCGAAGGCGGAGACCAGAGCGGCGGAAATGATTTCGCAAAAGCGGCGCAGTCCTTTGGGCATGATCATCAGGGCTAGGTCGACGTTGACCAGATCTCCCGTCAGAAAAGATGCGCCAACCCCAAGACTCATGATGTAAAGCAGCGCTACGCGGGACGTTTCTTCCGTCCAGATGGGCGGTTGCGACATGAAAGTGCGCGCAACTACCTGGACGACGACGGCGGTGATCATGACGGCAAAAGCGACACAGGTGCACCATTTGATCAGGCGTTCAATTTGTTTCAGGAGTCCAATCATCTATCGATTACCTTCCTCTGTTTGGACGCAACCAACAACGAACGCGGACAGCTGTTCACTGCCCGCGTTCGTCGAGGGAATGCCGTAATGAATTAGTCGGCGTAGAGCTTCTGGATGGTCGGCTTGAGTTCTTCCTTTGCCGCTGCCATAACGGATTCCTTGGCTTTCTTGGCGAACCCGCTTTGGTCGGTATCGATGAAAGTCATGCCCTTGGCCTTCAATTCAGCCTCGAGCTTTTGTTCGTCGGCCAGCATGATTTGGCGCTCGTAAGCCTGGGCGCGTTTTGCCGCTTCCTGAACGGCCTGTTTTTGTTCGGCATTCAGTTTGTTGAAGGACTTCTCGCCGATCGCCAGGTAAATCCACGAACGAACGTGCTCGGTACGATTCACGTACTTTTGGACTTCGAAGAAACTCGCCGACTTGATCAGGGCCAACGGGTTTTCCTGCGCCTCGATCACTCCGGTCTGCAGGGAGGTAAAGACCTCACCGAACGCCATGGGGGTCGGTTGTGCGCCAACGCCGCGCCAGAATTGCACGAACACGGGAACGTTCGGTACACGCATCTTCAGACCCTTGACGTCATCCACGGTCTTGATCGGCTTGTTGCTGGTGAGGTAACGGGCGCCACGTGCAAAATAGGCCAAGGGGATGACTTTGACTTTTTCCTGAATCTCCTTCTTGATCTCTTCACCGAGCGGGCCATTTACGGCCTTGTCCATCTCCGCAATGTTCTTGAAGGCGTAGGGGAGGGCCAGCAGGGCCGCCTTGGGCGCCCAGTTCTGCAGGGATTCGCCAGTGATCGTCATGTCGGCGGTTCCGAGTTGCATGCCGTTGACCAGGTCCATTTCCTTGCCGAGCGAGTCGTTCGGGAAAACCTTGACTTCAACCTTGCCGTTGGTGAGTGCTTTGACTTCGTCGGCAAATTTGAGCGCGCCTTTGTGCCAGGAATTATCTTCGTTGGCCAGGTGCCCGAGCTTCAGCGTAATGTCTGCGGCCTGGATGGGGGCCGAGCAGACAAGTGCAGCAGCTGTTGCCAGGACCAGACCGGTAATCTTCTTATGCATGTAAATCATGTTTCCCTCCGGAGTAAAAGATAATTAGATCGAACCATATTTATACTACCTTCGGTTCGCGGGTGGTGCACTAAGTAATCCTGTCACGACTGCCCGAACACTATATTCGGCAGAAACAGCACGCTGGTTGGCCAGACGATCATCACGATTACCAGGGCAATGACTGCCAGAATCAGGGGGAGCGCCTCAATCGTATATTCATCCATTGGGCATTTCAGCATGCCGCAGACGGTAAACATCGCCACACCAACCGGAGGTGTCATTCCGCCAAGCGTTACGCAGGTCATCATGACCAGTCCGAAGTGAACAGGGTCGATTCCAAGTCGCGTGATGATCGGCATCAGGATCGGGGTGACCAGAAGAACGATGACTGTGCTTTCCAGAAACATGCCGAGCGCAATGATGAACGAAACCAACAGGATCATCAGCGCGATCTTGTTGTTCGTGATGCCGACCAGGAACCCCGCTGCGGTCTGTGGAACGCCTTCCAGCGTGATCATGTAGCCGATCATCGAGGAGAACATGATGATGAGCATGATCATCCCGACGTCGGTAACGCTGTGTCGAAGCGCTCCAACCAGTTTCTCCACAGTCAGTTCACGGTAGACGACAAAGCCGATGAAGATGGCGTAAGCCACTGCAAAGGCGCCGGCTTCGGATGGCGTGAAGATTCCGTAACGGATGCCGACGATCAGCAGAATCGGGAAAATCAGGGCCCATTTGCATTCCCAGGCACTTCTGGCAATTGTCTTGAAGGAGGGAAATTCCTTCAGTTCCGGCTCGTATCCGCGACGGCAGGCGATCCAATACGCGGTGCTCATCAACACGATGGTCATCAGTACGCCTGGAACCACGCCGCCGACGAACAGCCTTCCGATCGAAACGTTGCCCATGAATCCATAAAGAATCAGCCCGATGCTGGGAGGAATGGTGGCGGTGATCAACGATCCGACAGAGATGACCGCGCTGGCGTAGCCGCGGGTGTAGCCACTCTTGAGCATGGCAGGCCCAAGAATGCGTGCCTCCATGGCCGCATCGGCAACCGCAGATCCCGAGACTCCGCCCATCAGGGCACTGAGCATGATGGCCACCTGTGCAAGCCCGCCACGCATCCAGCCGGTTAATACCGTAGACAGTTTGATCAGTCTCTCCGTGATTCCGGATTCATTCATCAAATGCCCCGCAAACACGAACAACGGAACGGCCAGGAGAGGGAAGGATTGTGTAATGCTCGCCACCTTCTGGATGGCTATCTGCGTGGGGACGGGGCCGAAAATGTAGAACATTACGGCCGATATGCCGATGGCGAAGGCGACCGGCATGCCCATGAACATGAGAAACAGAAACAGCAGTGTAAGTGTCCCGCTCATTTAGATCACCGTTCCGTCATGGCCTTCAAGGGAGAGCCTCTCGCGCCCGGTCAGGCCGCGATACAGCCGCTTGAGGGTGGTTGCCAACATAAGGGCGCAGCCGGTCGGAATGGCGGCGGTGACCCAACTGTAGCTGATGCCGACATCGCCCAGAACGCGTTCAGTGTTCATCAAGGTCAATTGCGTTCCGTACCAAGTCAACATGGCAAGGAAGGCGGCCATGGCGATCATCCAGATGATGGCCAGATTCCTTCTCGCCGCCGTTGAAAAATAGCGGACGACGATGTCAATTTCGATGTGAGCGTTCTTCTTGAGAGCGAGATCGGCTCCCAGGACGCACGCCCAGGCAAAACAGAGTTGAGCCAAGTCGACGGCCCAGATGACTGGAGAGCCGGCCGTCCGGGTTATCGCGCCAATCAGGACGAAAATGGAGGTGCCTGCGAAAAACGCCATGGCGAGGCGTTCCTCTGATTTTACAAGGGTGCTTACCATGGCGTGAGCTCCGATTACCGACCGAGGATCGTGTTTACCTGTTTGCGAAGATCTCCGTAGCCGAGCTTGTCGTAGACAACGCTGGTTGAGGCAACGAACGGCTTGATGTCGACGTCCGAGATCTTGACGCCTTTGTCGGTCATCATTTTCTCGAAGTTCGCCAAGGACTCGATGGTGGCTTTCGATCCGGTGTCGCCCGCCTTCAATGCTTCTTCGCGAATGATCACCTGCAAGTCTGGCGGCAGTTTGTCGAACCAGATCTTGGAGCCGACCAGGCCAGTGATGAGCTGGATGTGGCCTGTCTTGGTGATGTACTTGATCACTTCAAACAGTCGCGAACCGTAGGTGGCGGGATGTTGCGCTTCGGCGGCGTCGATAGCCTTCATCTGCAGGGCTGAATACACTTCTGCCCAAGGCATCGGTGTGGGGGTGGCGCCGAGACCGCGAACCGTTTCCAGCCATACCGGGGCGCCGGGAGTGCGCATGCGAACGCCTGCCAGGTCCGCCGGCTTGGTGACCGGTTTTTCGGTCAGCACATGGCGAGCCCCCTGATACCAGTTGAACGAGAAGACTTGGTGTCCAGAAGCCGTCCGCAGTTTTTGCACCCAGCCTTCGAAGAGAGGGGAAGTGACGACCTTACGCATCTCGTCGAAATTGTTTGCGAGATAGGGGGCGCCCAGCACGCCGAACTCCTTGACGAATGGCGCGAGTCGGCCGCCATCGACGACAACGGCGACTCCGGCACCGGAGCGGGCTTGTTCGAGAACATCTTCGTCAGGGCCGAGTTGCGAGCTTGGGAAGAGCTTGACTTCGATCTGGCCACCCGAGCGCTTCTCGACTTCGGCCTTGAATTGGTTCAGGCCCTTGAACAAAGGGTCATCGGCTGTGAGTGCGGAATTGACGTTCAGCGTGTAAGTGGCGCTCTGGGCCGCGGTGCAGAACATGAGACCGGCAACTATTGAAGACAGCAGCAACATTCTTTTCTTCATGATGTACTCCTCCTATCCAGTGTGATTGGTGATGTGCTTTGTAGGACGGTGTATCGATTGCGCTTGTATGGTAGGAGCTTTTTGCTGGACTTACAAGATGCCCGGGCGATGTTTTTTACGACTTGGTTTGCCGGTTTGATTGGGGTGTTCTGGGTTGAGGAGTGGAAAAATTAAAATAAACGTTTATACTGGTATGGTAGTGGTCTGTCAGGTGACGTTTTTTCTTCATGCGCTGAGGCCCGCGGAAGACCTATAGGAGAAATGAATATGAAGATCGTTGGTGCTGATGTAATCGTGTGTTGTCCCGGGCGGAATTTTGTAACGCTGAAGATCACGACCGATGAGGGAGTGACAGGTCTGGGCGATGCCACGCTGAATGGACGCGAACTCTCGGTCGCATCGTACTTGAAGGACCACGTCTGCCCACTGCTGATCGGGCGCGACCCGCAAAAGATCGAAGACACCTGGCAATACCTGTATCGGGGTGCTTACTGGCGGCGCGGTCCGGTGACCATGTCGGCCATCGCCGCGGTCGATATGGCCCTGTGGGATATCAAGGGCAAGCTGGCCAACATGCCGGTGTACCAACTCCTGGGCGGCGCCTCGCGCGAAGGTGTGATGGTATACAGCCACGCCACCGGGCGCGATATCCCCGAAACCCTTGACGCGTTCGCCAAATACCAAGAGAAGGGCTTCAAGGCAATCCGAGCCCAATGCGGCGTCCCGGGCATGAAGTCTGTCTATGGCGTTTCCAAGGGTGGCGCCTATGAACCGGCCACCAAGGGCTGGCCGGAAGAGCAATCCTGGTCGACGGAAAAGTACCTGGACTACGTTCCCAAACTATTCGAAGCCGTGCGCGAGAAGTTCGGCTTCGACATCCATCTGCTGCACGACGTACATCATCGACTCACCCCGATCGAGGCTGGGCGTCTTGGCAAATCGATCGAAGACTACCGCCTGTTCTGGATGGAAGATCCGACCCCCGCCGAAAACCAGGAAGCCTTCCGGCTGATCCGCCAGCACACGGTGACCCCCATCGCCGTTGGCGAGGTGTTCAACACTATCTGGGACTGCAAGCAACTGATTGAAGAGCAACTTATCGACTACATCCGCATGACCGTCACCCACTCGGGCGGCATCACTCACCTGCGTCGCATCGCCGATCTCGCAGCCCTCTACCAAGTCCGCACCGGCAGCCACGGCCCCTCGGACCTTTCACCGGTGTGCATGGGCGCCGCGCTGCACTTCGACCTCTCGATTCCCAACTTCGGCATGCAGGAGTACATGGGCTACCACGAGCAGACCATGGATGTCTTCCAGTGCGCCTGGAGCTTCCACGACGGTTTCATGCATCCTGGCGAGAAACCCGGCCTCGGTGTGGAGATCAACGAAGAGCTTGCCGCCAAATACCCCTACGAGCCCGCCTATCTTCCGGTTGCCCGCCTCGAAGACGGAACACTCTGGAACTGGTAACCGATCCAGACACTTTGAATTACCGCTTATCGACATGAGGAGGACCATTGATGACACGCGTGCCTTTTGAAACCGTTAATGAGGTCGTGACCGACGCTTTCGTCCGGGCCGGTATGAAACGCGAGGATGCAGAACTCTGCGCGCGGACGCATGCCGAATCCAGTTGTGACGGCGTCTATTCGCACGGGCTCAACCGCGTGCCGCGTTTCGTCGACTACCTGCAGCGCGGCTGGGTAGACGCCAATGCCAAACCGACCATCGTCAAGGAACTTGGCGTCATCGAAATCTACGACGGTCACAGTGGGCCGGGTATCCTCAACGCCTTTTTTGCCACCGACCGCGCCATGGCCATCGCCGCAGAGCAGGGCGTCGGCATCGTCACCATGCGCAACACCACCCACTGGATGCGCGGCGGCACCTACGGCTGGCGCGCGGCCGACAAGGGCTTCGTGGCCATCGGTTGGACCAACACCGAATCCTGCATGCCGGCGTGGGGTGGCAAGAACCCGCGCTTGGGCAACAATCCCTTCGTGATGGCTGTGCCGCGTAAGAAAGGACACATCGTCCTCGACATGGCCATGTCGCAGTATTCGTATGGCAAGCTGCAGGTTACCCGCCTCAAGGGCGCCCAATTGCCGTATCCCGGAGGATTCGACAAGGACGGCAACTTGACGTCCGAACCAGGGCCGATCGAACAATCGATGCGCATCCTGCCAATGGGTTACTGGAAAGGCTCCGCGTTCGCGATTCTTCTCGACACCTTGGCGGCCGTTCTATCCGAAGGTCTGCCGACCAACGCGATCGATAAGGTCCAGCGCGGAAGCTGTACCGGCTGCTCGCAAGTGTTCATGGTGTTCGACCCGCGGCAACTCGGCGGCGAAGCGTTTACCGACCAGGTGGCGGACAGCGTGGCCGACTACGTGACTTCATCGACGCCCGATGAAAACGAACGGGAGGTGCGCTATCCAGGCCAGTCGACCGTGGCAATCCGCGCCGAGCATCGGGCCAACGGCGTTGTCGTTGACGACGGAGTCTGGGCCGAAGTGCTGGCGCTGGCCGGACGAACCGGCTGATTTTCCGACGAGAGTCCTGCCGCTCAGTCCGCCTCGAACATTTCCGGAAATCGACTGGCGATATTGGGCAGGGACAGGGTGATCTCGCGCAAATGGCTGCGCATGGCCGCAGCGGCTACCGTGGGATCGCCCGCTTCGATGCCGTCGACAATTCGTTTGTGCTGTTCGATGAGCAGCGTGATCGGGGTGGCCGCATCGAGGCTTATGTAGCGGATACGGTCCATTTGCGACTTGATGCCTTCTATGACTCGCCAGGCATGGGCACGTCCGACTGACAGGGCGATCGTGCGATGGAACTCTTCGTCGAGCGCCAGGAATTCGACATTGTGTCCAGGTTCGATGGCCCTCTGCTGTTCAATCAGGTTGCGCAATTCCTTGATCGCTGACAGCGGAGCCGACGTGGCGGCTTCCCGGGTGACGGCAATTTCGATCGCTTCCCTGACATAACGCGCATCAAGCACATCAGCCACGGAAATTTTGACGACAAACGTACCCCGTTGCGGCTGAATGACGACCAGACGTTCCTCGGCCAGCTTGATGAATGCCTCGCGGACCGGCTGGCGGCTCGTGGAGTACTGCCGGGCAATCTCCGACTCCGAAAGAGCTACTCCGGGATTGATCTCTCCGCGAATGATCGCGCCTCGCAGTTGACGATAAACCTGCGCGCTTATCGAAGCGGATTCGTTGTCTCGGGAACTCCGCGCCGAAGCCTTTGCCTCTTGGGTTTTGTTTCGCATCCTCGCCTTGTCTATCAGTAAGCCACACGTGTTGCCTACGCGATATTTTATCCCTGATCAGGTAGTGGAGTTTCTGTGCGTCTGGCTTGTATTTTTGTGTTCCAAGAGCGCCCGCATCGTTTCTTTTGGTGCGTTCGCACCAAAAATGTTCGCTTTGCTGCATGGCAATCATCTGCAACGCCATGAAAAATAACAATTGTTAAACAGGCACCGGAATTGCTTTGTCGGACACAGGAGATTGCTATGTCCGAATTGCCATCCATTTCATCTGTTGTTATCAACGACACGACGTTGCGCGATGGCGAACAATCGGCCGGTGTGGCGTTCAGCCTCGAAGAAAAGCTGGCAATCGCTTCACGGCTCGATGCGATGGGTGTTCACGAACTCGAAATTGGCATCCCGGCCATGGGCCAGGATGAATGCGAGAGTATTCGCGCAGTAGCCTCGCTGGGGCTCGGAGCTCGATTGATGGTGTGGTGCCGGATGTCGGCTTCCGACATTGCGGCATCGTGCGACCTCGGTGTCCATCTGATCGATATATCCGTCCCGTCGTCCGATCAGCATCTGGCATACAAACTGCGCCGGGATCGCGCATGGCTGCTCGATAATCTCGGACGGCATGTTGCGATTGCGCGTGACAACGGGATCGATGTGTGTATCGGTGCAGAGGACGCGTCTCGTGCCGCCCCGGATTTCCTGGCGCAAATTGCCGAAGTGGGGCAGCGGGCCGGTGCACGCCGAATCCGTTTCGCCGACACTTTGGGTGTTCTCGATCCGTTCGCGGTGGCGAATCGCATCGGACAGTTGCGCGGAAGGACGGATCTGGAGATCGAAATGCATGCTCATGACGACCTCGGTCTTGCCACGGCGAATACCCTGGCCGCTGTCCGGGCCGGTGCCACGCACGTCAATACCACGGTCAACGGCCTCGGCGAGCGTGCCGGGAATGCTCCGCTTGAAGAAGTGGTGATGGGGCTTGGTCGTTGTTTTGGCGTCGCTACGGGGGTCGCTCTGATGGGTTTTCCGGCGATTTCCGAACTGGTCGCAAAGGCCTCCGGTCGTCCCGTCCCATGGCACAAGAGTGTTGTCGGCGAAGGGGCATTTACGCATGAGGCCGGCGTGCATATCGACGGACTGCTCAAGCACCCCGACAACTATCAGGGGTTTGATCCTGCGATCGTAGGCCGCCAGCACCGCTTCGTCCTCGGCAAGCACTCCGGAATGAGTGGCGTCAGGGTCGTTTTCGCGTCACTGGGCGAAGCCGTCAGCGATGGTGAAGCAGGGTCATTGCTCGCGGCGGTGCGGGAGTTTGTCCAGGGTTTGAAGCGAACGCCCGTGTCAGAGGAGTTGCTGTCCATGCTCGCAGGGATCAGAAAGAGGCGCGGTGCTCTGGATCCAACTGTTGCTATTCCCTAAGAGGTTGCCATGAACACTGAGCGTGATTTACAGCGGGATATGGTGGATCTTGAGTCCGCCGAAGACTTTCTTGAGTATTTCGGAATCGAATATGACCCAAAGGTCGTCATAGTCAATCGCTTGCACGTATTGCAGCGGTTTCATGATTATCTTGGCCGTCACCCGGCAGCTGCCAGTCCAAGCTACGCCGAACATCGAGAATGTCTGGTCAGAGCCTATGCCGATTTCGTGAGATCCGACGCGATCACCGAAAAGGTCTTTCGCGTCCATCAGCGTGCATCCGGAATAGCCTTCGTGCCTCTCTCGTCGATTGGAAGGGCGGGGCGCGAATGATCACCCGGTGGGATCTCGGCGACGACGTACGGTTGGTCCGCAACGTGCGTAACGATGGCACTTATCCCGGCGAGCCGTTAGGCGCGCTGCTCGTCCGCAGGGGCAGTACGGGTACCGTCATCGATATCGGCACCTTCCTGCAGGACCAAATCATCTACACGGTGCATTTTCTGGGCATTGGCCGCATCGTCGGTTGTCGCGAAGAAGAGTTGATCGGCCTCGATGAGCCATGGTTTCCAAGCGCGTTCGAGAGCCGGGAACGGGTCAGGGCAAACAGGATTCTGGCGCTGGCATCCGAAACACACGTACCTACCGGTGCTGTCGGCGAGGTGCTGCACGTTGTGCGCAAACCCGACGGAATTCTTTACCACGTCCATTTTGATTGTCTGCCCGGGCGCATGCTTGCGGTGCCTGAGTCGGCATTAGTTTCGCTATCGGAGTTGAACCATGTCTGAAGTCAATTCGTATTTGAGGCTCAAACTCTCCCAAGAGCTTTTTCATAAACCGCCGGCCATGCTTGAACCGGTTGAGAGACAGCGCGTAGATACCGTTGCTGCCCGCCAGATGTCCATTGAACAGCGCATTCTTTCCTCTACGGAAGCGGCACAAGTCGTACTGCCGGCTTCTTCGTTGTCGCAGGCCCTCGCGGAGGTGCGGGGGCGCTATGCTTCTGATGATGAATTTCTGGCAGACATCGAGAGTTCGGGGCTGGATCAAGACGGACTGATGAATGCGATCGAGCGGGATCTGAAGTTTGATGCCATTCTCGACGGTGTTGCGAGCAGGATTGTCGACGTCAGCGAAACCGATATCGAGATTTTCTACCTGATGCATCGGGAGAAATTCCGTCGGCCGGAGAATCGTACCCTCCGCCATATCCTGGTGACTATCAACGACTCTTTGAAAGGGAATGATCGGGCTTCGGCGCGCAGGAAGATCGATAACGTCAGGGCGCGTCTTCTCAAGTCACCGCATCGTTTTGCTGAACTGGCGGAGCGATACTCCGAGTGCACGACCGCGCTGAACGGAGGCCTGTTGGGTACAGTCGAAAAAGGGCAATTGTTTCCGGAACTCGAAAAGACGGCTTTTTCCCTCGCGGCAGGGGAGCTTTCCCGGGTGGTGGAGTCGCCAATTGGGTTTCATCTCATCCACTGCGTTGCGGTCGAGTCTCCAAGTGAACAGCCGTTGTCGTCCGTACGCGAAAAAATCCGTACCCATCTGGTCGAATCGCGCCGTCGAGCGGCTCAAAAGGAATGGATCGCCTCCTTATTCAAGCAGGCCGCGTAAATATGCGCTGTCTCTGGCAGGGCTGTCGGCAATCAGCGCGCATAAGGTTTCGATGTAAGCTGACTTGCGCCAATCCCGTATTTCCGAATTCAGCGCGTTCGTGATTGACTGGCGCAGGGGGGCGCCATAAACTTACGGACTTGCCGTTTGACTACTTGTACTTCTGAAAGCTTTGGCGTAGGCACCTAACGCAGGAAAAATGCGCTGGGCGGTAAGGTTTTCACACGTACAGGTGGCCGAGGGATTAGGCTGAGCCAAAAAATAGACACAATGCTGGCATTCGAGTTCCACAAACTCCCGCAATTGCTTGTTTTTAGTGTCCAGGTATCGGTTTCCCACAATAGAATTAGCTGGGGTTTGGTGGGAAAGTTTCGCTCGGCGGTAAGGTAAGAAATTTGGGGTTTTTGCACCTATTTTTTGGGTTTTACGGTTTTTCATAACTTAGAAGCTAGCCAAGGGATCAAGGAGCGTTTATGGCAATACGCAAGGAACTAATGGACGAGTTGAACGAGCGCCGCGCCGCGGCGAGCGTCGGCGGCGGTCTCGATAAACTCGAGAAACGTCACCAGAAGGGTCAACTCACCGCACGGGAGCGCATCGAAGAACTGTACGACGCATCGTCGTTCCAGGAATCCGGTATGCACGTCAATCATCAAACCGCAGAACTCAAGGGCAAAGCTCTCCCGGGTGACGGCGTGATTACCGGGATCGGCCAGATCGACGGCCGTCCGGTAGCAGCCTACTCGCAGGACTTCACCGTGTCGGGCGGATCCTTGGGACGCATGCATGCCCAGAAGATCTGCGACATGATGGATACGGCAGCTAATCTAGGTGTTCCGGTGGTTGCTATCAACGACTCCGGCGGTGCGCGCATCCAGGAAGCCGTTCACTCCTTGTCCGGCTATGGCCAAATTTTCTACCGCAATGTCGCCGTTTCGGGACTGGTTCCTCAGATCGCCATCATTGCCGGCCCCTGCGCCGGTGGTGCCGCCTATAGCCCGGCACTGATGGATTTCCTGATCATGACCCGCAAGAACTCGCAGATGTTCATTACCGGGCCGGACGTGATCAAGGCCGCCACTGGCCAGGAAGCACCGATCGAACAATACGGTACGGCGCAGGCGCACGCCTCCGTCAGCGGCAACATCCACTTCATTGCCGAAGACGACAAGCACGCCCTGGAGATTGCGCGCAAACTCCTGTCGTTCCTGCCGCTCAACAACATGCAGGATCCACCCCACAACATTCCGACGAGCATTGCCCTGACCAAGGACGAAGGGATGAACGATCTGGTGCCCGAGGGCACCAAAGCCGCTCTCGACGCCTACAAGGTCATCAACCGCTTGGTCGATGGTGGCGATTTCCTCGAAGTTATGCGTGAGTTCGCCAAGAACCTCGTCATTGGCTTCGCGCGAATCGAAGGCATGGTCGTCGGCATCCTCGCCAACCAACCCGCCTACAAGGCCGGGACGCTGGACGTTGATTCGTCGGACAAGGGCGCGCGCTTCATCCGCTTCTGCAATGCCTTCAATATCCCGATCGTCAACCTGGTCAACGTGCCGGGCTTCATGCCGGGGCTGGCGCAGGAACGCGCCGGTATCATCCGCCACGGCGCCAAGATGCTGTTTGCCTACTCGTCTGCGACTGTGCCGAAGATCTCCATGATCCTGGGCAAGTCCTATGGCGGTGCCTATCTCGCCATGTGCTCGAAGGATCTGGGAGCCGACTTCGTCTACGCCTGGCCGACCGCGGAAATCGCCGTCATGGGCGCCGAAGGCGCGGTGCGCATCATCTACCGCAAGGAGATGGAAGCCGCGGAAGATCCCAAGGCCAAGGAAGCCGAACTCATTGCCAGGTACCGCGACGAATTCGCTTCGCCCTACCAGGCGGCTGAAAACAACATGATCAACGACGTGATCGCTCCGTCCGAGACGCGTTCCACGATCGCCATGGCTCTGCGTCTGTCGCTGACCAAGCGCGTGACGCGTCCGCCGAAGAAACATGGGTTGATTCCGCTATGAGCACCGGGACGGAAAACACCATCGTGGTGGCCAGTACAACTGGCGCGCCGGTGGCTGCAGCCCAGACGGTTGCCACCACCGTCGCTCCGGCAAAAAAGGATGGCGGATTTTCCGCCAAGCCCACGGTCGGTGAACTCGTCGAGTTCCAGCTGACCGGTCTGCTGGTGGTCTTCGTTGTGCTCGGCGCGATCACCGCCATCAGTGGGCTGATGTCCTGGCTGCTCAAGGTCCTTGCACCCAATCAATACTACGGGAAATCCAAACCATGAGTTCCTCTCAACCTTCCTCCCTGGTTCTTGCCAGCGCGGATACTGCGGCGCCGGCGGTGACCCAGACGGTCGCCACTACCGTGGCTCCGGCAAAAAAGGATGGCGGTTTTTCCGCTAAGCCGACTGTCGGCGAGCTCGTCGAATTCCAATTGACCGGCCTGCTGGTCGTATTCGTCGTGCTCGGTGCTATTACCGCGATCAGCGGCTTGATGTCCTGGCTGCTCAAGGTGCTTGCGCCTAACCAGTACTACGGCAAGAACGTTCCGGCTCCGGGTGCCACCGCCGCGCCGGCTGCCAAGCCTGCGCCTGTTACCGCAGCAGCCCCGGCAGCGGTCACGTCGTCCGGGCTCAGCCAGGAGAAGCTGCTCGTCATTCTGACGGCAGCTGCTCACGAAGTGCTTGGTGCACCGGTGTCCGTTGTTTCGTTCCGCCCCGTGGGTAGCGCAGATGCTCTTTGGACTGTCCAAGGACGTGCCGCTCATCATTCTTCTCATAAACTCTGAGCACCCGCTCCGAGTCCAGTATAAAGGATATAAATCATGAAAAAGCTCAGGATTACCCTCGAAGGCAAGACATACGAAGTTGGCGTTGAAGTGGCTGATGGCAGCGTTGTTGCTGCCCCGGTTGCTGCTCCCGTCGCCGCTGCCCCGGTTGCTGCTCCCGTCGCCGCTCCGGCTCCCGCTCCTGTTGCCGCGCCGGCGCCGGTGGCGGCTGCTCCAGTGGCTGCCGGTGCTGGCGCCATCATCTGCCCGATGCCGGGTACCGTCTTCAAGATTCGCGTTGCAGTCGGGGAACAAGTGGCGGCGGAGCAGGAAATGATCGTGCTCGAAGCGATGAAGATGGAATCACCGATCTACTCTCATGCCGCGGGCACTGTCGCCGCTATTCTGGTCAAGGAAGGCGATTCCGTCTCCGAAGGCCAGGTTCTCATCCAGATGAGCTGAGGCTGCCATGAACGGAATTATTGAACAATTCTGGGTCATGATGACCACTACTACCGGTTTCTCAGAGATCACCGGCGGTATGGTCATCATGTGGGCGGTTTGCGCCGTCCTCTTCTACCTGGCCATCGTCAAGGACTTCGAGCCGCTGCTGCTGCTGCCGATCAGCTTTGGTGCGCTGCTGGCCAACATCCCGACCATGGGTGTGACCAACCTGCCCTACGTCGACGGTCTGGTCAATGTACCGGGTGGCTTGTACTACTACTTGTCGCAGGGTATCCACCTCGAACTGT
Source organism: Candidatus Accumulibacter sp. UBA704 (assembly GCA_002304785.1). GTDB lineage: Bacteria > Pseudomonadota > Gammaproteobacteria > Burkholderiales > Rhodocyclaceae > Propionivibrio. Next base: position 20,891 of record DBMG01000127.1, on the reverse strand, counting down.
TCCCGCCGATCATTTTCCTCGGCGTGGGCGCAATGACCGATTTTGGTCCGCTGATCGCTAATCCGCGCACGCTGTTTCTGGGCGCCGCGGCTCAGCTCGGGATCTTCGTGACGATGTTCTGTGCTGTGCTTAGTGGCATGTTTACGCCGGGTGAAGGTGCTTCCATCGGTATTATTGGTGGTGCGGACGGTCCGACCTCGATCTTTACCGCCAACAAGCTTGCGCAGCATCTGCTTGGGCCGATCGCCGTGGCTGCGTACTGCTACATGTCGCTGGTGCCGCTGATTCAGCCGCCGATCATGAAGGCACTGACCACCGACGCAGAACGCAAGATCCGCATGAAGACGCTGCGTCACGTGGGCATGCTCGAGCGTATCCTGTTTGCGGTCGTGGTCATGGTCGTCGTGTGTCTGGTGGTTCCGCCGGCCTCTGCGCTGATCGCCATGCTCATGCTCGGCAACATCATGCGTGAATCGAAGTGTGTTAGCCGTCTGTCCAAGTCGGCGGAGAACGAGATCATCAACATCACGACGATCTTCCTGGGGACGTCCGTTGGCCTGACCATGGATGCAGCGAATTTCCTTAGTCCGAAGACGCTGATGATCATCGCCATGGGCGTGGTGGCCTTTGGTTTCTCGACCGCTGGCGGTGTGCTGCTGGCCAAGTTGATGAACAAGATGTCGCCGAAGAACCCGGTCAATCCGCTAATCGGTTCGGCCGGCGTGTCGGCGGTGCCGATGGCAGCCCGTGTTTCTCAGGTGGTTGGCGCCCAGTACGACAAGGGCAACTTCCTGCTGATGCATGCGATGGGCCCGAACGTTGCGGGGGTTATCGGAACAGCAGTTTGTGCCGGTTACTTCATCTCGCGTCTGGGTTGATCGGCAAGACTGATCGCGCTTGATGTTGCAGAAAAAGGCTTCATCGATTGATGGAGCCTTTTTTACGTCTGGTGCTTGAAATCGATCGGCGAGCGTTTTGTGATTCGTCGATGTTGATGTAAAATCGCTGGCTCTGCAGGCTGGGTAGTTTGCAGTTTCCAGCGGAAATCGGCCACCTTGGTTGTTTTTCGCTAAATTCTCACATTCGTCTGTTCAAGGGTGTCCGTCGCGAGACGGGCGTAGGTCGGCGAATGGTGGTTCAACCCTTAAAGGAAATAGATTATGTCCGCAACAATGCGTCAGATGCTGGAGGCCGGCGTTCATTTCGGCCATCAAACTCGCTTTTGGAACCCCAAGATGGCACAGTACATCTTCGGTGCCCGGAGCAAGATCCATATTGTCAACCTCGAGAAGACGCTTGCCAAGTACAACGAAGCCATGGCTTTCGTACGCAAGCTCTCTGCGAACAAAGGCACGATTCTATTCGTTGGTACCAAGCGCCAGGCGCGCGATATCATCGCCGAGGAGGCTGCGCGCTGCGCGTCGCCTTACGTCGATCAGCGCTGGCTGGGCGGGATGCTGACCAATTTCAAGACGATCAAGCAGTCCACCAAGCGTCTCAAGGAAATGGAAACCATGGTGGAAGATGGTTCCCTGGATAAGCTTGGCAAGAAGGAAGCGTTGATGATGCAGCGCGAGTTGGCCAAGCTGCAAAAGTCCATCGGTGGCATCAAGGAAATGAATACGTTGCCCGACGCTCTTTTCGTGATCGATGTCGGCTACCACAAGATCGCCATCTCCGAGGCCAACAAGCTGGGAATCCCAGTCATTGCCGTCGTGGATACCAATCATTCGCCGGAAGGTGTTGATTACGTGATTCCGGGCAACGACGACTCGTCCAGCGCCATTCGCCTTTACGCTCGTGGCGTCGCTGACTCGGTTCTTGAAGGGCGCAGCCAGTTCGTCGAGGATATCATTGCGGCAACCTCGTCCGACGAATTCGTCGAGGAGTCCGAGTGATTCGTCATTTGCATGCCTCAAGGATGTGCTGACCGCAAGCGATTTTGACTAATTGTTTCAATAGGGTGCGGCCGGTTTTCCGGCCGTGTCTGCAAGTGGAGATGAAAAATGGCGGCTATTACCGCAAGCATGGTGGCAGAACTGCGCGCAAAGACCGATGCGCCGATGATGGAGTGCAAGAAGGCCCTGACTGAAGCCGATGGCGATATGGGAAAGGCCGAGGAGATCCTGCGGGTCAAGTTGGGCAACAAGGCAACCAAGGCTGCTGCCCGGATCACCGCGGAAGGCCTGGTTGCCGTCAGCATTTCGGCAGATGGCAAACAAGGTGCGATCATCGAAGTCAATTGTGAGACTGATTTCGTTGCCAAGAATGACGAGTTCCAGGCATTGACGAAGACGTGCGCCGATTTGGTGGCGAAGAACAATCCGGCCGATGCAGTTGCGCTCTCGGCTTTGCCGATGGGCGAAGGGACCGTCGAGTCGACTCGTACCGCTCTTGTCGGCAAGATCGGCGAGAACATGTCCATTCGCCGTTTCGTGCGGGTGGAAGCCAAGGGCAGGCTGGTTTCCTACATCCATGGCGGCGCCAAGATCGGTGTTCTTCTGGATCTGGTTGGCGGTGACGAGCAACTGGGCAAGGATCTGGCCATGCACATCGCGGCTTCAAAGCCGAAGGCCCTGAACGCCGATGGCGTTCCTGCCGAATTGCTGGAAACCGAACGTCGTATCGCGATCGAGAAGGCTCGGGCGGACAACAAGCCGGAAGCCATGCTGGAAAAGATCGCCGAAGGTACGGTTCAGAAGTATCTGAAGGACGTGACTCTGCTTGCTCAGGTTTTCGTGAAGGCCGAAGACGGCAAGCAGACAATCGAGCAACTGCTCAAGGCCAAAGGTGCATCGGTTGCCAGTTTCACGCTTTACGTGGTTGGCGAAGGGCTGGAAAAGCGGTCCAATGATTTTGCCGCTGAAGTCGCTGCCCAAGCTGCGGCTGCAAAGAACTGACGAGTCTGAAGGGAAAACACCGCCATGGCCGAAGTCGAAACTCCCAAGTTCAAGCGCATTTTGCTGAAACTGTCAGGCGAAGCGCTGATGGGTGCTGATTCTTATGGCATCAACCATCAGACAATCGCCGATATCGTCAACGAAGTCAAAAGCGTTGTCGATATGGGGGTGCAGGTTGGCGTGGTCATTGGCGGTGGCAATATTTTTCGCGGTGTGGCACCGGCCGCGCGCGGCATGGATCGTGCACAAGCCGATTACATGGGAATGTTGGCAACCGTGATGAACGGGCTGGCGTTGCAGGACGCCATGCGGGTCGCGGGAATCGTCGCCCGGGTCCAGTCGGCCTTCAATATCGAACAGGTCGTCGAGCCGTATATTCGCGGTCGCGCCATACGCTATCTGGAGCAGGGGCGCACCGTCATTTTTGCTGGTGGTACCGGCAATCCGTTCTTTACCACCGATACGGCGGCTGCGCTGCGCGGGGCCGAAATCGGAGCCGAGATCGTGCTCAAGGCAACGAAGGTCGACGGCATCTACACAGCCGACCCGAAGAAAGATCCATCTGCCACGCGATTCGACAAGATCAGCTTCGACGAAGCTATTTCCAGAAATCTTGCCATCATGGATACTACGGCCTTTGCGTTGTGTCGCGACCGGAAGCTGCCGATCAAGGTCTTTTCCATTTTCAAGGCAGGCGCACTTAAGAGGGTTGTTCTTGGCGAAAATGAAGGCACTCTGGTGTATTGCTGAGGGAGAGTGAGATGTCGATTGCCGATGTAAAGAAAAGTACCGAACACAAGATGCAGAAGTCGCTGGAAGCACTTCGCATCGACTTGGCAAAGATTCGCACGGGCCGGGCGCATATCGGTCTGTTGGATCACGTGCTAGTGGATTATTACGGCTCGATGGTCCCGGTGAATACCGTTGCCAACATTACCGTCATTGATCCTCGGACACTGGGTGTCCAAGCCTGGGAAAAAGGCATGGCTCCAAAAGTCGAAAAGGCGATTCGCGATTCCGACCTGGGTTTGAATCCAGCCTCCCAAGGCGAATTGATCCGGGTTCCGATGCCTGCATTGACGGAGGAGCGTCGTCGTGATCTGATCAAGGTCGTCAAGCATGAGTGCGAGAACGCACGGGTGGCGATGCGCAACCTGCGTCGTGATGCCAATGCAACATTGAAGGATCTCCTCAAGAAGAAGGAATGCTCTGAGGATGACGAGCGTCGTGCACAGGATGAGATCCAGAAACTTACCGACAAATACGTCGCCGAGGTCGACAAGCAGTTCTCGCAGAAAGAAACTGAACTGATGGCCATCTGACTGCCTCGAGGATCTGGCAGATGGTTTCCTTCAAGAGTTCCACCCGGACCATTCCCGATACGGGGCGGGTGCCGCGTCATGTCGCCATCATCATGGATGGTAACGGCCGGTGGGCAAAAAAGCGTTTCCTTCCCCGGTTTGCCGGGCATACCCGTGGTGTGGAAACGGTGCGCGATGCGGTCAGGTATTGTCTCGAGCGGGGAATCGAATACTTGACGCTTTTTGCGTTCAGTTCGGAAAACTGGCGCCGCCCAACCGAGGAAGTTACGTTGCTCATGCAGTTGTTTGCGCGCGCCTTGAATCAGGAGGTTTCCAAGCTGGGACGTAACGGTGTTCGCCTGAAGATCATTGGCGACCTGTCGAGATTCGATCCGGATCTGCGTGCACTGATTCGAGCATCCGAGCAGCAAACTTCTGCTAATACCAAGTTAACTCTGAGCATTGCAGCCAATTACGGAGGGCGCTGGGACATACTTCAGGCGGTCAATCGGATGATTCGCGAAAACCCTGAAAAAGCAGATGGATGGAACGAGGACGACTTGGCGTCGTATTTGTCCATGAGTTACGCGCCGGAACCGGACCTGTTCATACGTACCGGCGGGGAAGAGCGAATCAGCAATTTTCTGTTATGGCAGCTTGCCTATTCGGAACTCTATTTCACTGACACGCTGTGGCCTGAGTTCGACTCGGCTGCTTTCGACAAGGCAATTGCCTCGTATCAGCAACGGGAGCGTCGATTCGGGCGAACGAGCGAACAGTTGAGCGAAAATCCCTCCGGTGTGCGCCATGGCGATATCGTTGCCGATGGTGCCGGAGCAGGCTGTTCCACGGATGTAAAGATCGATGCTTAAGACGCGGATCGTTACCGCGATTTTTCTGTTTGCCGCGTTTTTTGCCGCGCTTATTTTCTTGCCCACCCTTGGCTGGATCGTTGTTACAGCCCTGGTTGCTGCCGTTGCATTCTGGGAGTGGGGGGCGCTGATGAAACAGCCGGGGATCTCCCGGCTGGCGCTTGGCGTGGCGATGATCGCCATATGCGCCGGCATCACGGTGAAGTTTCCATCTGCTCTTGGATTGAATGGCCAGTTTTCCGAGGTTTGGCTTGTCGGCAGATGGTTCTATTTTCCGGCTGGAGCATTCTGGCTGCTCGTTGTTCCGTTGTGGCTGCGATGTCGCTGGTCATTGCAGAGTCCCCTTGTCGGTTGTTTAACAGGGATGGTCGTGATTCTGCCGGCCTGGTTGGCACTAGTTCAACTCCGCCTGTTGGGAATTGTTCCGTTGCTGGCTATCGTGGCGGTGGTCTGGTTGGCCGATATCGCCGCCTATTTTTCGGGGCGGGCCGTCGGGCGTCACAAGCTGGCACCGACTATCAGTCCGGGGAAGACCTGGGAAGGCGCGGTTGGCGGAGCTCTAGCTGTCGTTCTCTACGGATTGCTGTTGGGATCACGGTTGCCTCAAGTGCTGGCGGAAAACCGTCTGATGCTCGCGTTCGTTCTTGTGATTCTGGCGGCGGTCAGTGTCGTCGGAGATCTTTTTGAATCCATGCTCAAACGGCAAGTCGGTATGAAAGACAGCAGCAATGCGCTACCTGGTCACGGGGGTGTCCTGGACCGAATCGATAGTCTCACTTCGACTTTGCCATTGGTTGCGCTGGTTTGGTTTAGCAACGACTTCTGACGATGGTGCAAAACCTTACGATTCTTGGATCAACCGGCTCGATTGGCGTCAGTACGCTTGATGTCATCCGGCAGCATCCCCGGCGTTACCAGGTGGTGGCGCTGTGCGCGCACAGCCAGCTCGATCGCCTTTTCGACCAATGCCTCGAGTTTCGACCGCGGTATGCGGTCGTAAAGAATGCCGTCTTGGCGTCTGAATTGCGAATGCGCCTGCAGGCGGCCGAATGTCCGACTTCGGTGGAATCCGGGCCGGACGCCTTGGTGCGCATGGCGGGATTGCCTGAAGTCGATACCGTAATGGCCGCCATTGTTGGGGCTGCCGGGTTGCCCCCGACCTTGGCGGCGGCGGTGGCTGGCAAGAAAATATTGCTCGCCAACAAGGAAGCTTTGGTCATGGCCGGGCCGGTCTTCATGCGGGCGGTCAGGGAATATGGAGCGACCCTCCTACCCATCGATAGCGAACACAACGCGATATTCCAGTCGCTTCCGCAAGATTATGCGGGTGACCTGTGCAAAAGTGGCGTGCAAAACCTGTTGCTTACGGCGTCGGGAGGTCCGTTCCGCAACACTCCGCTCGAGGCGCTGGAGAATGTTTCGCCGGAGCAAGCCTGCGCTCACCCCAACTGGGTCATGGGGCGAAAGATATCGGTCGATTCGGCGACGATGATGAACAAAGGACTGGAAATGATCGAAGCCCATTGGTTGTTCAATGTCCCGGCGGAAAAAATCCAGGTCGTCGTACATCCGCAAAGCGTAGTTCATTCACTGGTTCAATATGTCGATGGATCCGTGATTGCTGAACTCGGCAATCCCGATATGCGTACTCCGATTGCGCATGCTTTGGCCTATCCGGAAAGAATCCCGTCCGGCGTTGATCCGCTGGACCTGTTCAAAGTCGCTTCCTTGCATTTCGAACGGCCCGACTTCGATCGTTTCCCATGTCTGCAACTGGCCTATCGTGCGCTGAAGGAAGGCAATAGTTCACCGGCAACATTGAATGCGGCCAATGAAATCGCTGTTCAGGCATTCTTCGACGGAAGAATAGGCTTTACCGCAATTTCTCGAGTGATTGCCTTGGTGATGGATCGGGCGCCGGCAACGAAGCTAGTTTCATTGACCGATGTTCTTGCAGCAGATGCGGAAGCACGCAGAATTGCCGAATCGGTGATTGAACAAGCAAACAACAGATGAACGATTTTCTTTATTACCTGGCGGCTTTCGGTGTGCTGCTAGGGTTGCTGATTGTCGTACATGAGCTTGGACACTATGTGGTCGCCCGCTTGGCTGGCGTCAAGGTGCTGCGGTTCTCGGTGGGATTCGGTCGTCCTGTGCTGATTCGGCAGATCGGGCGTGATCGCACCGAATGGTCGATAGGCCTGTTTCCGCTGGGCGGCTATGTCAAGATGCTCGATGAGAGCGAAGGCGATGTCGCCCCCGAAGAATCGCATCGCGCATTCAATCGGCAGAGCGTGTGGAAGCGCATCGCTATCGTGGTAGCCGGACCTGTGGCCAATTTACTGCTTGCGGTATTCGTCTATTGGGGCTTGTTCATGCACGGGATGGAGGAGCTTCGTCCTGTCCTGGGTGCTCCAATCGCTGCCAGCCCGGCAGCGGTAGCGGGCATAGAGAATGGTGAACGGGTGCTCAAGATCGCCGGTGAGGAGGTTGTGACCTGGTCCGACATGCGCTGGATCCTGCTGCGAAAGATGGCCGGGCGAGGCGCCATAGACCTGGAAGTCATCAATCTCCACAACGAAATCAATTTCCGTCGTATTGATCTGGCGGCGACCACGAATGAAGGCGAGAGCGGCGATCCCTTAGAGCAGCTTGGCTTGACGTTTTTCCGACCGGACTATCCGCCCGAAATAGGCAAGATCAGCCCAGGAAGTCCGGCTGAGATTGCCGGTCTGGCATCGGGGGACAGGATAACTGGCATTAACGGGAAACAGATCTCAACGTGGGCCGACGTGGTTTCCATGGTTCGCGCTTCCCCCTCGATACGTCTCACCGTGTACTTCATGCGTGCAGGTGAGACGATGTCGGTGCAAGTAACACCTCTTGAGGTAGAAAGGCAGGGGGTACGGATCGGGCAAATTGGCGCAGCTGTCAATGACGCAGCATTTCCCAGGCAGGAGTTGCTGATCACGGTCCAGTACGAATTTCTTCCGGCATTGGGCAAGGCGCTCAATGAGACCTGGGATAAATCCACGTTCAGTCTGCAGATGATGGGCAGGATGCTGACAGGCGCAGTCTCCTGGAAGAACATCAGCGGCCCGGTGACCATCGCGGACTATGCTGGTCAATCGGCGAAACTCGGCGCGAGCCACTATCTCAAATTCCTGGCACTGGTGAGCATCAGTCTGGCTGTGCTCAACCTGTTGCCTGTCCCGATTCTGGACGGCGGCCATTTACTGTATTATGTCGCGGAAATCATAAGGGGCAAGCCACTCTCCGAGCAATGGATGGCCATCGGTCAGAAAATCGGCCTGGCACTGATCCTGATACTGATGGCGTTTGCTTTCTACAATGACCTTACTCGATTGATTCCTGGCTGACCCATGAAGAGAAACCTGCTTGTCGGCGCTATCGCCGCGCTGTCCGTATCCGTTGCATGTGCTTTTGAGCCTTTTACGGTCAAGGATATTCGGGTTGAGGGCATCCAGCGGACTGAGGCGGGAACGGTATTTTCCTATCTCCCGGTCAAGGTCGGCGACACGATGACCGACGAGAAAGCGGCTCAGGCGATCAAGGCTCTGTTTGCAACAGGGTTTTTTAAGGATGTGCGTATCGAGATCGAAGGGCCGGTGGTGGTCGTGATGGTCGAGGAGCGCCCCGCGATTGCCCAGATCGATTTCGTGGGTCTCAAGGAGTTCGACAAGGATCAGATGATCAAAGGATTGAAGGAGGCCGGATTTGCCGTGTCCCGCTCCTTCGATCGCAGCATGCTGGAACGCGCTGAACAGGAGCTGAAAAGGCAGTACTTGACGCGTGGCAAGTACTCGATGACCGTGACGACGACCATCACACCCCTTGAGCGCAACCGTGTGGCCATCAATTTCAATATTGAAGAAGGCGATTCGGCGTTGATCAGACAGATCAATATCGTCGGCGCCAACTCATTCAAGGAAAAGGATCTGCTGGATACTTTCCAGTTGCAGACGCCCAACTGGATCAGCTGGTATACCAAGAACGACCAGTACTCCAAGCAGAAACTTTCTGCTGACCTCGAAACGTTGCGGTCCTTCTACCTAAATCGGGGGTTCCTGGAGTTCAACATCGAATCCACACAGGTCTCGATCAGCCCGGATAAAAAGGATATCTACATAACGATCAGCGTTTCCGAAGGCGAACGTTATATCGTCTCATCGGTGAAGTTGGCTGGCGACCTCATTCTTCCCGAGGAGGAATTCCGGAAAGCTATGAAGGTCAAGCCGGGGGATGTGTTTTCACGGGAGAATCTCAATCAAAGCACGAAGGCCATTAGCGACAAGCTGTCTGCTACGGGCTATGCATTCGCCAACGTTAACGCGGCTCCGGAGGTTGACAAGGAAAAGCGGCAGGTTGCGTTTACCGTGTTCGTCGACCCGGGAAAAAGAGTGTACGTTCGCCGCATTAACATTGGCGGCAACACAAAGACGCGGGACGAGGTAGTCAGGCAGGAAAGCCGGCAAATGGAAGGTGCCTGGTACGATGACGAGAAGGTCAAACGATCGAAGCAGCGTATCGACAAAACCGATTATTTTTCGGAAGTGACGGTCGAGACACCGCCAGTGCCGGGAACGACGGATCAGATCGACGTCAACTACAATGTGACCGAAAAATCGACCGGCAATATCAGTCTTGGCGCCGGTTTTTCGCAGTCCGAGAAGGTCATGCTATCGGGTTCGATTTCGCAAGCCAATATATTCGGTAGCGGGAAGTTCGTGGCCGTGCAGGTTGGGACTGGCAAGATAAACCGGGCGATCGGACTTTCCTACAACAATCCTTATTTTACGGTGGATGGCGTTAGCCAGGGTTTCGATGTCTATCATCGGAAAACAGACCCGACCTCGCTGGGCTACGTTTATAAGACGGAATCGACCGGTGGAGGGATCAAGTTCGGGATCCCGATCGGCGAAAGACAATCGATCAATTTCGGGGCGGCGGTCGATTACACGAAGGTCGAGATCGACTTGAACGATCCGGATACGCCGCTGCAATATACGGACTTCGTCAAGACGTTCTGTGGCCCCAACGAAAACACCTGTGGCAATCTCTCTGTGCCCCTGACCGTCGGCTGGGTCAGCGATGGCAAAGACAGCGTAATCAACCCGACGCGCGGAACTTACCAGAAGGCCGCATTTGAGGTCAGTCCGGGCGGTGATCTGCGCTATTACAAGGCGACATATCAGCATCAACGCTTCTTCCCCGTGTCGCAGAAAATGGTGCTCATGCTGAACGGTGAAGCGGGATACGCCAAGGGATTGAGTGGTCAGCAGTTGCCCTTCTTCAAGAACTTCTATGCTGGCGGAGTGGGCTCGGTACGTGGCTACGATACAGCCAGCCTCGGTCCATACGAACTTGACAGCAATGGGGATGAAGTGCGCTTGGGCGGCACGCGGCGTTATATCTTCAATGCCGAGTTGACGATGCCGGTGCCTGGCTTCGGTGTGGACAAATCGATGCGCTTTGGTCCGTTCTTTGATGCGGGGCAGGTGACTTCTGATGAAGAAAAGCGGGCCGGGGTTTATGACAGCGGACCAGTCCGCATGTCGGTCGGTTTAGCCGCGACTTGGTTGTCACCGCTGGGACCTCTCAAATTCAGCGTGGCGGAACCGCTGAACAAGCAGAAAAGTGATAACATCCAAATTTTCCAGTTCCAGATGGGAACAATGTTTTAGTCTAGGAGAAACCGCTTGAACATGAAATTTGCCACGTTTCTGGTTGCGTTGATGGTATCGCTGCCAGTGTCGTATGTGTCGGCATCCGAATCGGTGAAGATTGGCTACGTCAATACACAAAGAATCTTCCGTGACGCTCCTACGGCCGTGAAAGCGGCAAAAAAGATTGAAGCGGAATTCTCGCGGCGCGACCAGGAATTGCAGGGTATGGCCAAGCAACTGCAGGGCTTGCAGCAGTCGCTTGAAAAGAATGCCGTTACGATGACTGAAACGGATAGGCGTGCCAAAGAAAAGGAATTGAACGAGCTTTCCCGGGAATTTCAGCGCAAGCAACGTGAGTTCCGCGAGGATCTCAATCTTCGCCAGAATGAAGAAAACGCAGCGATCATCGAGAAAGCCAACAAGGCGATCAAGCAACTCGCCGAAACGGAAAAATTCGATCTGATCGTTCAGGATGTCGTCTGGGCCAGTCCGAAACTCGACATCACCGAGAAGATCATCAAGGCCTTGGCCGCCGATAGCAAGTAAGCGACGTGACGAAGCAGGGAGGGTGGCGGCTCGACGAGATTGTTGCACGATTGGGTGGGCAGCTGGAGGGCGATGGTTCCGTCGTTATTTCCCAAGTGGCTACGCTGGTCTCGGCGCAGTCTGGTGAAATTGCTTTCCTCGCCAATCCGAAATATCGCCAACAACTGCAGTCCACTGGCGCGTCCGCCGTCATCGTGCCGCCGAAATTCGCGGGCGACACTTCGTTGCCGAAGATTATCCACCCCAATTCCTATGCCTATTACGCCCGCGTCGTCGGTCTCCTGAATCCGCCCGATGCCAGGCCGCGTGGTGTCCATCCGAGCGCCGTTGCTCAGAGCGATTTGCCGGCGAGCGCTAGTGTTGGCGAGAATGTTGTGATCGGCAAGGGCGTGGTGATAGGGGAGCACGTGACGCTTTATCCTGGCTGCGTTGTCGGGGACGGCGTTTCGATCGGGGAGAATTCGGTTCTGTATCCGAATGTGGTCGTCTATCGCGACTGCGTGATCGGCAAGCGTGCCATTGTGCAGTCCGGTGCGGTAATCGGTAGCGACGGATTCGGTTTCGCCAAGGAAGGCGACACCTGGGTGAAAATTCCGCAGATCGGCCGCGTGCTTATTGGCGATGATGTCGAGATCGGAGCCAACACGTCGATTGATCGTGGCGCATTGGACGATACGGTCATCGGCGACGGAGTCAAACTCGATAACCAGATCCAGATTGCCCACAACGTGGTGATCGGCAATCACACGGCGATGGCCGGCTGTGTCGGGATTGCGGGAAGCACCCGGATCGGGCAACGCTGCACGATCGGAGGCGCCGGCATGATCGTCGGCCACCTTGAACTGGCGGACGATGTTCATATCTCTGCAGGCACGATGGTTACCAAGAGCCTTCGCCTGCCTGGTCAATACACCAGTATTTTTCCTTTGGAGTCGCACGACGAGTGGTTGCAGAACGCGGCGCAGATCAAGCGTCTTGCGAAGCTCGCCGAGCGGGTGTCCGAACTTGAGAAAAAACTCGAACTAATGGAGAAAAGATCTTGAATACAATGGATATTCACGAAATACTCAAACACCTTCCTCACCGCTATCCGTTTCTTCTGGTGGATAGGGTGGTTGATTTTGAGCCGGGGAAGTTTCTCCATGCCTACAAGAACATAACGATCAACGAGCCGTTCTTTGTCGGGCACTTTCCTCATCACCCGGTATTACCCGGAGTGCTGATCATGGAGGCGCTGGCGCAGGCTGCCGGGATCCTTTCGTTCAAGACCATGGGATCGTTGCCCGACGAGAACTCGGTTTTCTACTTCGTCGGTATCGACAACGCACGCTTCAAGAAGCCGGTGATGGCGGGCGACCAACTCCATCTGCACGTCGAGATCGCGCGTCAGATGCGGGGCATCTGGAAGTACAAGGCTGAAGCCAGGGTCGATGGCGAGGTCGTCGCCGAAGCCGAACTGATGTGCGCCAAGCGCGACGTGGCCTGATCGCGGCCAGGGCAAAAAAATGATTCATCCTACGGCAATCATTCATCCTGGCGCCAAGCTTGGAGGCGGGGTCAGCGTCGGTCCGTATTCCATCATCGGTGAGCACGTCGAGATCGGAGACAATACCTGGATTGGTCCGCATGTCGTGATTTCGGGACATACCCGGATCGGTTGCGACAACCGGATCTTCCAGTTCAACTCGATCGGCGAGGTGCCCCAGGACAAGAAATACGCCGGTGAGCCGACTCGTCTCGAAATCGGCGATCGCAACACGATCCGCGAGTTTTGCACCTTCAATCTCGGAACAGCGCAGGATGCCGGCGTTACGCGCGTCGGTAGCGACAACTGGATCATGGCCTATGTGCATATTGCGCATGACTGCCAGGTCGGAAACCGCACGATCTTCGCCAACAACTCGCAATTAGCCGGGCACGTTCACGTTGACGACTGGGCGATCCTGGGCGGCTACACAGGCGTGCACCAGTTCTGCCGCATCGGTTCGCACACCATGACGGCCGTCGGCACAGTCGTACTCCAGGACGTTCCACCGTACGTAATGGCCGCCGGGAACTCGGCTTCGCCTTACGGAATCAACGCCGAAGGGCTGAAGCGTCGTGGTTTCTCGTCCGAGGCGTTGTTGGGTCTGAAGCGCGCCTACCGGACTCTTTACAAGTCCGGACTGACGCTGGAAGAGGCGCGGTCCAAGTTGGAAGAGGACGTCACGAGCTGTCCTGAGATCCAGCCGATTCTTGATTTCCTGTCGGTATCGAAGCGCGGCATTATCCGATGACCTCACGTGTTGTGCGGGTCGCCATGGTGGCAGGCGAGGCATCGGGCGATCTGCTGTCCAGCCACCTGATCCAGGCGATCCGGGCGAAGCTGCCGAATGCCGAGTTCTTCGGCATTGGCGGCCCCAAAATGATGGGGCAGGGGTTCAAGGCGTGGTTTCCGTTGGAGACTCTGGCGGTCCGCGGTTACGTCGAGGTGCTCAAGCACTACCGAGAAATTTCGGGGATACGCAACGACGTGAAACGCCGTTTGCTGTCAGATCCGCCGGACGTCTTCATCGGGGTGGACGCGCCGGATTTCAACCTGGTGCTGGAGAAATCGCTGAAGCGGCGCGGTGTGCCGGCTATCCACTACGTAAGCCCTTCGATCTGGGCTTGGCGCGGCAAGCGCATCCACAAGATAGGCGACTCGGTGTCCAGGATTCTGGCGCTGTTTCCCTTCGAGCCGTTGCTTTACGAAAAGGAAGGTATTCCGGTCAGCTACGTGGGGCACCCCCTCGCAGACATGTTGCCGGTAGAGGATTGTCGAGACAAGGCGCGGGAATTGTTGGAACTCTCGCCACAGCAGCCGGTTTTTGCGCTGTTGCCCGGCAGCCGGCAATCCGAACTCGAATACATGGCCGACACGTTCATCGAAACGGCCAAGCTGATTCACCGGAAGGTGTCGAACGCTCAGTTTCTGGTGCCGATGGCGACGCGCGAAACGCGCTTGCTGTTCGAGGCGGCGCTATATAGATGCCAGGCGCGGGAACTGCCGATTCGCCTGCTGTTCGGGCATGCGCACGAAGCGATGATGGCTTCCGATGCGGTGCTGGTGGCGAGCGGGACGGCGACGCTGGAGGCAGCGTTGCTCAAGCGGCCGATGGCCATTGTCTACAAGATGGCGCCGCTCTCGTATCGTCTGATGCGGCACATGGGTTATCTGCCGTATGTCGGATTGCCGAATATCCTTGCCGGGAAATTCGTCGTTCCCGAGTTCATCCAGGACGACGCAACTCCCGAGAATCTCGCCCAAGCCCTGTTGAACTTTCTGGGCGACAAGGAAACCTGCATTAGGATCGGCGAGGTCTTCAGGGAAATCCACTTGCAGCTCAAGCAGAATACCGCCGAGAAGGCTGCGGAGGCGGTTCTTGGCTGTCTGCCTGCAGAAATGCGGAAAAATGCGGCCCCTGCTGCTGCCTGACGGCTTCGTGTGCGGTGTCGATGAGGCTGGCCGCGGGCCATTGGCCGGGCCTGTGGTAGCCGCAGCAGTGATCCTCGATCCGCAAAATCCGATTCCCGGGTTAAATGACTCCAAGAAACTCTCGGCGAAACGCCGCGAGGCGCTGGCCCTAGAGATTCGCGCCAAGGCGCTGGCCTGGTCTGTGGCCGAGGCCAGTGTCGAGGAAATCGACCGCATCAATATCCTGCAGGCCAGCCTGCTGGCCATGAGGCGGGCAGTGGAGGGGCTCGCGATCCGGCCGGAGAGGGCCGTGATCGACGGTAATCGTTGCCCTCAGCTCGATTGTCCGGCGGAAGCGATTGTCGGCGGCGACGGCAAGGTTGCATCGATTGCCGCCGCGTCGATCCTGGCCAAGACTGTGCGCGATGCCGGCATGCTGCTCTTGCATGCCGATTATCCGATGTACGGTTTCGACCGGCACATGGGCTATCCGACAGCGTTCCACCTGCAAGCCTTGCGCCAGCACGGGGCCAGCCCGGTGCATCGGCGCAGCTATGCCCCCGTTGCGCAACTGTCGCTGCTATGAAGCACATCGTGTCGCGCGACAACGCGCATTTCCGTGACCTGAAGAAGCTGTGCCACAGCAGCCGGGAGAGGCGCAAAGCCGGTCGCATCGTTCTCGACGGAATGCATCTGATCGAGAGTTATGTCAATGCCTTCGGCCATCCCGAGGAGGTGGTCGTCAGCGAAGTCGCAGTGTTGCGAGACGAGATCGCACGATTTCTGGAGGAATATGCCCCTGGGCGACGGGTGACAGCTCTTGCAGATGCTTTGTTTGCCGAACTGGCGACGGTTGACACTCCCAGCGGCATCATGGCCATTGCCATGCGTCCTCGCAGCGTGCATGGACTCAATCGGGAGGCCGATGCCGTTTTGCTCGATGGTGTTCAGGATCCGGGCAACCTCGGATCAATCCTGCGCACCGCAGCGGCGGCCGGGTTCCGGCAGGTGCTGCTCTCGCCGGAGTGCGCTCAGGCGTGGTCGCCGAAAACCCTGCGGGCAGCCATGGGAGCCCATTTTCTGCTCGACATTCACGAAAGCAGCGATTTGCCGGCGTTCCTGGCAGCTTATCGGGGGCAGTCCCTTGCCACCGTCCTGGAAGCCTCGGAAGCGCTGCATTCACTCGACCTCGGAAGCTCTGTCGCTTGGGTGTTCGGCAGTGAAGGGCAAGGTGTCAGCGGGGAGGTGGCGGAGCTTGCGACGCGGCGGGTACACATACCGATGCCGGGAAAGACGGAATCTCTCAATGTGGCGGCGGCCGCTGCCGTTTGCCTTTTCGAAACGGTGCGCCAGCGGCTGAGCGGGACTTCCTGAGTTACACCTTGGTGCGCATCAGGCGCGCCTTTTCGCGGTTCCAGTCGCGTTCTTTCTCCGCATCGCGTTTGTCGTGCTGTTTCTTGCCCTTGGCCAGGCCGATTTCCACCTTGACCCTGCCGCGCTGATAGTGCAGATCCAGCGGCACGAGCGTAAATCCGGCGCGCTCGACCTTGCCGATCAGCTTGCTGATCTGCGTGGCGTGCAACAGCAACTTGCGGGTGCGCACCGGATCGGGCTTGACGTGCGTCGATGCCTGGGTCAGCGGGGTGATGTGCATGCCGAAAATGAACACCTCGCCATCGCGGACGATTACGTAGGATTCCTTGATGTTCGCCCGTCCGGCGCGAATGGCCTTGATTTCCCAGCCTTCCAGCACGATCCCGGCTTCGAATTGCTCTTCGACGAAAAAGTCGTGGAATGCTTTCTTGTTGGAGATGATGCTCATGTCTGTGTTTCCGGCGGGATTCGCGACGAGGATGCTAGAATCGCCAATTCTACAGGATTCGAAGGATCCGGCTGACGATGCCCTTGGTTGAAAAATCCGTACTGATCGAGCACTCAGCGCAGCAGATGTTCGATCTCGTCGATGATGTCGAGAGTTACCCGCGTTTTCTGCCCTGGTGCAGCGAAACGCGTGTCGACTATCGTGACGAGCACCGGACCGTGGCCACGTTGCATATCAACTTCCACAGCATCAAGTCGCATTTCACCACCGAGAATACCAAGGAAATCCCGTTCTGGATGGGCATGAAATTGGTAGACGGGCCGTTCCGCCGCTTGGAGGGGGGCTGGAGATTCAAGCCACTGGCCGAACACGCGTGCAAGGTCGAATTCCAGTTGTCCTACGAGTTCTCGAGCAAGCTGTTCGAGAAGATCATCGGTCCCGTTTTCAGCCAGATTACGGGCACGTTCGTCGAAGCCTTCGTGAAACGGGCCAACCAGGTTTATGGAGCATCGAATGCCTGAGCAGATCAGTGTAGAGGTGGTTTATGCCCTGCCGGACAAGCAGGAGCTACTGACCGTGAAATTGACCGAGGGAGCCACCGTCCGGCAGGCCATCGAGTCCTCGGGGATACTCCAGAAATACCCCGAAATCGATCTGGCGAAGAACAAACTGGGCGTATTCGCCAAACTGACGAAACCGGATTCGGCGCTGCGCGACCGGGACCGAGTCGAAATCTACCGTCCCCTGATCGCCGATCCGAAGGAAGTGCGCAAGCAGCGAGCTGCCGAGGGCAAGGTGATGAAAAAAGGCCCGGGTGACGCGGAGGTCGCGTAACCGGTTGCCGATCCAGTTGGATCAGATCAATTAACCGCTATTGCCGAGAGAGAGCCTTCCCGTGCGCCTGAAAATGTCCGACAAGTCGTTGTTCGCCGTCCTGCTGCGTTCCCGCTGGTGGGTCAGCATTGCCCTGGCCGGGGTGATGGCTCTGTTGGCAAAATTCTTTGCGCCCGAGGAATACTTCCTTCCCGCGCTATCGGTGACCATACCTTTCTTATTTACCGGCGTTCTTGCCGCCTGGAAGCAACTGCGCGTTCCGGGTGCCGGGCGCGTCGCATCGACCGTTGAAACGGTGTCCGCGATGTCTTGGCGTGAATTTTCCGAGGTCATCGAGGCAGCATTTCAGCGCGACGGATTCGCCGTATCGCGAGTCAGCGGAGCGGCCGATCTCAAGTTGGACAAGGATGGCCGCGTGACGCTCGTTTGCTGCAAACGATGGAAGGCGGCCAGCCACGGGGTGGAGCCGTTGCGTGAACTTGACACGCTACGGCAAGCGCAGGGTGGGAACGAGGCGGTTTATGTGGCGCTTGGCGGTGTGTCCGAGAATGCCCGGCGTTTCGCCCAGAGTCACAAGATCCGGCTGATCCAGGACGTGGAGCTAACCGGCTTGCTGCGCTTGCGCAGGGGCGCAAAGTGACCGGCGGTATCGACGGACGTAATCAAGTGTCCGTTCGTGTCGTCGGGGAGTGGCGTGTTCCGTCGTGCTTGACGGCTATCGAGTTGTAGCGGATATGCGCGTTGATTACGCGCTTGTCGCGCGGCATCAGGGTGAAGGCGTCGATCAGTTTCTCGCGGGCCTTGGCGGCTATTTCCTCGGACCAGTATTCGTCCAAGTGCGCAATCGATTCGGACATCGATTGAACGATCTGTTCGGCGAGCACCGCTTTGGGCGAGACAGTCTCCGACTTGGAGTCCCTTCGGGCCGCATCGTTGCCGAAACCGAACCATGAGTCCAATCGCGACTTGATCCTGGTCGGCAATGCCGATTTGACGGACATCTTGGCGATCAGGGTCGCCGCCCGCTCGACTTCGCCATGCAGCGCGGCTTCCTCGGCCATTTCGACGGCCATCATGTCGGTTGCTTCGGCGGGGTTTCGATCGAACAGCGCGAACACCTTGTCCAGGCATCTTTTCGCTTCCGCCATCTGCCCCTTGCCACGATGAACCATGGCCGCGGCGACTTCGGTTCCGATTTCCGCCGATTGGATGTTACGCGCTTCGACACGCAACTCATCGGCCACCTTGGTCGCTTCATCGACGCGTTCTTCTTCGAGTAGCGAGCGGGTCAGCGTGAGATAGTCGTCGACCTTGAGCATTGACGACTTGCGCGTACGTTCAACGACGCGCTTTAAGGTACTGATGACCTTGGGCCGGTCGCCAGCTGCTTCGGCAATGTCGGCGATCTTTCTCAATCGTTCGGTATTGCTCGACGACGTGATCGTCGACGCCCGTTCGAGGCACTCCATCGCTTTGCCATAGTCACCGGCCTGCTCGTGCATTTTTGCCAGCATGTCGTAGACGGATATGAAATCCGGGTACTCGTCGTTCAGGCGCTGAGTCTCATCCATCGCCTCGTTGAATTTCTTCTGGCGCTGCAGGGTCATCGCGTAGCCCATGCGTGCCCAGGGTACGGCGCGTGTCGAGACAATCGATTCATAGATGGCCGAGGCCTCTTCGACGCGCCCCAAGGTTACCAGCGATTCCGCTTTGATCCTCAAGGCATCCAGGGCGTAGCGCGGTGTCCGTTTCAAAACGTGGTCGCATGCCCCCAAAGCGGCTTCCTGATCATTGACTTCCAGATGGTCGAAGACATGTCGCAAGGCTTTCTTCTTGCGCAGCGATCGATCGAGCCGGACGGCCAGTTGCTCCGGGGTGTACGGCTTGATGAGGTAATCGTCGGGGGCGAATTCGGCCGCCGCTACAACGTGGTTGTATTTCCGTTCCGCCGTGGCGATGATGAAAACGCTGCGCAGCGGAAGAATGTGTTGGAAGCGCAGTTCCTCCAGCAGTTGCTGGCCGTCGCGCTTTTCGTCCAGATGATGGTCGCAGATGACGATGTCGAATGGGATGGTCCGCGCCATGCGCATCAGTTCCGATGCGTTGGCGGCCATGGAGATCGAGGTTGCTCCGATGACCGACATCTGCTCGCGCATCCACATGCGCACGGTGAAATGCTGTTCGGCAATCAGGACGCGCAGGCCCGCCAGTGCTCCACCGTTCTTGACAGCGAGTCCTGAACGGCGGGAGAGCGGTTCTGAGTCCTTTTGGCTCGGGAGCATTCCAATCCGTGGCGTAAGATCAAACGACGGTGCATTCTACGCCAAGAGTCAGGGGGATATCTCTCCGGCGGTGAGCCGCGGGATCCGACGGCTGCCTGCTACCGCCCGATGGCTGGCTAATCGATTCCCTGATCGCGAACGAAGACCGGGTCGAGCGGGTTGCGTCCATCAAAGATCGACGGAGCCTTCTGGCGTTTCCGTATGTCGAAGGAATTCCGGCTGCGGAATTCCTTCTACTCCGTCACAATAACCAGCGCATCGCCGGTACGACACAGCGTGCAGACTTTATCGGGCCGAATCAGGCGTTCCAAACCAACTACGACGGATCAGAGAATCATCCCCGCGCCGACCGTGTTGTTGGACGACTCATCGATGACGATGAAGGCGCCGGTTTCCCGGTTGGTGGCATAGGCGTCGGGGAAGATCGGCTGTGCGAGCTTGAAGCTGACTCGAGCGATGTCGTTCATGTTCAGCCTGTCCGCCGGTTGCTGTTCCATCGTGTTGACGTCGGTACGGTATTCGATGCCGGCGAGCATGGCCTTGCTGTCGCGCGTGGTGTGGCGGATCAGGTACTTACGGCGCGGGTCGAGCGGTGTTTCGGAGAGCCAGCAGAGCATGGCGTCGAACTGCTTTGTAACGTTGGGCTGTTCGCCAGTCTTGACGATCATGTCGCCGCGCGAGATGTCGATCTCGTCTTCCAGAAGGATCGTGATCGATTGCTCGGCAATTGCCCGGGGCAGTGAGTCGTCGAGGACGCGGATGTCCTTGATGCGCGACTCGCGGCCCGAGGGCAGAACGGCAACTGCATCGCCGATGGCGATACTGCCTGACTCGACGCGCCCCATAAAGCCACGGTAGTCGTGCAGTTCGGGATTGGCCGAATCCTGTGGGCGGCAGACGTATTGCACCGGGAAACGGAAATTCTCTTCGTGATTGACGTGCGCGGCGCTGGCGGTTTCCAGCAGGTCGAGCAGAGTCGGCCCGGTGTACCAATCGAGCCGGTCGCCGCGCTCGACCACCATGTCGCCGTTGAGCGCCGACATCGGGATGAAATGCACGTCTTCGATGCCCAGCTTGGCCGCGAAGTCGAGGTAGTCGGCCATGATCGTGTTGAAGACATCCCTGGAATAGTCGACCAGATCCATCTTGTTGATGGCCACGACGAGGTGCGGGATGTTGACCAGGTGCGCAAGGTAGGAGTGGCGGCGCGT
>DBMG01000172.1:508-7216 GCA_002304785.1 Candidatus Accumulibacter sp. UBA704 | reverse complement strand
GCAATTACCGTCAGCCAGGCCGAGAATTCGATCGTGGTCGTGCCAGGCGCCAACCATGCGCTTTCCCCCGCCGACATCCTGGCGGCCGAAAGCGCTTTCGCTGAAGCGGACCTGGTGCTTTGCCAACTTGAAATTCCACTGGAAACCGTGGAATCCGCCGCGATGCTCGCGGAACGCCATAACAAACCGTTCATTCTGAACCCGGCGCCGGCCATGCCCCTGCCGGAAGCGTTGCGTGTGCGCACCGCGCTGGTAACGCCCAATGAACACGAATTGTCGATTCTGTCTTCACTTCCGGATAGCCAGTGGCAGCGGCAGCTGGCGTTGCACCCCGAGCGCATCCTGATGACCCGCGGGTCCGATGGCGCCTGGTTCGCCGGCCGCGACGGGAAATTGCATCATCAATCCGCATTCAAGGTCACCCCTGTCGATACGACGGGTGCCGGCGATACGTTCAACGGCGCGCTGGCGGCATTCTGGGGCAGGGATCTCGGTGAGTTGGCGCGGCTGGCCTGTGCGGCGAGCGCACTTTCCGTGACGCGGGCCGGGGCGCAGGGTGGCATGCCTACCGGGGAAGAACTGGACGCGTTTCTTGGTTCCAGGTAACGAACATCAGAGGATCGGTAAAGTCGGCAAAAGACCGGTAAGCAGCAAGAGCAAGAAGGAAGCAGCAAGGAAGTTGTCGGGCAGGTGAAGAGCGGCGCACGTCGGGTTTTTCAAGTGCAGCTGTCCGCGCGAACGACCGCGGGCGCAAGCCGGCGGATTCCGGACACAAGGCGCGGATCGGACTTTTTTATTGCAACACTCAGGAAGGAGAAATCATGAGTCACATTTCGTTGAAGCAGACATGGACCAACAACGGCATCAAGGCGCTGGCGGTGATTGCCGCGCTGGGCTTCGGATTTGCCGCACCCCAGGCGATGGCGCAAACCAAGACCACGATTCGCATCTCGACGCCGGCCGTGCCGGAAGACTGGCATGCCAAGATGTGGACGGTGTTCAAGGAAACGCTGGAAAAATCCGCGCCCGGCGAGTTTGACGTGCAGATCCACCTCAACGCGGCGCTGTTCAAGCAGGGCACCGAGCCCACGGCGATGGCGCGCGGCAACCTGGAAATGTCGGCCATCTCGGCGCAGGATATTTCCAAGATCGTTCCGGAATTCTCGATCTTCACCGCCGGTTACATTATCCGCGACCCGGCCCACCAGGCGAAGGTCTTCGATGGCCCGGTTGGCGCCGAAGTCTTCAAACCGGTCATCCAAAAGATGGAGGTCACGCCGCTGGCCACAGCGTACCTTGGAACTCGTCAGCTCACCTTGCGCGAAGACAAAAATGTCATGACCCCGGCCGACCTCAAGGGCGTCAAGCTGCGCATGCCGGCCAGCAAGGAATGGCTGTTCCTCGGCGAAGCGCTTGGGGCGACACCGACGCCGCTGGCCTTTGGCGAAGTCTATCTGGCGCTCAAGACCGGCACCATCGACGGTCAGGACAACCCGTTGCCGAGCGTCCGTGCCGCCAAGTTCTATGAAGTCAGCAAGACCATCGTCCTGACCAGCCACCTGGTCGACGCGATCTTCCTGTCCTATGGCACCAAGGCCTTTAACGCGCTGAAGCCTGAGCAGCAACAGAAGGTCAAGCTGGCCGCCGAAGCCGCTGCGCGTTACAACAACGCCAACCGCATCAAGGACGAAGCGGAATTGATCGACTTCTTCAAGTCCCAGGGTCTGAAGGTCATTACCCCGGATGTTGCGGCCTTCCGCAAGACGGTTCAGGAAAAGTACCAGAAGTCCGACATGGCCAAAGCTTGGCCGAAGGGTCTGCTGGAAAAGATCAACGCCGTCAAGTAATCGTTCTTTGGCAGGCGCCCGTTTTCGCGACCGGGCGCCTGAACGGCCAGGTGCCACGCGCGCCCGGGCCTTCGGTATACCGGTGGGGGCCTCATGCTCAAGCAGTTAAGAAACGTAGCCAATTTCATTGGCACGCTAAGTTACGGCGTGCTGTTCTTGACCTTCATCTTTCAGGTGGCTTTGCGCTTCGTCTTCAACAAGCCGCTCACCTGGAGCGATGAACTGATCGTCATTCTTTATGTGTTCAGCATGTTCTGGGCGGGAGCCTTTCTGCTCAAGGAGAAAGATCACGTCATGCTGGATCTCGTCTATGAACATTTGCCGCCGCAGGGCAAACGGGCATTCTCAATAGGCTATTCAGTGCTGATCGGTGGGCTTTTCCTGTGGGCGGTTCCGGCGTCGTACAGCTATGTCAGCTTCATGATGCGGGAAAACACGCCTGTGCTGGATGTACCCTTTGGCGTGGTGTTCGGGGTGTTCATCCTTTTTCTTCTGTCCATTGGCATTTATTACATCAAAAAACTGATCGTCTTGTTCGGCCCGAACTGGAAAGCGGAGGTCGGTGTGATCGAGCATGATTCTCACAACTCGGAGTCGGTCGAATGAGTAATGCATTAATCATCATGCTGGTTGTGATGGGCGGCACCATGCTGCTGCGCGCGCCGATTTCCTTCGGCATGTTGGCAGGCGGCGTGGCCTACCTCGTGGTCAAGGGGCAGGACGTCGGCCTGATGGCCGAGCAGGTGCTCAATGGCCTATACAACAGCTACGTGCTGCTGGCCGTCCCGCTGTTCATCCTCGCCGCCAGCATCATGAACGCCGGTGCGATCAGCGAACGCCTTTTCTCGATGGCCATTGCCCTTGTCGGGCACTTCCGCGGCGGCCTGGCTTACGTCAATGTCATCGTTAGTGTGATTTTTTCCGGCATGAGCGGCAGCGCCATCGCCGATGCCGCAGGCCCCGGCCTAGTGTCGATCCGCATGATGACCGAGAAAAAACGGTTTACGCCGGAGTTTGCCGGGGCAATTACCGCCTGCTCTTCGACAATCGGACCGATCATCCCTCCGTCGATCCCGATGGTCATCTACGCTCTGGTTTCGGGCAGTTCGGTTGGCGCCCTATTCCTTGGCGGGGTGGTGCCAGGGTTCATCATGGCGGCTGTCTTGATGCTGGGCATCTTCATTCTTGGACGGATCCACAACTTCCCACGCGAGGAAAAGAAGCAGCTCAAGGATCTGCCCAAGATTCTTCTGGAAGGCTTTTTGCCTCTGACCCTGCCGATTGTTCTTCTAGGCGGCATCTACACGGGGGTCTTCACTCCGACCGAGGCGGCCGCGGTGGCCGCGATGCACGC
Organism: Candidatus Accumulibacter sp. UBA704; assembly: GCA_002304785.1. Lineage (GTDB taxonomy): Bacteria > Pseudomonadota > Gammaproteobacteria > Burkholderiales > Rhodocyclaceae > Propionivibrio. Next base: position 4,015 of record DBMG01000172.1, on the reverse strand, counting down.
GATTCTGCTCACGCTGTACTACCGCAGCCTGTCGTGGAAGCGCTTGTGGGACGTGCTGCAGGAATCCCTGAAACAGAGCGCGTCGGTGACGCTGATCGTGGCCAGCGCGTTCATCATGAACTACGCGATCGCTGCCGAGCAGATTCCGGACCTCGTGGCGCACTGGTTTACGCAGCACGAATTTACCAAGATCGAGTTTCTCCTGCTGGTCAACCTGATCTTCCTAGTGCTTGGCTGCTTCCTAGATACCTCGACGATGCTCCTGGTGCTGGTGCCGCTGCTGATTCCGTCGGCCAAGGCGATGGGAGTCGACCTCGTGCACTTCGGGGTCGTCGTCGTCGTCAACATGATGATTGGCTTGGTGACGCCGCCGTTCGGCATGCTGCTTTTCGTCATCAACGCGCTGACCGGGACCTCGCTCAAGGGCATGATCAAGGAGAGCCTGCCGTTCATGGTGCTGCTGCTCCTTGCGTTGCTGCTCATGACGTTGGTGCCTGAAACCGTGCTGTGGTTGCCGCAGTCAATGGGCTACGCCACCATGTAGAGCACCTGCGGGTTCGTGAAATCGTTCCGCGTTTTTTCTCAAGCCCGCATTTATTTGGTCCGATGATATGCCAATGAGTACCTACAAGCGACTGACCATTGACGACATTGCCCGCATGGCGGGCGTGTCGCGCACGACGGCAAGCATGGTGCTCAATGGCCGGGCGGAGCAGTTCCGGATTTCCGCGGCGACGCAGGAACGCGTGCTGGCGACGGCACGCGACAACAATTTCCAGCCCTCGCATTCCGCGCGCGCACTGCGCTCCGGCTGCAGCAATACGCTCGGACTGGTCATCCCGGAACTGACCAACTTTGCCCACGCCAGTCTGGCCCAGGCGATGGAGCCCATCTGCCATCAGGCCGGTTACCAGCTGCTGGTGGTCTCGAGCAACGACGAGGCCGAGCAGGAAACGGCGGGTATCGAACATCTGATCGCGCGGCAGGTCGATGGCCTGATGGTCGTGCCCTGTTCGCCCGATCCGGAGACCTACCTCAAGTGGAGCAAGCGCCTGCCGTTCTTCCTGGTTGACCGGCGTATCGACAACACCTCGTTGCCCTATGTCGTGACCGATGCGGAAGGTGCGGTGACCACCATGGTGCTCGATGCCCTGTCCACGGGATCCGACGAAGCCTACTATTTTGGCGGACAGCCGCACCTGTCGCCGAGCATCGATCGTCTGAGAGGCTTCCGGGCCGCCTTGGCTCAGGCTGGTCTGAAAGAAGCTCCGGGCTGGGTTCGCGCTCGCGACTACCATCGCCAGAGCGGCTATGCCCTGATGCAGGAATGCCATCGCGACCTCGGTCGTTATCCACGGGTGCTTTTCACCGGATCAATCACCCTGCTGGAAGGCGCGCTGGCCTACATCAGCGAACATGGCCACTTCGGCATCGCGCCGCAGCGCATCATGACTTTCGACGATCACTATCTGCTCGATTGCCTACCGGTGAGGATCGACGCCATCCAGCAGGACAGTCGAGCCCTGGCCAGCGCCAGCCTCGAGCGCTTGATCGGAATGATCAACAAGAAAGCGCCGACATCGGCGACCGTTCCTGCCCACTTGCACTGGCGTAGTCGGAAAGACGAGACAAACTCGTAATCCCATTCGGTTTCGGGAGTTCGTGCGCCTATTTCCGCGTTTCGTTTTCCGGAAGCACGGGGCGGCCGCTGCGCCTCTTCCACCAATCCCACAGCTTCGGACCAACGATCGGCAGGAAAAGCGTCACCACGGCGATGATCAGGAAAGAGAGGCAGATCGGCCGGGTGACGAAAACGGAAAAATCTCCTTCGGACATGACCAGCCAACGGCGCAGGTTGATCCCGCCATCGGGCCGAGGATGATGCCGCCGTGGCGACCCCGTGCAGCCTGTTTGAAACGGTTTACTGCAGGACTCCGAGCTGTTTCTTGATCATCTCGCCTAGTTGCACCATCTGCTGCATGTTGCTCTGGAAGTGCGCCGAATAGTAGTTGCCGGATTCGCGCACACGGCTGGCGACTGAGGCGAAGTTGCCGAGCGACTTCTGGTAGTCCTTGGCGCAGATGGGGTAATCCAGATATTCGGCGAGGGACGCTGTCGACAGGTAAGCGGAAACGACATCGGCCTTTTCCGGCTCCTGCTGCCAGTTGTCGCACAGCCAGACGTACAGTTCGGGGTGGAAGTTGGTCATCACTCCGCTGTAGCCGTGCGCGCCGGCCTGCAGCGAGGGCAGCAGTGTCTGGCCGTTGGCGTTGGCGATGTGTAGGCGGCTGCCTTTGACCAGTTCGACGCGGCGGATGATCGTGTCGATTCGGCAGCAGGTGTCCTTGATGAACGTGTAGCGCCCGCTCTGAGCGCACCAACGGACGACATCGTCCGAAAGCAATCGCTTATAGGGGTGGGGGCATTCGTAGATACCCAGTCCGACCTTGTCGGTCACGGCGGCGGTGATCCTTTTCAGGTTGGCCAGAACCACGTCGTCGCTTTCGCCGGGCATGGCGAAGCGGTTGCTGATCATGATCACGCTGTCCACGCCGGTCTCGGCGATTTTGCCGAGTTGGTCGATCTGTTGGGACAGGCCGCAGGCGGTATGCCCCGATGCCACGACGGGCACCCGGCCATCAACGTAATCGAGTACGAAGCGGGTTAGCTGAAGCGATTCAGCTTCGGACAAAAAAAACATCTCGCTCGACTGGCAATTGGCGAAAAGGCCGTTGACGCCGGCCTTGATGTACCAGTCGATCAGCTTCTTAAGCGACTCCCAGTCGATTTCGCGCTGTTCGTCGAAAGGCGTCAGCATGACGGGCCAGACGCCCCGGTATTGGTCGTTCGTGTTCATTACTCATCCAGAAAAAAACCGGGGTGAGCGACGTCACCCCGGAGAGGGTCACAGCTTGTTGAAGGCGTCCCCGGCAACAGAGATCTTGATGCCTTGCGTGATCGCCTGGGCCACGAAGGCGCGCAGCACGTCCTGCAGCTTGTCTTCATCGACGTAGGCCACCGTGATGTGGTTGCTCTGGTGCCCGGCCATCAGGTCGTCGCGGCCGACGCCGTCAAGCGTGCAATTGAGCAGCGGCCATTCGTAGGTCGTCGCCTTGCGCCGACGCTCGAATTCAGCGGCGGGCAGCTCGACCGCCTTGCCCGTACCGACATGCAGATAGACTTGCGTGTCTTCGTAGTGGGCGCGCGCCCAGATCAACGTGCCGGCCTTGCCCTGGCCGTGGATCGACGAGCCGCCCTTGGGGAAGTACATCGCCGGTTGGCGGTATCCCGTCGCGCCGGCGATGCCGCCCTTGAGGTGCTCGAACGGCACCGAGCCGGAAATCTCGAAGTCCCAGTAGAACGTGCCTTCGTACTCGCTGCCCCAGCGGATGTCGTGCAGCGTCGTTTCCGACGGCAAGCCGAGCGAGTCGAGCAGGCGGAAGAGCATCGTCTGCGGGATTCCCGTGCCCATGTCGACCTCGTTGATGCAGGTGATCGGCTTGCCGG
>DBMG01000172.1:0-431 GCA_002304785.1 Candidatus Accumulibacter sp. UBA704 | reverse complement strand
GCCATGGCGATCATCATCGCGCACTGCTCCAGTACCTGGTCGCGCGTCAGTTCCTTGGCCGGATCCGTGCCGAAATTGAACTTCATCCCGTGCCTCTCGTACCACGCAAGACATTCTTCGCGCAGCGATTGCGGTACCTTGGCCATCTCAACGAGCAGTGCCGACTGCGACAGGCTTTCCATCGGCATGCCGATGTCGACCAGCGCCTTCTGCGGGAAGACACCGTTGATCATGCCCATGCAGAAACTGTCGAACAGGCCCATGATTTCCTTGTTGCGCAGCACGAATTCGCCGACCTGCTGGCCGATCGCCCAGGCCGGCGTCTTGCTGGCGGGATGCGACGCATCGACGGGATGCAGGTACGCGGTGTCATGCTTGATCGTGCCGGTCTTCAGCCAGGATTCCAGGCCCTTGAAGAAGAACTCGTCGTC
>DBMG01000072.1 GCA_002304785.1 Candidatus Accumulibacter sp. UBA704 | reverse complement strand
CCTGTTTCCGGTTTTTTGCGGGATTCTTGGACTACTCGTCGGCAGTTTCCTCAACGTCGTAATTCACCGTCTTCCAAAAATGATGGAGCACGAATGGCAATGCCAATGCGCGGAATTGCGCGGCGAGGAGACTCCTTCGGGCGAACCGCTCTCGCTCGCCAAGCCTCGCTCGCGTTGCCCGAACTGCGGACATCAAATCTCTGCCCTGGAGAACATTCCGATCATCAGTTGGCTGATCTTGCGGGGCAAGTGCTCCGCATGCCACGCCGCCATTTCGCCCCGCTACCCCGTTGTCGAAGCCATTACCGGCTTGCTCACGGCCTTTGCCGCCATGCATTTCGGTTTCGGATGGAATGCGCTGGGGGCCATCATTCTCATCTGGTCGATGATCGCCCTGACGTTCATCGATTTCGATACGAAGTACCTTCCCGACTCGATAACGTTTCCGCTTTTATGGTGTGGGCTGCTGCTCAACGTGTCCGGAACATATACTGATCTTGCATCGGCGGTCATCGGCGCAATGGCGGGGTACCTGTCGCTATGGTCGGTCTACTGGACGTTCAAACTCGCGACAGGCAAAGAAGGCATGGGTTACGGGGATTTCAAGTTGCTCGCTGCGCTCGGCGCATGGCAGGGCTGGCAGATGTTGCCGCTGATCATTTTGTTATCCTCGTTCGTGGGGGCCATCGTCGGAATTCTGTTGATAGTTCTGACCAAGAGAGGACGTGACATCCCCATTCCCTTTGGCCCATACCTGGCGACAGCCGGGTTGCTCGCCCTTTTCTGGGGCAAGGAATTGACCGCATACTACCTTCGCTTGGTCTAGGGCTTGTACGAGGCAGTATCGCGAACAATCCCATTTCCCGATCATCCTCGGAAATGGAATAACACCTTGAAATCATGGATATCGCCCCTATATCGCGCTCAGCGGGGCCGGACTACGCGCGCCCGTTCGGTTATAATCGACAACCTTGTTTTGCTGACTGAAAGACTCCTATGCCGATCTATGCTTATCGCTGCGAATCCTGCGGCTTTGAAAAAGATCATTTGCAGAAGCTCAACGACCCCGTGCTGATCACCTGTCCTGAATGTAACCAGGACACGTACCAGAAACAGGTGACCGCCGCCGGTTTCCAGCTCAAGGGAAATGGCTGGTACGCCACCGACTTCAAGGGAGGCAATACAGCAGCGGCGAAACCGGAAACCCCTCCCGCGTGCCAGAGTTGCCCCGGAGCAAACGCGTGCGCGGGCAATTGATCAAACGTTACTTCATCACCGGCCTTCTGATCTGGGTCCCCCTGGCAATCACTGCCTGGGTTCTGTCGCTGATCGCCGGCGCAGCAGACCAGTCGTTGCGGCTGCTGCCGGAGTTTATTCACCCGCACAACCTCCTGGGCTTCGATATCCCCGGAGCGGGTATTGTCGTAACGCTGCTCATCATCCTGATTACCGGGCTGCTGGCAGCCAATTTCATTGGTCAGCGCCTGGTCAACTGGTGGGAGAAACTGCTGGCACGGATTCCAGTGGTCAATTCGATCTACAACGGAGTCAAGCAGGTTTCCGACACTCTATTGTCTTCCTCGGGCATGGCCTTCCGCCAGCCGCTTCTGGTGCAGTACCCCCATCAGGGATCATGGACCATCGCCTTTCTCACCGGAGAACCTGGGGGCGACGTCGTCAATCACCTCAAGGGGGAGCATGTCAGCGTATATGTTCCGACAACACCGAACCCGACTTCGGGTTTCTTTTTGATGTTCCCCAAGAGCCAGGTCATCGAACTGAACATGGACGTCGATGAAGCCCTCAAGTACATTATCTCGATGGGCGTTGTTGCACCACCGCCCCACCCCAAGAAAACTTCCTAGATTTCCCAATCAACCTTTAATCTCGAAGACAGCATGCGTACCCATTACTGCGGACAACTCACCTCACAGACGATCGGCCAGCAAGTCACCCTTTGCGGCTGGGCTCATCGCCGGCGCGATCATGGCGGCGTCATTTTTATCGACATGCGCGACCGTGAGGGCCTTGCTCAGGTCGTTTGCGACCCGGACCGTCCGGACATGTTCTCCATCGCCGAATCGGTGCGCAACGAGTTTTGCCTGAAGGTTACCGGGATCGTTCGCGCTCGCCCTGCAGGAACGGTCAACCCCAACATGCCAAGCGGCGAGGTTGAAGTCCTCTGCCACGCCATCGAGGTTCTCAACCCATCGGTGACGCCGCCATTCAACCTGGATGAAGAAAATCTTTCCGAAAACGTTCGCCTGACGCATCGCGTGCTCGACCTGCGCCGGCCGCAGATGCAGAAGAACATGCTGTTGCGCTACAAGACGGCGCGCGCCTTCCGTCGTTTCCTGGATGAAGCCGGTTTCATCGACATCGAAACTCCGATGCTGACCAAGAGTACGCCAGAGGGCGCTCGCGACTATCTGGTTCCCTCGCGCGTCCAGGCCGGACAGTTCTTCGCCCTGCCGCAATCGCCGCAGTTGTTCAAGCAGTTGCTGATGATCGCCGGCTACGACCGCTACTACCAGATCACCAAGTGCTTCCGCGACGAGGATTTGCGTGCGGACCGCCAACCGGAGTTCACTCAGGTCGATATCGAGACGTCCTTCCTGAATGAACAAGAGATCACCGGCATCATGGAGGCACTGATCCGCTACGTCTTCAAGGAAGCCATCGGCGCGGAACTGCCAAACCCCTTCCCGCGCATCTCCTATACCGAGGCCATGCACCGCTTCGGGTCCGACAAGCCGGATCTGCGCGTAACCCTGGAACTCACCGAAATCACCGATGCCGTCAAGGACGTGGCCTTCAAGGTTTTCGCCAACGTAGCCAACAGCGAAGGCGGGCGCGTTGCCGCACTGCGCATCCCGGGCGGCGCCAGCCTCACGCGCGGCGAAACCGATGCCTACTCGCAGTTCGTCGGCATCTACGGCGCCAAGGGCCTGGCATTCATCAAGGTCAACGACGTTTCGCAGATCAATGAATCCGGGTTGCAATCCCCGATCGTCAAGAACCTCAGCGAATTCGCTTTGAAGGCCATCATCGAGCGGACGGGGGCACAATCCGGCGACCTGATCTTTTTCTGTGCCGATAAGGCCAAGATCGTCAACGACGCACTCGGCGCCCTGCGCATCAAGATCGGCCACGAAAAGGGCTTCCTCAACGGCAAGGCGTGGGAACCTCTGTGGGTCGTCGACTTCCCGATGTTCGATTACGACGACGAAGACAAGCGCTGGGTTGCCTGCCACCACCCATTCACAAGCCCGAAGGACGAGCATCTCCACCTGCTGGCAACCGACCCGGGCAAGTGCCTGGCCAAGGCCTACGACCTGGCGCTGAACGGTTGGGAACTGGGTGGCGGCTCGGTGCGTATTCACCGCGCCGACGTCCAGGAACAGGTCTTCAAGGCACTCGGCATCGGCGAGGACGAAGCCCGACTCAAATTCGGCTTCCTGCTGGACGCGCTGAAATACGGGGCGCCGCCTCACGGCGGCCTGGCTTTCGGCCTTGACCGCATCGTCACCATGATGACCGGCGCTGAATCGATCCGCGACGTTATCGCCTTCCCGAAGACGCAGCGCGCCCAGTGTCTGCTGACCAACGCGCCAAGCCCGGTCGACGAAAGGCAGCTACGCGAATTGCATATTCGTCTGCGCCAGAAGGTCGAAACAAGCGGCGAGGGCACCAAGGCCTGAACTCGAGCCTGATGAACCGGCTTGCAGCAATCCTCCGGCTGACGCTATTCTTGGCGTTAGCCGGTTTTTGTTTCGGCAGCACTCCGGCGTTATCCCGGAACAGCGACCGGGGAGACGAGATCGAGTCGGTCCGCCTGGGAGATCTGCCGCCGGAAGCGCGAGCCACCCTGGACCTGATCAAGCAGGGCGGCCCATTCCCCTATCCACGCAAGGATGGCAGCACATTCGGCAATTTCGAGCAACGACTTCCAGAACGGCCACGGAGCTACTATCGTGAGTACACGGTGCCGACCCCGGGTAGCCGTGATCGCGGTGCCAGACGGATCGTGGCGGGTAGCGGACGTACTGGCAGCGTCGCCACCTCAGGCGAGTACTACTTTAGCCACGATCATTACCGCAGTTTCCGCCGCATTCAGGAATGAACATGAAGCCCGAGCAACTTCGCAAGATGCTGGCAAACACTGCGCTCGGCGGCATCTACCATCTGCCGTCGAGCGGCATTGAACCCCTGCAGAAAGCGGCCGAATCGCTCGATTTCGCCTGCGTCAGGATCGATCTTCGCGAGTCAGGCGACCTTGCGTTCGTCCTGGCGGAGTTGGGAAATCGCTTGGATTTTCCGACGTGGTATGGCGCCAACCTCGACGCCCTGAACGATTGCCTGACAGATCTCTCGTGGCTGGAAGCTCCCGGCTACGTGCTCATCATTTCCGGCGCGGATACTCTGCACGCGCAAGGAGAGCCCTTCGCGCTGATCAATCAGGTGTTCAGCGCTGTGATACAAGAATGGCGCAACCAGCGCATTCCGTTCTGGGTCTTCTACGACATGCGTGCCGACGGCCTGGCCGCGCTGCCCACCTTGGCATGACTTACCACAAGCGGCCAGTCTCGGTACTCGTCGTCATCCACACGCCTGATTTACAGGTGCTGCTGCTCGAACGCGCGTCACATGCAGGGTACTGGCAATCCGTCACCGGCAGCCAGGAAGAAGGCGAAGCCCTGATCGAAACCGCTCGGCGCGAGGTCGAAGAAGAAACGGGCATCGCCGCCCCCATCGGCCGCTTTGTCGACTGGCAAATCACCAACACGTTCGAAATATTCGCGGAGTGGCGCTACCGGTACGCACCCGGCGTCACGCACAATACAGAACATGTCTTTTCACTCGAGGTGCCACCGGGCCAGTCAATCCGCATAGCAACGGACGAACACCTGGGCTATTGTTGGCGCCCCTGGCGCGAAGCCGCCGAGCAGTGTTTCTCCTGGAGCAATCGGGAAGCGATTCTCATGCTTCCCGGGAAGTGCGCTCGCTGATCAGTCGGTCGAAGCACTCCGGACACAGGCAGGCGCCGCCCTCTCCAGCTTCCAGAGGCAAAACCGGCCGCTCCATGCACCAGCACTCCTCTTGCCCGGCCTCCATTCCGCAAACGAAATGCCGTCCGCAAATCGGACAGACCGACTTTGGCAAGGGATCGTCGTGCCCTATCGTCTCTGCCATATTCGTCCTCCCGCAGTAATCGTCCCGCCTTTTTATTTACCCGGGCGCCGAGTAAAATTCGCCAGTCTCCAAAAGGAACCTGACCATGACCATTGAACAAATCTCGCCTGCCCAGGAAGCTGCCATCCTGGCAGAAGCCCTGCCCTACATCAAACGTTTTCATGGCAAGACCATCGTCGTCAAGTTCGGCGGCAACGCCATGATCGACGAGAAACTCAAACAATGCTTCGCACGCGACGTCGTCCTGCTCAAGTTGGTCGGAATGAACGTGGTGGTGGTTCATGGCGGAGGGCCGCAAATCGAGAACCTGCTGACCCGCGTTGGGAAGAAAGGCGAATTCATCCAGGGCATGCGCGTCACCGATGCCGAGACCATGGAAATCGTTGAAATGGTGCTCGGAGGGCAGGTCAACAAGGACGTCGTCAACCTGATCAACCAGGCCGGCGGCAAGGCAGTCGGCCTGACCGGCAAGGACGGCGGGATGATCCGCGCCAGGAAACTGATGCTGCACAGCCGTGACAACTATGCCGACCTGATCGATATCGGGATGGTGGGCGACATCACGCAGATCGACCCGGCACTGATCAGCCATCTGCAAGCCGGAACCTTTATTCCGGTCATCGCACCGATCGGGGTTGGCGAAGAGGGCGAAACGTACAACATCAACGCGGATGTCGTCGCCGGCAAGGTCGCCGAAATCCTCAAGGCGGAAAAACTCGTGCTGCTCACCAACACCCCAGGCGTCCTGGACAAGAACGGCAAGGTGGTCACCGACGTCACCCCGGTGCAGATCAACGCGATGGTCGAAGACGGGACGCTACACGGCGGCATGCTGCCCAAGATTTCCTCGGCCCTGGAAGCCGCCCAAAGCGGCGTGAAGAGCGTGCACATCATCGACGGCCGCGTCGAACATGCATTGCTGCTGGAAATCCTGACCAATCATGGTTTCGGCACGATGATCAAGTCGGCGTGAGAACGGAGACGAGAGAGGATTGAGGAGAAACACCGTCGACACCTCGCCCCTCGCTCCTTACCCGTCGTCAACAGTCAGGTACGCCACGCGAACCTGGCTGTTCGATCTGGACAATACGCTGCATAATGCCAGCGCCCACATCTTCCCGCACATCGGCCGTTCGATGCGGGACTATATCTGCCGGCATCTGGATCTCGACAAGGACGAGGCCACGCAACTCCGCCAGCAGTACTGGAAACGTTACGGTGCGACGTTGCTAGGCCTGATGCGACACCACGACATCGATCCGGAGCACTTTCTTCACCATACCCACCAGTTTCACGACTTGGCCAGCATGGTCGTGGCAGAACGCGGGTTGAAGGCCATGCTCAAACGCTTGCCCGGACGCAAGATCATCTTTTCCAACGCCCCGCTGGTTTACACCAAGGCAATTCTCGCCATCACCGACGTCCGCAACTGTTTTGACGCGGTTTACTCGGTCGAACGACTGCGCTTCAAACCCAAACCGGAAAAACGGGGATTCCTCCATTTGTTGCGGACCGAGGGACTCGACCCGCGTTCATGCATCATGATCGAGGACACTTTGCCGAACCTGAAGACGGCCAAGCGTCTTGGCATGAAGACGGTCTGGGTCAGTTCCTGCATGCGCAAGCCACCCTACGCCGACATCCGGGTCAGAAGCGTGCTCGAATTGCCGCAGCGTCTCGGGCAGATATAATCAGTCGCAATAAGAAGCACTATCAGGGAGCGTAGGACATGACCAAACCGGGCGAAAGAAGACTGCAGATCCTGCAGACATTGGCGGCAATGCTGGAAGACCCGAAGGGCGAAAAGGTCACCACGGCCGCCCTGGCGGCCAAGCTCGACTGTTCCGAAGCAGCCCTCTATCGGCACTTCGCCAGCAAGGCCCAGATGTTCGACGGACTGATCGAGTTTATAGAAACCAGCCTGTTCGGCGTCATCAACCAGATATCCGCCGAAGAGACGCAAGGGCTGCGACAGGTCGAGCATATCCTGGCGCTGCTGCTCAGCTTTGCCCAACGCAACCGCGGCATGACCCGCGTGCTCACCGGCGACGCCCTGGTCAACGAAAACGAGCGCCTGCAGGCGCGTATCAACCAGCTGTTAGACAAGATCGAAGCGGCGCTCAAGCAGGCACTGCGCGTGGCCGCCACGCAGGAGCAGATATCTGCAAACGCCGACTTCGGCGGACTGGCCAACGTCCTGCTCTGCTACGTCATCGGGCGCTGGCAACAATATGCGAAAAGCGGATTCACCCGCGAACCGGCCGCACAATGGGCGCAACAATGGCCGATGCTCTGCATTGCCTGCCTGAGCCAACGCAACGCATGACAGCGCAGCGCATCCCGCCCAACAGGCTGGCATTCATCGATGCGATCAAGGCCGTCGCCTCGCAATTGATCGTTCTGCATCACCTGGCCTTCTACGGCCCGATGTCGGACTACACGCAGACAATCTGCCCGGAGACAATCGCATGGCTCTCGCAACACGCCAGAATCGCTGTCCAGGCCTTTCTCGTCATGGGCGGCTTCCTCGCGGCACAGGCGCTCGCTCGCGATGGCAAACTGACCGACAAACCGCTTCTGCAATTGCTCCAGAGGCGCTACATCAAGCTGGCGGTGCCGTATCTCATTGCCTTGCTGCTGGCCATTGCCGCTGCCGCCCTCGCCCGTAGCCTGATCGCCCACGACTCGATCCCGGAAGCGCCCACCGTAACACAACTTGTCGCGCATGCGCTCCTGCTGCAGGGCGTTCTGGGGTTCGACGGCCTTTCCGCCGGTGTCTGGTACGTGGCTATCGATTTCCAGCTCTACGCCTTGTTGCTCCTCGTGCTTTGGCTGGCCCGCCGAGCCCTCCCGGAACAGCCTGCCGCAGGCCTGTGGTGTGCCCTCGCCCTCATTGCCGCTTCGCTGTTTTATTTCAACCGCGACGCTTCCTGGGACAACTGGGCACTCTATTTCTTCGGCGCCTACGGCCTCGGAGCAGTCACGTACTGGGGCATACAGCCAAAGCGGATCAGCCTTTGGTTTGCCGCCATCGTTGCCATCGCCGTAGCCGCCTTGTGGCTCGATTTCCGGCTCCGCATCCTGGTTGCCTTGCTCGTTGCAGTCGGTTTGGGATTTGGCCGCTGCACCGGAGTCATAGAATCCTGGCCAAAATCGAAGCTAATGGGTTGGTTATCGGAGATCTCCTACTCCGTTTTCCTAGTTCATTTTCCAGTTTGTCTCGTCGTCAATGCCGTCTTCGAGCGGTTTGCTCCACACGCACCCGCCATCCAGCTAGGAGGCATGCTTATCGCGTGGGTTGGTAGTATCGGTGCCGGTGCGATTCTCCATCATCTGGTTGAAAAGCCCGCGTTTTTGCTGCGGGGGAAGGTCACCCCCGCCTGATCTCATCGGTCAGGATTTGATCCAACCGGCCGCATTGAGCGCGTGATACGTCAGGATGCCATCGGCCCCGGCACGCTTGAAGGCCAGCAGGCTTTCCAGGACGCACGCTTTTTCCTCCAGCCACCCGTTCTGGACCGCGGCCTTGAGCATTGCGTATTCGCCGCTGACCTGATAGGCATAGGTGGGCACCCGAAACCCATCCTTCACTCTTCGAACGATATCGAGATAGGGCATGCCCGGCTTGACCATAACCATGTCGGCACCTTCAGCAAGATCGAGCGCCACCTCGCGCAAAGCCTCGTCGGTATTCGCCGGGTCCATCTGGTAGGTAAACTTGTTGCCCTTGCCCAGGTTGCCGGCGGACCCGACGGCATCGCGAAAGGGGCCGTAGAAACTCGACGCGTACTTGGCCGAATAGGCCAGAATCCGGGTATGGATCTGCCCGGCGCCGTCCAAGGCTGAACGTATACGCCCGATGCGACCGTCCATCATGTCCGACGGAGCCACCACGTCAGCGCCGGCCTGCGCATGAGTGAGCGCCTGCTTCGCCAGAGCCTCGAGGGTTTCGTCGTTGAGCACGTAGGCGCGCGGATCATCGGCAGCAATCAATCCATCCTGACCATGGCTGGTATAGGGATCGAGCGCCACGTCGGTAATCACTCCCAACTCGGGGAATTCCTTCTTTAACGCAGCGACTACCCGAGGAACCAGTCCGTCCGGATTCCACGCTTCCTCCGCGCCCGATGTCTTGAGCGACCGATCGATGACAGGAAACAGCGCCAGAGCCGGAATGCCGAGAGTGAATGCCCGCTCCGCCGTCACCAGCAGACGGTCGAGGCTTTGACGTTCCACACCTGGCATTGAGGCCACCGCCTCTACCCGCTTTTCTCCTTCGAGGACAAACACGGGGTAGATCAGATCATTGGCCGTCAAGACCGATTCACGCATCAGGCGACGAGAGAACTCGTCCCGGCGCATGCGGCGAAGACGTGTTCCCGGGAAATTCGCATTGAAGTCCATCATGATCGAACTGCGCTCCTTCTTCAGCAAAAAAACAAGAAAAACGGGAACTATCCTGCGACACCCCACTCAAAGATTACAGATGGCACGCACCATCTCCCGCTTCATCTCCCTGAGCGGGTGCCTTACATCCCCGTAAGGCATTTTTGCCCCTGGTCATCCCTTGACCGGGGGTTTTTATTTGTGGGTCTGCTTCGGTTTGGCCGCCACTCGGGCGCTCCAGCCCATGGCATTACGCTTTCTGGGCCGGGCCACCTTTCCTGGAATGCTTTTCGCCAGCGTTTGCCGGTCCGCTGCGCTCGCCACAATGCCGAGCCAGCGGCCCAAAACCCCCTCGGCCTCCTCGACGCCCAAGCGTTTCAGGCTGGAAAACAGTTGCACCGAACACCTGTCGCCAAGCGCCTCCAGCGCGCCCTTGACCTCGCGCATGACTTGCGCCTGTTCATGGCGGGTCAGTTTGTCGGACTTGGAAAGGAGAACATGAATCGGCTTGCCGGTCTGCGCAAACCAATCGATCATCTGCATGTCCAATTCCGTCAGCGGATGACGGCTATCCATGATCAGGACCAATCCGGCCAAGGGAGAGCGATGCACGAGGTACGGCGCGAGCAGATTTTCCCATTGGTCGCGAATCTCGGCCGGCGCCTTGGCAAACCCGTACCCGGGCAGATCGACGAAATACTTGCCGTCGCAGAGCCGGAAATAATTCAGATGCTGGGTACGTCCCGGCGTCTTGGAGACGAATGCCAGCCGCGTATGGTTGACGAGGGTATTGATCGCCGAGGATTTTCCTGCGTTCGACCGGCCTGCGAAGGCAACTTCGCTGACCGAATCGCCGGGTAAATCGCTGAGATTTGCGACGGTTATCTGGAATGCTGCGTTGTTGAAAAGTGACATGAGGGCCCCCGAAGGCCGGCGTGAAGCTTTGGGAAAGTGCTATAGAATATCAGGTTTGTATGTGCTTCTCGGACCGGGATTCATCAACAGGAGTTTCCACATGATTCGCAACACGGCCATCGCAATTATGTCCACCTTCTGCTGTACCGTGTTTGCCGCGGATATTGCGAAAGGCAAACCCGATCTGGAAAAAGCGAAGAAAATCGCCGAAACCGTTTGTATCGCCTGCCACGGCGCCGACGGAAACAGCCCGACGTCGGCCAATCCGATCCTGGCCGGACAAGGTGCTGATTATCTTTTCAAGCAGCTGACGGAATTCAAGGCCTTGGACGGCAAACCGGCAATCCGCAACAATCCGATCATGGCCGGAATGACCGCGGCGCTTTCGCCCGAAGACATGAAGTCTCTGGCGGTCTATTTCTCGCAGCAAAAGATCAAGCCCTCGGCCGCCACCAACGAAAAGCTGGTCGAGACTGGCAAGCACCTCTGGCGCAAAGGTGATTTCGACCGGGGCATACCGGCCTGTTCCGGCTGCCATGGCCCGGCAGGTGCGGGCATTCCGTCGCAATACCCGCGCCTTGCCGGACAATACGCCGAATACACCGAACTGCAGCTCAAGAACTTCCGTAGCGAGGAGCGGTCGAACGACCCGGAAAGAACGATGAGAACGATTGCGGACAAGCTTTCCGACAAGCAGATAAAGGCACTGGCGGACTACGTGGCCGGCTTGCGCCAATAACGAGGTCACCTGAGGTGGCTTGGTTTTCCCAGCTCAAAGGATGAAACAATGAAAACCCTCAGACAATTCCTCGAAAGCAAGAACAAGCCACTTGTTTCCATATCTCCAGAGCAGACCGTGCTGCGCGCGCTCGAAATCATGGCGCAATATGACGTCGGTGCGTTGCCGGTGATTGACGGGAAACGCCTGATCGGAGTGTTTTCCGAACGCGACTATTCACGCAAGGTCATCCTGCAAGGCAAGGCATCGAAGGAGACCAAGGTAAGCGAAATCATGTCCGGCGATGCAGTGCATGTAAGGCCCGAGGCGCGTATCGAGGAGTGCATGGCCATCATGACCGAAAAGCACGTCCGCCACTTGCCGATCCTGGACAACGACGAAAAAGTCATCGGCATCATCTCCATCGGTGACGTCATCAAGGAACTGCTCAGCCAGAAGGAGTTCATCATCGGCCAGCTGGAAAACTACATCAAGCGCTGAAAGGCGCGTCGCCCCGGAACAGGAAGAGCAGGCTGTCAGCCTGCTCCACTTTTGCCGCTCACCGGCTACTTGATCTGCAGCAGACTCTCGTCCCACTTGGCGTGCTTCTCGAGGCCCAGCAGATTGGCCGTCGTGGCGGCGAGATTGGACAGGCCGGCAGTTTCTGTCTGCTTCAACGCCAGCTTGCCGCCGGTCACGTTGTCGTAAAGAATCAACGGCACCGGATTCAGCGTGTGCGCCGTCTTGGCCTTGAATGATCCGTCCTTGTTCTGCGCCGGCTGCTTGGTCTTTTTGTCCAGTTCGAACATCTCGTCGGCATTGCCGTGGTCGGCGGTGATCAGCGCCACACCGCCCATTGCGTCGATCACCGGCAGGATGCGCCCGAGGGCCAGATCGACGGCTTCGACGGACATCGTCGCAGCGCGGAAATTGCCCGTATGTCCGACCATGTCTCCGTTGGCAAAGTTGCAGCGCAGCGTGCGGTACTTGCCGCTCTTCAGCGCCTCGATCATGGCATCGGCGATTTCGGCCGATTTCATCCACGGCCGCTGCTCGAAGGGAACCACGTCGCTGAGGACTTCCTGATACGTTTCGCCTTCGAACTTGCCGGAACGGTTGCCGTTCCAGAAGTAGGTCACGTGCCCGTACTTCTGCGTTTCCGAGCAGGCAAACTGGGTGATGCCGGCCTTGGAGAACCATTCACCCATGGTGTCCTGGATCGCGGGTGGAGGGACCAGGAAACGCTTGGGTAGCTTGAGATCGCCGTCGTATTGCAGCATCCCGGCGTAGGTCACCTTCGGCACGCGCACGCGGTCGAACTTGGCAAAATCGGGCTGCTCGAACGCCAGCGTAATTTCGATAGCGCGGTCGCCGCGGAAGTTGAAGAACACCACCGCGTCGCCGTCTTCCACCGTGCCGACGGGCTTGCCATTCTTGCCGATGACGAAGGCCGGCAGATCCTGGTCGATGGTCCCCGGGAACTTGGCGCGCAGGGCCTTGATCGCCTCGGAGGCGCTGGCAAACTGGTCGCCCTTGCCCAGCACGTGGGTGTTCCAGCCCTTCTCGACCATGCTCCAGTTGGCTTCGTAGCGGTCCATGGTAATGGTCATGCGGCCGCCGCCGGAGGCAATCTGCGCGTCGAAGGCGTCAGTACTGGCCTCGGCCAGGAAGGCTTCGAACGGCTCGACGTATTCAAGCGCGCTGGTTTCCGGAACATCGCGCCCGTCCAGCAGGATATGCACGCGCACCGTCTTGACGCCCTCTTCCCGGGCGCGCAGCACCATGGCCTTGAGGTGATCGATGTGGCTATGCACGTTGCCGTCCGAGAACAGCCCGATGAAATGCAGCGTACTGGTTTTCGCGCCGGCCACAATCTGCTGCCAGGCCTCGCCCTGCCAGATGGCGCCCGTAGCGATGGCGTCGGCCACCAGCGCGGCGCCCTGGCTATAGACCTGCCCGGCGCCTATGGCGTTGTGGCCGACTTCGGAATTGCCCATATCCTCGTCGGACGGCATGCCGACCGCCGTGCCGTGCGCACGCAGGCTGATATTGGGGTAATTGGCGAACAGCCGGTCGAGGTTCGGCTTCTTGGCGGCAGCGATGGCGCTCCCGACATCCGTTTTCGGCAAGCCGTAACCGTCCATGATGATGGTGACCACCGGGCCCTGGATTCCGGCGAAAGAGGCGAGTTTCTGCAACATGGTGTTTTCCTGCTGGGGTTTAAAAACAGACTGGCTCTTTGGCCAAACCAGCCAATCATAGCAAATCCGCGCCGACCCGCGGGTCGCGAACGAACCATGCTCAGCGCAAGCGCTGTTTCGGATCGAAGCGGATCACCGCGCGGCCATCGGCCGATTTCGTCGGCTCTGGCTTCCACGCGTGCCCATGCACCACCTCGAAAGTCACCGGCAGGCGCCCCTCGTAACGCAATTCCTCGTAGGCGTCGCAAACTGCTTTCCAGGCATGGCGCCCCATCAGGCCGCGCCTGCGTTCGACCATGGCGCACGTCGAACCGTTCCGGCGCAGTTCGCTGAACAGGACATCCAGCGACGGATAGGTCATGGTCAGCCGCTCGACGTCCATCACCGGATCGGAAAAACCGCACTCGACCAACATATCGCCATAGTCGTGCATGTCCGCAAAACGCTGGGTATGCTGGTCACCGTCGGAAAAACAGCTGCGCAGTTCTTTCAGGGTATCCGGCCCGAAAGTGGAAAACAGCAGCAGGCCGCCGACCTCCAGCGTTCGATGCATTTCCCGGAATGCGGCCAGCGGATCGACCAGCCAATGCAGCACGAGATTGGACCAGATGAGCCCCGCGGCACCATTCTTCAGCGGCAGGGACTGGGCATCGGCGGCAAGCAACGACGCGCTTTTCGGACCGCGCAGGAACGGCAGCATCCAGCGCAGGCGGGAACGCTGCCGGTTCCCGACGCGCAGCATCGCTTCGCAGGCGTCGACACCGAGGATCCGGGCCGTGGGATAGCGCTCGCCAAGCGCCGTCAGGCTGGCGCCGGTGCCACAACCAAGGTCGACCACGCAGTGCGGATCGATCTTCACGTAATCGAGTCGTTCGAGCATGCGCGAGGCAATCTCGCGCTGCAGCACCGCTACGGCGTCGTAGCCGCCGGCGGCACGCGCGAAATTTCGCCGCACCTGACGCACATCGACAAACGGTGCTGGTTGGCCGCCTTCCATACGGAAAGGCCGGATGCCTTATACCGCCCGCAACCCCAGCTTCTCGAACAACGACTGGTCGGAATTGATATCCTGGTTGGTCGCCGTCAGCAGCTTGTCGCAATAGAAGATCGAGTTGGCGCCGGCAAAGAAACACATGGCCTGCATTTCCTGCGACATGGCCTCGCGCCCGGCGGACAGGCGGACGTAGCTCTTCGGCATGGTGATGCGCGCGGCCGCGATGGTGCGCAGGAATTCGAAGCTGTCGATCTTCTCGGTCTGCGCCAGCGGCGTGCCGGGCATGGCCACGAGGTTGTTGATCGGCACGGAATCGGGTGCCGGATTCAGGTTGGCCAACTGGGCCACCATGGCCGCGCGGTTGCGGCGCGACTCGCCCAGCCCGAGAATGCCGCCCGAGCATACCTTGATCCCGGCGCCGCGCACTTGCGCGATGGTATCGATGCGGTCGGAGTGCTTGTGGCTGGTGATCACCTTGTCGTAGAACTCGGCATCGGTGTCGAGGTTGTGGTTGTAGTAGTCTAGCCCGGCTTCCTTGAGCTTCTGCGCCTGCCCGTCCTTGAGCATGCCCAGCGTCACGCAGGTTTCCATGCCTAACGCCTTGACCTCGCGGATCATCTGCGTCACCACTTCCAGTTCTTTTTCCTTCGGCCCGCGCCAGGCGGCTCCCATGCAGAAGCGGGTGGCCCCCTTGGCCTGGGCCTCCTTGGCCGCAGCGACGACATCCTCAACCTGCATCAGCGCCTCGCGCTCGGTGTCCGTCTTGTAGCGCGCCGACTGCGAGCAGTAACTGCAATCTTCCGGGCATCCGCCGGTCTTGATCGACAGAAGCGCCGAACGTTGCACTTCGTTCGGATCGAAGTTTTCCCGATGCACCTGGTGGGCGCGAAACAGCAGATCCATCAACGGCATCTGGTAAAGTGCCTCAACCTGCGAAACGGTCCACTTGGCGGCAGGCACTGGCGAGGCCGCAACGGTTGCCGAAGGAGCGACTGGGGATACTGTATTCATGGGAAACCTACCGGGAACAAGGGTTCGTACGGGAGCAGGGAACGACACAACCCCGTAACAGGTGATTAAAAAATGGGCATTCTAACCCAAAACAAGAAGCTGCTGACCGGCACGAAGGCCATTGCCGAACGTGCCCTGAACGCCTTGCTGGAGCAGGACTGCCTGCTGTGCGGACAATCCTGCGCAAGCCGCATCGTTTGCCCGGCATGTGCCGGCGACCTGCCACAGCTGCCCGTTTCCCGCTGCCCGCGCTGCGCGCTGCCCACGCCGCAGGGAGAATGGTGCGGCCGCTGCCTAGCGAAGCCGCCACACTACGACAGAACGCTGGCCGTGTTCAACTACGGATTTCCGCTAGACAAGCTCCTGCAGGCCTTCAAGTACGCGCATCGTTTATCCCTAGCTCCGTTTTTTGGTCGCTTCCTGGCTGAAGAAGCGATGGGCTGCAGCGCCGATCTGATCGTTCCGCTACCCTTGCACCGCACCCGCGTGTGCGAACGGGGGTTCAACCAGGCGCTGGAACTGGCGCGCCCTGTGGCCCACGCCCTCAAGAAGCCCATCGATACCGACTGCTGCACTCGTGTCCGGCACACCTCGGCTCAGGCGGGCCTGCCCTGGCGGGAACGAGAGAAGAACATCCGTGGCGCGTTTCATTGCCCCGGGGAACTGCCGGGAAAGCGGATTCTCCTGGTCGACGACGTCATGACCACCGGCGCCTCGCTCAACGAATGCGCGCGCACCCTCAAGTTGCATGGCGCCGGGGAAGTTACCTTGCTGGTCGTCGCGCGCGCCCTGCCCTGACCACCATTGCCCTGTAGCCAGTCACGCGAATTTTGCCATGTTCGGCACGCCCCGCAAATTTGCGTGACTGACTACTGGCGCAGCTTGTGCTCCACCATCGTCATCAGTTCGCGACTCAGGTTGCCTGCCTGGTACGCGCGCTGGAATGCGGTAACGGCCTGATCGTTGCGCCCCT
>DBMG01000085.1:3259-4443 GCA_002304785.1 Candidatus Accumulibacter sp. UBA704 | reverse complement strand
TCGCGCAGCGCCTTGTGCATCAGGTGCGTCGCCGAGTGGTTGCGCATGGTGCGCTTGCGTGCGACGAGGTCAACCTTGGCGCTGACCGCATCGCCCACCTTCAGGCCGCCGGTCTTCAACACGCCCTGGTGCCCGAACACGGCGGCCTGAATCTTCTGCGTATCCTCGACGGCAAAAATGCCCTGCGCCGACTGGAGCACGCCACGGTCGCCCACCTGCCCGCCGGACTCGGCGTAGAAGGGCGTCTCGTCGAGCACCACGGTGCCCGCATCCCCCTCGTTCAACTCGCCGACCGGCGCTCCTTCCTTGTACAGCGCCAGCACCTTGCCCTTCAACTCCAGGGCCTCGTAACCGTGGAACGTCGTTTCCGGACCGCTGTATTCGAGCGCGGCCGACATCTTGAACTTGCCGGCGGCACGCGCCTGTTCCTTCTGCCGATTCATCGCGATTTCAAACCCGGCCGAGTCGACGGTCACGCCGCGCTCGCGGCAAATGTCGGCGGTCAAATCGAGCGGGAAGCCGAAGGTGTCGTGCAGCTTGAAAGCCGTCTCGCCGTTGAACACGCCCTTGCCGTCCATCGCCGCCAGTTCGCTCTCAAGGATGGCCATGCCGTGCTCGATGGTGGAGAAGAACCGATCCTCTTCCTGTTTGAGAACTTCGGTGACGCGCTTCTCGCCGCTGACCAGTTCGGGGTAGGCACTGCCCATCTCGGCCACCAGATCGGGAACCATGCGATGGAAGAAGGCCGCGCGGGCGCCGAGCTTGTAGCCGTGACGAATGGCGCGGCGGATGATGCGGCGCAGAACGTAGCCGCGACCCTCGTTGCCGGGAATGACACCATCGGCGATGAGGAACGAGCAGGCGCGGATGTGATCGGCAAGCACACGCAACGACGGGCTGTCCATGTCTGCGGCACTGGTCTCGCGCGCCGCGGCCTTGACCAGGCTCTGCAGGAGATCGATGTCGTAGTTGCTGTTCACGTGCTGCAGCACGGCGGTGATGCGCTCCAGGCCCATGCCGGTATCGACCGAAGGTTTGGGCAGCGGATGCATGACTCCGGCTTCGTCGCGATTGAACTGCATGAACACGTTGTTCCAGATCTCGATGTAGCGATCGCCGTCTTCATCCGGCGATCCCGGAGGACCGCCGGGGATGTGCTCACCGTGGTCGAAGAAGATCTCGGT
>DBMG01000085.1:0-3126 GCA_002304785.1 Candidatus Accumulibacter sp. UBA704 | reverse complement strand
CGATCCTTCGGCAGCTTGAACACGTCGGTAAGCAGTTCCCAGGCGTACTTGATCGCGTCCAGCTTGAAGTAGTCGCCGAAGGAAAAATTGCCGAGCATCTCGAAAAACGTATGGTGACGGGCGGTGTAACCGACGTTTTCCAGATCGTTGTGCTTGCCGCCGGCACGCACGCATTTCTGCGAGGTCGCTGCGCGGGAATACGGACGCTTGTCGAAGCCGAGGAACACGTCCTTGAACTGGTTCATCCCGGCGTTGGTGAACAGCAGGGTCGGATCGTCGTGCGGCACGAGCGAACTGGAAGCCACGATCTGGTGGCCCTTGGATTCAAAGAACTTGAGGAACTTCTCGCGGATTTCGGCGCTTTTCATCGGTTTCGACCCCTAAGGCGGGCGGATTTCAAGGATCGTGGATTTTATCACCGAAAGCCACCGGCACATCTGGCCGAAACACCTACCCGCCGGCGCCAGGACAGATCGCACCGAGTTCCAGCATGCAGTCCAGTTCTTCGATGGAAACCGGTCGCCCGAACAGATACCCCTGGTAGGCGTGGCACCCGTGGCGAATCAGAAAATCACGCTGCGCTTCGGTTTCCACTCCCTCGGCGATAACCGACAGGCCGAGTTGGTGCGCAAGCGCCACAATGGCACCGGTAATCGCTGCATCGTTGCTGTTGGCAACCACATCGCTGATAAATGACTGGTCAATCTTCAACTGATCCAAAGGCAGGCGTTTCAGATAGGCCAGTGACGAATAACCTGTGCCGAAATCATCAAGGGAAAAGCCGACACCGCGCTCCTTCAGCGCCGACATCTTGGCGATGACGTCTTCCACATCGCTGAGCAGCAGGCTTTCCGTCAGTTCGAGCTTGAGACGCGAGGGATTCGCGCCTGTCCGCCCGAGCGCTTCGAGAACATGGCTGACAAAATCCGGGTGGCGGAACTGCCGCGCGCTGACGTTGATGGCCATCGACAAACCCGCGGTCTCCGCTTTCCCGCTCCAGGCGACGATCTGGCGGCAGGCTGTCTCGAGAACCCAATCGCCGAGAGGCAGGATCAACCCGGACAACTCGGCGACCGGAATGAACTCCGCAGGCGGCACCAGCCCACGCAAAGGGTGTTGCCAGCGCAACAGCGCCTCAACGCCGGTGAGCTCGCCGAGGTTATTGACCTGCGGCTGGTAATGCACCAGGAACTGCCCATCGCGCAACCCGACCCGCATATCCGACTCCATTGCGGTGCGGGCCGTCACCGCTGCCTGCATGTCCGGATCAAAGAAGCACAAGGTGTTGCGCCCCGCCTGCTTGGCCTTGTACATCGCCAGATCGGCGCGCTTCAGCAGTTCGTCGATATCGTTCTTCTGGTCGCTGAACAGCGTCACGCCGATGCTCGGCGTACTGTGATGCTCACGATCGGCAAGCGGATAGGGTTGATTCAGCGATTTGAGGACCTTCTCGCCGATGAGCTTGCTCTGGGCAGCCGCTTCTTCAGGGACACTGCTGAGTCCCTCGATCATCATGACGAACTCGTCGCCGCCGAGCCTGGCCACCGTATCGCCCTCGCGCACGCAGGCGCTGAGACGTTCGGCAACCAGCTTGAGCAAGAGATCGCCCTTGTCGTGCCCGAGCGTATCGTTCAGATCCTTGAAGTTATCCAGATCGATGAACAACAAGGCCCCTTCCGTCCCGCTGCGCGCGCTCGAGGCCAGCGCCTGCTGCAGGCGGTCCAGCAGAAGGCGCCGGTTGGGCAAGCGCGTCAGTTGGTCATAGAAGGCCAGATATTCGATCTCCGATTCGGCCGCCTTGCGCTCGGTGATGTCGATGAAGGTCGCGACGTAATTCGTCACTTCGCCGGCCGCGTTCTTGACCGAAGTAATGGAAATCCACTCCGGGAATACGGTGCCGTTCTTGCGCTTGTTCCAGATCTCACCCTGCCACGCCCCGGTCTTTACGATACCCTCCCACATAGCGGAAAAGTAGGCCTTGTCGTGCCGTCCGGAACTCAGTATCTGCGGCTTCTGCCCGACGATCTCGCTGGCCGAATAGCCGGTTATGGCGGAGAACGCCTCGTTCACCCGCAGGATGACCTGGTCCGCGTCCGTAACCAGCATGCCCTCCTGGGCCTCGAATGCGGCGGCAGCGATACGCAGTTGCTGCTCAGCCTGCTTGCGCTCGGTGATATCGAGGATCACGCCAATGACCGCCGGCTTGCCCTCGTACTCCATCCGCCGTCCGTGCACCTCCACCTCGACACGCTGCCCGTCCTTACGCAGCCCGGTAAAGCTGTAGCGCATCTCAGGCACCTCGCCCTCCATGCGCCTGCGGATATTCTCCGCAACCTTCGCCCGCTCTTCTGGAACGATCAGTTCGCCGACCGAGACCTTGCCGACGATGTCCGCCGGCGAGTCGTAACCGAAAATGTCCGCGAATCCCTGGTTGGCATAGGCAAAGCGCCCCTCCTGGATCAGATAGATCCCGGCCAGCGACTGTTCGATGATCCCTTGCAGCCAGTTGTCGGCGGAGATCACCCGGCACGCCTCGTCTTCATCGTGCCAGCGACTCAGCTCCAGACCGACGCTTTTGCAGGCGCTCACATCGGCGAGCGCCATTCGCAACACAGAAGCCCCCTCGGGTGTTCGCCAGGGACGGCTGGTGAATCGAACGTCCATGACCGAGCCGTCAGCAAGCTGAAGCGCAAGCTCGCCGGACGGGCTTCCCTCGTGCGCCAGGGCGTCACTGAAAATGCGGGCCCAATGCTCGCGCTCGTCGGGAATGATGAAACAAGTCAGACGACGCCCGAGCAACCTTTCCGCCGGCTCTCCAAGCAACCCGGCACAAGCCGCGTCGATATCAATGATTGCCGTATTCTCGCCGAGAGTCAGAAAGACGAAGGGAAACGCCTTGCGCCCTTCGGGACCGCCGCCATGTGCAGCGTCGAGCAAGCTCCGCAGGCGCAACAACGACGCCTTTAACCCATCGACACGTTGAACACGCCCGGCAATCTCGCGACCCATTTTGTCGACCAATCGCCCCACGGCAATGGCGATTTCCGAAGACAAAGCGCTGTCGACGTCGCTCTTTCGCTGGCTTCCCATGAGCCCCCCGCGTTCGCCAGATGGTGTGGTTCTCTC
>DBMG01000193.1 GCA_002304785.1 Candidatus Accumulibacter sp. UBA704 | reverse complement strand
ACGATCAACAGGGCCAGCGCCAGGAACAGGTAGTAGTAGGCATGCAGCGAAGGGATCGTGATGCCCATGACGTACAGTGGCTTGGACAGCGTGATGCCGCTCATGTTGATCGGGTCGATGCTGGAGATGCCCTGCGGGCCGTTGGTGATGTTGACCGGCGCGTTCAGGTTGTTCATGAAGATGCGCACGATTTCGCCGAAGCCGAGGGTGACGATGGCCAGGTAATCGCCGCGCAGGCGCAAGGTCGGCGCACCGAGCAGGGCGCCAGCGATGCCGGCGAGCACGGCGCCGGCCGGAATGATGATCCATACCGGCACGTGCAGGCCGAAGTGCGGGCTGGCGAGCAAGGCGTAGAGGTAGGCGCCGACCGCGTAGAAGGCGATATAGCCCATGTCCAGCAGGCCCGCGAAACCGACCACGATGTTCAGGCCGAGCGCCAGCATGATGTATAGCAGCGCGAAGTCGAGGATACGCAGCCACGAGTTGCCGAGCGCGCTGCCGACGACGAACGGTGCGACCGCGAGCAGCAGACCGATGGCAGTGGTGGCGATCACGGCGGAGCGCTTGTCGGCGCGCAGGGAGTCGAGAGTCATGGCCATCATCAAGCGCGCTCCGCCACGCGTTCGCCGATCAACCCGGAGGGGCGGAAGATCAGCACGCCGATCAGTACGAAGAAGGCGAAGATGTCCTGATAGTGGCTGCCGAGGAAGCCACCGGTCAGGTCGCCGATGTAGCCGGCGCCGAGCGACTCGATGATGCCGAGCAGGACGCCGCCGAGCATGGCGCCGGCGAGGTTGCCGATGCCGCCGAGGACGGCGGCGGTGAAGGCCTTGAGGCCGAGCATGAAGCCCATGTAATAGTGTGCGATCGAGTAGTTGGCGCTGACCATCAGCCCGGCGACAGCGGCGAGCGCCGAGCCGATGACGAAGGTGGCCGAGATGATCTGGTTGATATTGACCCCCATCAACTGGGCGATCGGCGGATTCTCCGAGGTGGCGCGCATGGCGCGGCCGAGGCGCGTACGCTGGACGAGCAGCGTTAGCCCGGCCATCATCAGCGCGGCGATGACGATGATCACAATCTGCAGGCTGGTGATCGTGGCGCCGAATATCTCGTGATCGGACGTTGGCAGGATTGGCGGGAAAGCGTGATAGTTGCGTCCCCAGATGAGCATGGCCAGGTTCTGCAGGATGATCGATACGCCGATGGCGGTGATCAGTGGCGCCAGCTTGGGCGCCCGGCGCAACGGCCGGTAGGCCACGCGTTCGATGGTGAAGCCGACAGCCATGCATACGCCGGCGGCCGCCGCCAGGGCCAGCGGCACGGTGACGAAGACGGGCAGGCCGGCGAGCGCCTTGATCACGAACAGGGCGACCATGGCGCCGATCATGACCACTTCGCCGTGCGCGAAGTTGATCAGGCCCATGATGCCGTAGACCATCGTGTAGCCGAGCGCGACGAGCGCGTAGATGCTGCCGAGGACCAGGCCGTTGATGATTTGCTGGATGAAGATATCCATCGCTTTGGAATATCCAAAACAGTAGTTGCGGGAATCTGAAGGACGGCTCCAGTACGGAACCGTCCTGGCGTCAGGGCACGACCCTTACTTCTTTTCGCCTTCGGGTTTCGGGGCCTCGGCCGCCGGTGCTGCCGAGGCGCCACCGACGGTCTCGCGGTATTCCCACTTTCCATCCTTGACCTGATACAACGAAATGGCGCCGCCCTTAAGATCGCCCTTCTCGTCGAACTGGATCTTGGCGGTGACCCCCTGGAAGTCTGTCTTGCCGATCTCGGGCAGGTACTTGGCCGCTTCGACCGAGTTGGCGCGCTTCATTGAATCGACCATGACCATAACCGCGTCATATACATACGGGGCATAGAGCTGGATCTGACCGTACTTGGCCGAGAAAGCATCGTTGAACGCCTTGCCGCCCGGCATCTGATCGAGCGGCACGCCCGGCAGCGAGCAGTACTGCCCTTCGCTGGCGGCGCCCGCCAGCTTGATGTATTCGGGGGTGCAGCCGCCGTCGCCGGTCAGGAACTTGGCCTTGATGCCCAGCGATTTCATCTGCTTGGTCATCGGGCCCCCCTGGGCGTCCATGCCGCCGTAG
Source organism: Candidatus Accumulibacter sp. UBA704 (assembly GCA_002304785.1). Taxonomy (GTDB): domain Bacteria; phylum Pseudomonadota; class Gammaproteobacteria; order Burkholderiales; family Rhodocyclaceae; genus Propionivibrio. The sequence goes on along the minus strand of DBMG01000193.1, from coordinate 24,933 downwards.
AAAATGACGTCCGCCTTCTTCGACTTGATCTTGGTCAGAATGGCGGCGAAATCGGTGGCCTTGTCGTTGGTGAATTCGCGCGTGGCGATCTTCGCGCCGGCGGCGACGGCGCCCTTCTCGAACTCGTCGGCGAGCCCCTGGCCGTAGGCCGTGCGGTCGTCGATGATGGCCACGGTCTTGCCGGCCATCTGCTTGGCGGCGTACTCGCCGAGTACCTTGCCCTGCTGGACGTCGTTGGCCATCACGCGGAAGGCAGTGGCGAAGCCTTGTTGGGTGTATTTCGGGTTGGTCGCTGAACCGGAAATCTGCGGAATGCCGGCGTCGAAGTACAGTTTCGAAGCGGGAATCGTGGTGCCCGAATTCAGGTGACCGACCACGCCGTTGACCTTGGCGTCGACCAGTTTCTGGGCGACGATGGTGCCCTGTTTCGGGTCGGCCTGATCGTCCTCGGGAACGAGTTCCAGTTTGATCTTGGCGCCGCCGATCTCGAGGCCCTTGGCGTTCAATTCGTCGATGGCCATGCGCGCGGCGTTTTCGTTGTCCTTGCCGAGGTGCGCCTGCGGTCCGGTCAGCGGGGCGACGTGGCCGATCTTGACGGTAATTTCAGGCTTCGGCGCGGGCGCTGCCGGCGCGGCAGCGGGGGCCGGAGCAGCGGTCGGTGCGGCGGCCTTGGGTTCTTCCTTCTGGCTGCAGCCGATCAGGGCGAGAGCGGCGGTCATGGTCAGCGTCATGCTGGAAATACGGGGGGTGTGCATCTCAGTAATCCTCCAGAGCGGTATCGGGCATTTCAATCGGGATGTCGATTCTGTGGCCTTGAAGCGTTGCCGGGTGCCAATGAACACGTTCGGCACAGGCCAGGCCTGATGCCCTTCAAGCATGCTCCGTGCCAAGCGCGGGGAACTGCTCTGGAAAGTCTTTTCGGGATGCGGCGCCTGCCGCGGGCAGCACGTTGCGGCTGCATGAGCAAAATGGCGCTCCGCCTCTTCCGGGAGGTACGGAAGAGGCGCACTTCAATGGGTTCGCCTGGAGGGACGGCGCACTAAATCAGGGCGGCTGTCGCGACTCCTGACTACTCCTTGACCGCTACTTCGAATTCCTTTTCCATTTCGCTCAGCCGGGCTTCAATCTTCTTTTGGCCTTTGATCGAGAGCGCCAGCGACACGACGGCCAGTCCCATGAGGACGACGGCGATCGGGCGGCTGAACAGGATGGAAGGGTCTCCCGCGGAGATGACCATTGCCCGGCGCAGGTTTGCTTCGGCCATCGGTCCCAGGATCAGCGCCAGCAGTATCGGCGAGAGCGGGTAGTCGTAGCGCATCATTACGTAGCCCAGGATGCCGAACGCCAACGTGGTATAGACGTCGAAGACGTTGCTGCGCATGGCGAAGGCGCCAACCATCGAGAGTACGAAGATGGCCGGCGTGAGAATTGCACGGTCGACCAGAATGACCTTGGCGAACAGGCGGATGCCGGCCATGCCGATGAACAGCATGACGAACTGCGCGAGCATCATCGAGGCGAAAATCTGGTAGACGATGTCGATGTGCTCCTTGTACAGCATCGGCCCGGGCTGCAGCCCCTGGATGATGAAGGCGCCGAGCAGGACGGCGGTGACCGCGTCGCCCGGCACGCCGAGGGACAGCAGCGGGATCATCGCCCCTCCGGAACACGCGTTGTTGGCGCTCTCGCTGGAGGCCAGCCCCTCGATTTCGCCGTGGCCGAAACGTTCAGGATGTTTGGAAGTGCGCTTGGCCTGGCCGTAGGAGATGAACGCGGCGATGTCACCGCCGGCTCCCGGGATGGCACCAATGAAGGTGCCAATGACGCTGGAGCGGCAAAGATGCTTGAAGCAATACTTGATATCCGCCCAGCTAGGCAGATACTGGTTCAGATTCGCCTTGAGTTGCTGGATCTGCCCGGTCTTCTGCACCTCGTTGAAGACCTCGGACACGGCGAACAGCCCGATAAGCGTCGGGATGAACGGCGGGCCTTCCATCATCTCCATCATGCCGAAGGTGAAACGCGGAAAACCCGAAATCGGGTCGAAGCCGATCGACGAGATGAGCAGTCCGAAGAAGGCTGACATCATGCCCTTGATCAGTGATCGGCCGGAGATCGAGACGATGACCGACAGGCCGAAGATGGCCAGGGCGAAATATTCGACCGGGCCAAACTCCAGCGCAAAACTCGAAACCAGCGGGGATGCAAAGGTCATTATCAGAGCCCCGCAGACGCCGCCGAAAAACGAGGCGAACAGCGCCATGGCCATGGCCCGGCCGGCCTCGCCCCGGCGCGCCATGGGATAGCCTTCGAGAACCGTAGCCGCTGCAGCAGGCGTGCCCGGCGTGCGGATCAGGATCGCCGAGATCGACCCGCCGTACATCGCGCCGCAGTAGATGCCGATCAACATCGACAGGCTTTCCAGCGGTGGACGGCCGAAGGTCAGCGGCACCAGCAATGCGACGCCCATGGTCGCGGTCAGGCCCGGCAACGAGCCGATGATGATGCCGGCGGTAATGCCGACGCAGATGATGAACAGCACGCCGGGGGTGAACACCGTGCCGTAGCTGGCGAGCATCAGACTCCAGTTGAATTCCATGGATCCGCTCCGGTTACAGGTAATCCGCCAGCACGCCGGCCGGCATCGACAGCGACAGCACTTTCTCGAACACCAGCCAAACTGCCAGGGTGATCAGCGCGGGGGTGACGACAATCAGCAGAGGGCTGCGCTTGCCCATGACCCACATCATGAAGGTCAGGAAAACGATCGAGGTCGGGATGAAGCCGAGCGGATCGAGGACGATGCAAAAGACGATGCCCGCCGCCAGTGTGATCAACCCGCGCTGCGTACCCTTGTCCGACAGCCGGTACGGCTCCACCTTTCCTTTGCTCCTGCCGCGCAGGGCGTTGATGATGAGAATGGCACTGAACACAATCAACAGGCCGCCGAGAATGTTCGGGAAAAAGCTCGGCCCGATCTTCATCACCACATCCACCGGCATCTTCGTGCCTTCCCATATGGCGAAGGCTCCAATCAGGATGCCAAACGCACCGCCAAAGATATCTGCGACTTTCATGACTTGAGGTCCCCCTGCGGGAAATCCGACTATATACCGATAATCGATGCAAAAAGGGCGGCCGATCCGGGCCGCCCTTGTTAGGATGGGCTTCTTACTTCTTCGCCAGCCCGAGGCTCTTCATGACGGCTTCGACGTCCTTGTAGTTCTGGTCGAGGAACTTGGTGAAATCGGCGGCGTTCTGGTAGGCCAGGTTGAGCGAGGCCTTGGCGGCAAATTCCTGGAATTCCGGCGAATCAAACGCCTTCTTGTAGGCGTCGGAGATCTTGGCCTTGACGTTGGCCGGAACGCCCTTGGGAACGGCCAGGCCGCGCCAGGTGTAGAACTGCACGTCGACGCCCTGTTCCTTGAAGGTCGGTACGTCTGGGAAGATCTTGTCGCGGTCGGCTGACATCACGCCGAGAATCTTCAGGTTGCCGGCCTGTACCTGGCCACGCACTTCGGCGACGGAAACAGCAACTGCCTTGATGTGTCCGCCCACCAGCGAGGTGACGGCCGGTTGGGCGCCGTCGAACGGCACGTGCTTGACCTGCACCCCCGTCTTCTCGGCGGCGAGGCCGGCGGCGATGTGCCACACGGAGCCTGGCGCGGAGTTGCCGATGGTGATTTCGCCAGGGTGTTCCTTGGCGTAGTCCATGAAACCGCGGACAGTACTGTACGGCGCATCCTTGCGCACGGTCAGCGCAGCCGGGTCGGAGTTGATGCGCATCAGCGGATCGAAGTCCTTCCAGGTGAACGGGACCAGTCCCTGCGGCGGCAGCGAGTTGAGTTCGAAGGTGATCATGCCCACGGTGTAGCCGTCGGGGCGTGCGGCGCGGATGGCATTATGGCCGATCGCTCCGGCGCCGCCCGTCTGATTGACCACGTTGATGGTTTGGCCGAGGTGTTTTTCCGCCGCCTTGGACAGGGCGCGCAACAGCACGTCCGTACCGCCGCCAGCCGTCCACGGGCAGATGACGGTGACGGGCTTGTCCGGGTAGGCAGCCATGGCCGAAACGGAAAAGGCTCCCGCCACGAGTGCGGCAACGCCAACAAGCATCGATTTGAGTTTCATGGTGTTCTCCTCCTGATCCTTGTGATAGTTTTTGGGGATGCGTCGTACTGTGGTACTGCGCGAGACTATGGCAATGGAACGTCGTTTCAAATTCGCGAGCACTGCCGCACACTTTATGGCTGAACATCGGTCGCGTCAATGTTTTTGGTCAGGCAGTCAGGCCGGAAAACTGAGTACTTCCCACATGGGATCGGCCGCGGATTTCGCAGGTACAATCCGGTATTATCGATTTTCCAGGGATGGGCGGCGTCAATGATCGGGAACCTGTTTATCGTGGCGGCTCCTTCCGGGGCGGGAAAAACGACCCTGGTGCGCCTTCTCCTGGAGAACGATCCGCAGATTCGGGTGTCCATATCGCATACAACGAGGGCGCCGCGTCCGGGCGAAGAGGACGGCCGCGAATACCATTTCATCGATGTTCCGGCGTTTCTGGACCGGGTGCAGCGCGGCGAGTTTCTCGAATGGGCCGAAGTGCACGGGAATTACTACGGCACCTCGAAGCGCTGGATCGAAGCGGAAATGTCGTCTGGACGCGATGTGCTGCTGGAGATCGACTGGCAGGGCGCGCAGCAGGTACGGAAGTCTTTTCCGCAGGCCATTGGAATATTCGTCCTGCCGCCCTCGATGGAGGTTCTCAAGGCCCGTCTGTCGGGGCGCGGAACCGACTCGGCGGAAGTCATCGCGCGCCGGATCGCCGCGGCGCACGACGAGATGCGGCATGTGGATGAGTTCGACTATGTTATTATCAACGATGATCTGCAGCAGGCTTCGGGGGATCTTCGATCGATCGTTACCGCTTCCCGGCTGCACTATACAAACCAGCGCCAGCGGCACGCCTCGCTGTTCGCATCACTGTTCTGATCAGGAAAAAACATGGCACGAGTAACCGTGGACGATTGTCTGCACTGCATTCCCAACCGTTTCCAGATGACGCTGGCGGCAACCTACCGCGCCCGCCAGATTACCGCTGGTGCTTCGCCGATGGTCGAAGCCGAACGCGACAAGCCGACGGTGATCGCGCTGCGCGAACTGGCGCAAGGCATGTATGGCCTGGAAGTCCTCAACCGCGGCCACGCCTGACGATCCGAGAAGGCTGCGTGGTGATCGATTGTGAGTTACAGCGCCCCGGCCAATTCTCCCCTTTCTGCAGTTGACTCTTCCGCGCAACTCCAGCCGGAAGAGCCTACCGTCAAATACGATTTCGACGACCCGGCCTACCGGGTCTTCATCGATACCCTAGGCTACCTCCCGCCCGAGGAAATTGCCCTCGTCTGTGCTGCCTACCGCTTCAGCGACGAGGCGCATCAAGGGCAGACACGTCTTTCCGGCGAACCCTACATCACGCATCCGCTGGCCGTCGCCGGCGCGCTCGCCGAGTGGCGCATGGATGTGCAGGCCATCGTCGCGGCGCTGTTGCACGATGTCATGGAGGACACGGCGGTCACCAAGGCGCAGATTGCCGAACGCTTCGGCAAGCAAGTCGCTGATCTCGTCGACGGGCTCTCCAAGCTGGACAAGATCGAATTCCAGTCCTATCAGGACGCGCAGGCGGAGAACTTCCGCAAGATGTTGATGGCCATGGCCCGCGATCTGCGCATTGTGCTGATCAAGCTGGCCGACCGCCGTCACAACCTGCAGACGATGGCGCCGATCCGGCCGGAGAAGCGCAAGCGCATCGCCCATGAAACACTGGAAATCTACGCGCCCATCGCCACGCGCCTTGGTCTCAACAACATCTCCCGCCAGCTCCAGGATCTCTCCTTCAAGCATATCCATCCGCTGCGCTTCCGGGTGCTGACCAAGGCCGTCAAGGCGGTGCGTGGCAACCGGCGCGAGTTGTTGACCAAGATTCTTGAAGGCATTCACAGCAAACTGGCCGAGGCGCATATCGAGGCCGGGGTGTTCGGCCGCGAGAAGAGTCTCTATTCGATCTACCGCAAGATGGTCGACAAGCACCTGAGTTTCTCGCAGGTCCTGGACATCTACGGCTTCCGCATCATCGTCAAGGACATTCCGACCTGCTACCTCACGCTGGGAGCGTTGCATTCGCGTTTCAAGCCGGTTCCCGGAAAGTTCAAGGACTACATCGCCATTCCGAAGGTCAACGGCTACCAGTCCCTGCACACCACGCTGATCGGACCCTACGGCACGCCGATCGAGATCCAGATCCGCACCCAGAGCATGCACCATCTGGCCGAAGAAGGAATCGCCTCACACTGGCTGTACAAGGACAGTGAAGAGAGTGGTGCCGACTTGCAGAGCAAGATGCACACCTGGCTGCAGTCGCTGCTCGAGTTGCAGAGCGCGACCGGCGATTCCTCGGAATTCCTCGAGCACGTCAAGGTCGACCTGTTCCCGGACGAGGTGTACGTCTTCACCCCCAAAGGCAAGATCCTGGCGCTGCCGCGCGGCGCGACGGTCATCGACTTCGCCTACGCGGTGCATACCGACATCGGCCACCGCTGCGTAGCCGCGCGGATCGACCATGAGCTCATCCCGCTTTCCGCCGAACTGGCCAATGGCAATCAGGTGGAAATCATCACGGCGCCCTATGCCAATCCGAACCCGGCGTGGCTCGGCTACGTCAAGACCAGCCGCGCGCGCAGCCGGATCCGCCAGTTCCTGAGAGGCATCCAGCAGGATGGCGCGAGCTCGCTGGGCGAGAAGATGCTGACCCAGGAGTTGCAGGCGCTGGGCATCGTTCCGTCGGAAATTCCGGCGAAGGTCTGGGATCGGGTCATCCATGAATCCGGCAAGCGCACACGGCGCGAACTATTCTCCGATGTCGGGCTGGGACGGAGCCTGGCCGCAGTCATTGCCCGCCGCCTGGCCGAGCACGATGAGGTCCCGCAAAGCGATGTCAGCACGTCGGCGCCGCTGCTCATCCGCGGCACCAGGGGCATGGCCATTCAGCTGGCGTCCTGCTGCCAGCCGATCCCGGGGGACCCGATCATCGGCCTGCTGCGCAAGGATCAGGGGCTGCGTGTGCACACCCATGCGTGTGATGCCGTCAGGAAGTCACGGACCTCCGAGCCGCAGAACTGGATCCACGTGGAATGGGAGCCCGATCCCGGCCAGTTCTTCGACGTCCGCATCAAGGTGACGGCCAAGAATGTCAGCGGAGTACTTGGGCGCGTGTCCACCAGCATCGCCCAGTCGGGCGTGAATATCGATTACGTGAATATGAATCGGAAGGAACCGGGGTTGTTTACCGATATCCATTTTCTGGTTCAAGTCTCGGGACGCACGCACCTGGCGCTGTTGATGCGCGGATTACGGCGCATCCCGGACGTCGTGCGCATCGTTCGTGAACAGGAGTCGTCTTGAAAGTCTTGATTCTCGGCGCCGGGGTGGTTGGCGTCAGCAGTGCCTGGTATCTGAGCAAGGCCGGTCATGAAGTGACCGTCGTCGATCGCCAGCCCGATTCCGGGCTGGAAACCAGTTTCGCCAATGGCGGCCAAATCTCGGTTTCGCATGCCGAACCATGGTCGAATCCGCACGCGCCCATGCGTGCCTTGTCCTGGATGGGGCGCGAGGATGCACCCCTGCTGTTCCGCTTGCGCTGTGATCCGGCGCTGTTCGACTGGAGCTGGCGATTCCTCCGTGAATGCCCGCCGGGCCGGACGCGCGAAAATATCCGCGATATCGTGCGCCTGGCGCTTTATAGCCGCGATGAACTCGGGCGCTTGCGCGAGGAAACCGGCATCCGGTACGACCACCTCCAGCGTGGCATCCTCCATGTCTACACCAATCAGAAGGAGTTCGAAGGGGCCATCGAGGCGGCGCGGATCATGCGTGAATTCGGCTGCGAACGCTATCCGGTCGACGCCGACAAGTGCGTGGAAATCGAGCCGGCCTTGCGGGCGTCGCGGCCGATATTGGTCGGTGGCGATTACACCGCGGCGGACGAGTCGGGCGATGCCCTTGTGTTTACGCAGAAACTCGCGGAATTGTGCCGCACACGCGGAGTGGCCTTTCGCTTCGGTACGACAGTCGAGCGGCTGACCCAAGCCGGAGGGCGTGTCAGCAGCGTTATCGTGGGTTCGGACTCTGGCCGCGAAACGCTGCACGCCGACGCCTACGTCGTCGCGCTCGGCAGCTACAGCCCGCTGGTGTTGCGTCCACTCGGTGTTCGAGTGCCGGTATATCCGGCCAAGGGCTATTCGGCGACGATTCCGCTCTCCGGCAAGAGTGTCGCGCCGACCGTGGCGATGACCGACGACGGGCACAAGATCGTTTTTTCCCGCCTCGGCCAGCGCCTGCGTGTTGCCGGTACGGCCGAGTTCAACGGTTACAACACGGAGCTCAATGACGTGCGCTGTCAGGCACTCATCACGCGTACGCACCAGTTGTTCCCGGAATTGTCTCCGGCGGGCGAGCCAGAATTCTGGTGCGGTTTGCGCCCATCGACCCCGTCGAATGTTCCCTTTGTCGGCGCAGCGAGACTGCCGAACCTGTTTCTGAACACCGGCCATGGCACGCTGGGCTGGACCATGGCTTGCGGCTCGGGCCGGGTGCTTGCCGACATCGTCAGCGGCAGGAAACCGGAAGTCGCTCTGCGCAGGTTCTGATCAACGGTGCTGATCGATACCCACTGCCATCTCGATGCGGCGGAATTCGCCGCGGATCGCGATAACGTGGTGAATGCCGCGGCCGAGGCCGGCGTGGCCGCGATTGTTGTTCCTGCCGTGTCTCCGGAGAACTTCCCGGCCGTGCGGCAGTGTTGCGAGCGTTACGCCGGAAGCTACCCGGCCTACGGAATCCACCCGCTTTACCTTGAGTCGAGCGATGAAGCCAGTTTCCAGCAATTGCGTGACTGGCTGCGGAAGGAGTTCGCCGGACTGCATCGTCCGGTCGCGGTTGGGGAGATCGGGCTGGATTTCTTCGTTCCCGGCTTTGACGTCGGAAAGCAGGAGTCCTTTTTTGTCGAGCAATTGAAGATCGCCCGGGATTTCGACCTGCCTGTCTTGCTCCATGTTCGCCGCTCGGTCGATCAGGTTCTCAAGTGCCTGCGCCGGATCGGCGTGCGGGGCGGCATTGCCCACGCCTTCAATGGCAGCTGCCAGCAAGCGGATGAATTCCTGCGCCTAGGTTTCAAGCTCGGCTTTGGAGGAACCATGACCTTTCCACGCGCGACACGCATCCGCGACCTCGCGACGTCCTTGCCGCTGGAATCCATCGTGCTCGAAACCGACGCGCCCGACATCCCGCCGGCGTGGCTCGACGGACGCCGCAATACGCCGCAAGAGTTGGTTCGCATTGCCGGCGTGCTGGCGGAATTGCGCGGCCTGACTTTTCACGATGTGGAAAAAGTCACGACAGAAAACGCGCTCTCCCTGCTCGGGTTGGAACGATCCGGCGCTTCTGCGTAAAACCACAGCTTGTCATCGGCGGTGTTTTCCGATCCCCGGAAAGTTGCCGCATGCTCAAAAAGGAGCCATAATCCCGGCCTGTTTCAAGCATCAAGCACCGTCCGGGGCCTCCCGGCGGGGTTTATTTGCGCTGGTCGTAGAAAAAGTTCGCGTTAAGCGAGAAAGGATTTGGCGTGGAAATCTATAAGGCAGATGTAGTAATCGTGGGAGGGGGCGGAGCCGGTCTGCGTGCAGCGATCGCAGTTGCCGAGTCCGATCCGTCACTGAAAATCGCTCTGGTCTCCAAGGTCTACCCGATGCGCAGCCATACCGTGGCGGCCGAGGGTGGTGCGGCGGGTGTCAAGCGCCCGGACGACAGTTTCGACTATCACTTCCACGACACCGTAGGTGGAGGCGACTGGCTCTGCGAGCAGGATGTCGTCGAGTACTTCGTCAAGCAGGCGCCGGTGGAGTTGACCCAGCTTGAACACTGGGGATGCCCGTGGAGCCGCACCGCGGATGGCCACGTCAACGTGCGCCCCTTCGGCGGCATGAAGATCCAGCGCACCTGGTTCGCTGCCGACAAGTCCGGTTTCCACATTCTGCATACGCTGTTCCAGACGTCGATCAAATACCCCTCGATCAAACGCTTCGACGAGTACTTCGTGGTTGACCTGCTCGAAGACGAAGGGCGTTGCCAGGGCGTTGTCGCCATCGAGATGGCGACGGGCGAATTCACCATGATCGAAGGCAAGTCGGTCATTCTCGCCACCGGCGGTGCCGGGCGCGTATTCCGCGAAAGCACCCTGGGCGGTATCGTTACCGGTGATGGCATGGCTTTGGCGTTCCGCCACGGCGTAGCCCTGCGCGACATGGAATTCGTGCAATACCACCCGACCTGCATGCCGATCACCGGCCTGCTGTTTACGGAAGCCTGCCGTGGTGAAGGCGGCTACCTGGTCAACAAGGATGGTTACCGCTATCTGCAGGACTACGGCCTCGGACCGCTGCAGGACAAGCCGAAGAACAAGTATATGGAACTCGGCCCGCGCGACCGCTTGAGTCAGGCATTCTGGTACGAGCAGCAGAAGGGCCGTACCATCGAGCACCCGGTCATGGGCTCGGTGGTCCACCTCGACTTGCGTCACCTCGGCGAAGCCTACCTGCGCGAGCGTCTGCCACTGATCTATGAAATGGCCGAAACCTTCATGGGCATCGATCCGGCCAAGGAGCCGATCCCGGTCCGTGCCGGTGTGCATTACACGATGGGCGGCGTCTGTGTCGCCGGCAACTGTGAATCCTCGTTGCCCGGACTGTTCGCTATCGGCGAATGCGCCAGCGTTGGTATTCACGGCGCCAACAGGCTCGGTTCGAACTCGCTGACGGAACTGCTCGTCTTCGGCAAGGTAGCCGGCGACGAAGCGGTCAAGAAGGCCAAGTCACTGCCTCCCGGCAATTCGGCCACCCTGCTCAAGCAGGCGCAGGCCGCCGAGCAGCGCGTCCTGGCGCTCAAGACCAAGACTGGTGGCACCGAGCGGGTGGCTACCATCCGCAAGGAAATGGTCAAGTCGATGGAAGACGGCTGCGGTATCTTCCGCGTCGCGGAAACCATGCAGGCAAACTGCGACAAGCTGGCCGAGCTTCGCGAGCGCTTCAAGAACATCAACCTCGACGACAAGACCAGCGTCTGGAACACGGACTGGCTGTCCGCCATCGAGCTTGATTACCAGCTCGACGTGGCGCAAGCGATGGCGCACTCGGCGATCAATCGTACGGAGTCGCGCGGAGCCCACCAGCGGCTGGACGGCCCCGACGGTGCGTACAAGGTGCGTGACGACGTCAACTTCCTGAAGCATTCCGACGCCTTCTACGTGCCGGGCAGCGCGCCTCGTATCACGTATGGCGACGTCAAGATCACCAAGTCCCCGCCGGAGGCACGTGTCTATGGTGCCGCTGGTGAAAAGGCAGACCAGGAAAGGAAAGCATCCCATGTCTGAACAAAAAATAATTGAAATCGAGGTGTTGCGCTACAAGCCGGAGTCGGACCAAGCGCCGCACTCGGAGGTTTACAAGGTGCCCTTCACCGACGACATGTCGGTTTTGCAGGGGGTGCAATACATCAAGGACAACTTCGACGGTTCGCTGACCTTCCGCTGGTCCTGCCGGATGGCCATTTGCGGCAGTTGCGGCATGATGATCAACGGCATTCCGAAGCTGTCGTGCGAAAGCTTCCTGCGCGACTACTATCCGAACCGGATTACCGTCGAGGCGCTGGCGAACTTCCCGATCGAAAAGGATCTGGTCGTCGATCTTTCGGGTTTTATCGAGAAACTCGAGGCGATCCAGCCGTACATCATCCCGAAGGAACCGCGTACCCTGGAGCAGGGGGAATACATCCAGACACCGGAACAGTTCAGCCAGTACATCCAGTTTACCTCCTGCATCAACTGCACCCTGTGTTACGCGGCCTGTCCGCAGGTTGGCCTTAATCCCGATTTCATCGGCCCTGCCGCCATGGCCTTGCTGCATCGCTACAACATGGATTCCCGCGATGGTGGACAGGCCCAGCGGATGGAACTCGTGGCGTCGGAAGAAGGCGTCTATAACTGCAGCGCCGTCGGCTACTGCTCCGAAGTCTGTCCGAAGCACGTCGATCCGGGCAACGCCGTGAACGTCAATAAAATCAACGCAGCGAAGGATTACTTCCTGCGCTTCCTGTCGCCGAAAGGGGGTGCCCAGTGAGCAAGCGTCGTCCTTATGTCCGTCCGATGGGCGGATGGTGGAAGAAAAATCCCTTCTACGTCGAGTACATGGTCCACGAAAGCACGGCGCTCTTCGTCGCCGCCTACGCCATCACGCTGCTGGTTGGACTGGTGCGTCTGGGGCAGGGCGAAGCGGCCTGGAATGGCTGGCTCGAAGCCATGAAGAGCCCGCTGTCGATCGTTGCCCACCTGGCGTTCCTGGTGGCGATCGCCTATCACGCCTTCACGTGGTTCAAGCTGTTCCCGCTCACCATGCCGCCGATCATCGTCAATGGCAAGAAACTGGAGCCCGAAGTCGTCGTTGGTAGCGGCTGGACGGCCGCGATTCTCGCCGCTCTCGCACTGCTTGGCATCGTCTGGAGGATTGCCGCATGAAAACTCGTAAGCGTTCAAATGCCCCGATTTTCTGGGGATTGTTCGGCGCCGGCGGCATGCTGGCTGCCCTGTTCGGACCGATGCTGGTCTTCATCACGGGCGTTGCCATTCCGCTGGGCCTGCTGCTGCCGGCCGGTACGATGAGCTATCCGAAGATGCTGGCGTTTGCCCAGAACTTCATCGGCAAGGGCTTCATCTTCGCGGTCATTTCGCTGTTCCTGTGGCATGCCGCGCACCGCATTTTCCACTCGCTGCATGAAATCGGCATTCACGCTGGTTTCGGCGCGAAACTGCTGACCTACGGCGTCGCCTTGATTGGCACGGTGGTGTCCGCCGTCGTGCTGTTGCGCGTCGGCTTCTGATCGTTCGTTTTGAGTAGTTGGGTTTGGGGGGTGTAAGGCGGAAAACAGATACGGTGAAGGCTATTCAAAACTAAAACTATAGCCTTCACCGGGTCCGCCTGAATGTGCTTCAGAATCAATGCTATGTTCCCGGCCTTGGCCGGTGAACGCGAATCAAGAAAAGGCCGGGGGTTTTCCCCGGTTTTTTTTCGCCCCTCCGCGTCGCCGGCATTACAGGGATGCGCTCCGGTCGCCGAGTGCGAAACCCATGAGGGGCGCTTCGATGCCCTTGCCGAGTGCCATCACCTTGAACAGCTCTCCCATTTCCGCGGGCGAAATCAGCTTCTGTGCCGCTTGCGCGTGTGGCAGATAGCGTTCGGCGTGTTGCGCCGGGATTCGCGACAGCATTTGCGTAAGGCCGCAGTTGAGCAGAAAGGCGGCCTGCGTGGTGTACCCTAGCAACTCGAGTCCTGCTTCGTGTCCGGCTTCGATGATTGCAGTGAAGTCGACGTGCGCCGTGATGTCCTGCAAGCCGGGCAGGAAGAACGGTTCGGCATGCGCGTGGTGGCGGTAGTGGCACATCAGCGTGCCTCCGGCGCGTTGCGGGTGGTAGAACTCGTGCCGCGGGAAACCGTAGTCGATAAGCAGTAGCGCACCCCGACGGAGGATGCGCGCCCACGAAGCCGTCCAGTCCATGGCCGCGAGACCGATCTCGCTGAGGTAGCCAACCGGAAGCGCGCACTCGCTGGCGATCTGCCGGGCGCGTTCAAGAACGCGCCCTTGTGCTGGAGCGTCGCTCCAGGCGAACGCATCGCCGATCCAGGCGACGCCGCGTTCAAAAATCTGGCCGGGGTCTTCCTCGTTGCCCCACACCACCAGATGCGCCGGCATGGCATCGAGCAGTTCGTTGGCCAGCACCAGTCCGTCGAACCGGCCGGGGAGGCGGTCAATCCATTCGATGCGTTGGAGCAGATGCGGGGCGAGCCGGGAAATCGTCGACCATTGCCGCTCACGCAACTCTCCGGAAAGGTCGAGGATGCGGTAACTCTCGGGAAGGCAGGAACGCTCCTCGAGTTCGAGCAGCAGATCGGCGGCCAGACGCCCGGAACCTGCACCGACTTCGATGACGTGCGGTGCGCTGAGCATCAGGATCTGCTGTGCCTGTGCGGCGAGTGTTTGCGAGAAAAGCGGTGTCAATTCCGGAGCGGTGACGAAGTCCCCGGCCGGACCGAACTTGTGTGCTCCTCCCGCGTAATAGCCGAGGCCGGGCGTATACAGCGCCATTTCCATGAAGCGGTCGAAGCCGATCCAGTCGCCACGTGCCCCAATTTCGTCACGAATGCGGGTGACCAGTACGTCGCTGGCTTGCCGGGCATCGGCATCGGGCCGGGGCAAGGTCATGGTCGGGCGACTCCTTCCTCAATTTCAAGTCGCACCAGCCCGCCGAACTCGAATGCGAGTTGCGACCATTCGGCGACCGGCAGTCCTCGCCAATGACCCACCAGTGCGCGCATGACTCCGGCGTGCGTGACGATTGCGACGTCCGATTGTTCCAGCGAAGCGGCGAAGTCGAGCGCCCGACGCTGCAGCGCGGCGACCGATTCGCCGCCGGGCGGCGTGAAGCCGAGGACGTCGCCGGCCCAGGCATCGAGTTGCTGGTGGTCGATGTCATCCCAGCGCCGGCCTTCCCATTCGCCGAAATCGATCTCGCTCAGGCGCTCGTCTACGATGACATTCGGCGAAAGCGCTTCGGCCAGTTGCCTGGCGCGCCGCAAAGGGCTGGAAAAAACGGGAGTGCCGAGCGGCAGCAACGGTTTCAGGCTATTTGCGACGGCCGCGGCGGCGTAACAATCGACATCGAGCCGGCCATAACAGACTCCCGGCCCGACGATCGGGCGCGGATGGCGGATCAGGAAAACTTGCACAACAGGCCGCAGTAGAACGCCACTTCCGAGAACTGCTGGACCGCTCCGAGGCAATCGCCGGTATAGCCGCCGATCTTCCTCTTGAACAGGCGCGCCAGCCAGGCCGTGGCGAGAGCGGCGAGGATGAGACCGGGGATGAACTGCGACGGCGACAGGAGCAATACCGGCAGGACGGCTGAAACCGTGGCGAAAACCAGATCACCTTTACTGAGTTGGTTGCTGAACGGCTTGGCCTTTCCCTCAGGACGGGCATAGTCGAGCGTGTGGAGGACGAAGGTCGAGCACAGCCGCGAGACGGCATGTCCCGCGATCAGCGCGACCGGTACCAGCAGCATGTCGATTTCGATCAGCGCGAAGAAGCGTACCAGCAGCATCATGGCCAGGGCCACTGAGCCGAAGCTGCCGATACACGAATCGCGCATGATGGCCAAGACCTTTTCCCGGTCCCAGCCGCCGCCGAAGCCGTCGACCATGTCGCTCCAGCCATCCTCGTGCAGGGCGCCGGTAACCATGATGGCGGTTCCCATGGCGGCCAGTACCGCGAGTGTTTTCGGCCAGAAGAACGAGGTGATGGCGAAGGCGAGGCCGGCCAGCGCTCCGATGATCAAGCCAACTGCCGGGAAGTAGCGTATCGCCCGCTCCAGGGCGACGCTATCCTGGCCGATTGTGCCGGGAACCGGCAATCGGGTAAAGAAGCGGACGGCTCCGAGGAAGGTCTCCAGTTCCGAGCGTGTGGACATGATTGGCGCTCAGGTAATGATTGTGCTCACGCCGGCTGAATCGAAACTGGCCATGTCGTTGAGGAAAGCCAGCGCCGAGCAGACCAGCGGGTAAGCGATCGTGGCGCCAGTGCCTTCGCCCAGGCGCAAGCCCAGGTCGAGCAGCGGTTCGCCACCGAGGTCGTGGACCTGTGCCTGATGGCCCGGTTCTGCCGAACGGTGGCAGAAAATGCAGTAATCCCGGATGTTCGGTTCAATGCGCGACGCTGCCAGCAGCGCAGAGGTGGCGATGAATCCGTCGATCAGCAGGGTCATCCGGTTTTCGGCGCCGGCCAGCAGCGCGCCGGCCATCATGGCGATCTCGAACCCGCCGAATTCCGCCAGTACGGTCACGGCATCGGCATCGGCCGGCAGTTTTGCCCGTTCGACGGCCTGCGCCAGCAAAGCGCGCTTACGCGCCAGGCCGGCGTCGTTCAGCCCCGTCCCGCGGCCCACGCAGTCGACCAGTGGCGTGCGGGTGAACACGTGCGTCAGCAACGACGCCGACGCCGTGTTGCCGATACCCACTTCGCCAACCACCAGAACGTTGCAGCCTTCAGTGGCCAGCCCGCGCACGATTTCCGCGCCTTTCCCGATCGCAGCGCAGCATTGTGCGCGTGTCATGGCCGGCTCGACGAGGTAGCTTCGCGTGCCCTCGGACGAGATCTTGGCGTCGATCAAGTCGTTCCGCTTGCCGAAATCATGCACCACGCCGGCATCGATCACCTTGACGGCCAATCCATGCTGGCGGGCGAAGACATTGGCGCCGGCGCCGCCGGCCAGGAAATTCTCCACCATCTGCCACGTGACATCCTGCGGGTAGGCAGACAGGCCGGATTTGGCGGCGCCGTGGTCGGCGGCAAAAATCAGGTTGCAAGGGCGGGTGAATCGCGGCGACAGCGTCTGCTGAATGCGGCCCACATGCAAGGCGATTTTCTCGAGAACACCCAGCGAGCCGAGCGGCTTGGTCTTGTTGTCGATCTTCTGCTGAAGAGCCTTGTCGAGCGCGGTGTCGAGCGGGGGAATCGTGAAGTTCATCGGGAACGTGACAATGGTGGCAAAGGCCGCCAGGGGACTGGCGGAAAGCCGCAATTATACGCCGCGCCTCCCATGCTAAGCTTTCACGCATGAGAGAACTGATCTTTGGTGGAGCCCGATCGGGCAAGAGTGCGCTGGCCGAAAAACGGGCAGCGGAAAGCGGGCTGCACGTCGTTTATGTGGCCACGGCGCAGGCCCTCGACGGGGAAATGCAGCGGCGCATCGCACATCACCGCGCGCGCCGGCCGGCGTCGTGGGGGCTGGTCGAATCCCCGCTCGACCTGGCGGCAACGTTGCGACAACACGCCGCGCCGGATGTCTGCCTGCTGGTTGACTGCCTGACTTTGTGGTTGTCCAACGTCCTCTTTGCGGGCGATGCGGCGCGTCAGGCCGAAGCCGGTGAAGCGGTGGATTGCCGACTGTTCCGCGATGAAATGCAGTCGCTGGTCGACACCTTGCCGCAATTGCCGGGAAGGATCATCATGGTCTCGAATGAGGTGGGTTGGGGAATCGTGCCCATGCACGCCGTCTCGCGCCTGTTCGCCGACGAACAGGGGCGGCTGAACCAGCGGGTGGCGGTCGTTTGTGAACGCGTCACGCTGGTGGCCGCGGGGTTGCCCCTGACCTTGAAGCCGACAACCGCGTAGAACGCGAAGGGAGTTGCCATGTACCAGCGCATCATGGTGGCCATCGATAGCAATTTCGCTGCCGGCAAGGTGCTCGATACGGGTATCGAAATGGCTCGCAACTTCGGAGCCCGACTGGCCCTCTGCCACGCCCTCGATGACACCATCCTCGCGCAGCAGTTCGCTCGCGTGGTGTTTCCCGACGGCATCAGTCCAATCGAGGATTCGCTGCGCAGCGGCGCCACCGAATTTCTTACGCAGGCGGCCGACATGGCGCGTGCGCAGGGCATCGAGACGGAGATCCGTTTGGTCGATTCGGAGACGGAACATGTGCCGGAACTGCTCGCCCGCGCCGCCGCTGAATGGCAGGCCGATCTGCTGATCGTCGGCGTGCATGCCAGCCAGGCTGTCGAGCGCCTGCTTGGCGGTAGTATCGCCGAGCAACTGGTCCGGAAAGCGGGGATCTCGCTGTTCCTGGTACGCTCCTGAATCCCCCTGTGCGCCACATGATCGCTTTCTGCCTCCGGCTATTCTGCGGCCTGCTGCTGTCCGCCTGGTTGGGAAGAGGGGCGCTGGCGCAGACCGAACTTGGCTTGGCCGAGGTCCATCGCCGGGGATATCCGACGGAACTGGCTGTCGAAGAGTTCGCCAGACTCGCCCACACGTATTCGCATGGCACGCTGAACGTCACGGTGTTTCCGGACGGAGAGATCACGGGCAATGAAAGAACGGCAGTCGAGATGGTGCAGAAAGGCACGATTGCCTTTGCTCGCGTGTCGACGGGCGCGCTCGGAGCGTTCAATGCGCGGCTGAATGTGTTCGGCCTGCCCTATCTGTTTGAATCGCAGCGGCACCTGTGGCGTTTCCTCGAGGGGCCCTACGGTCGCAAGATGCTCGATGAACTCGCTTCGTCCGGGCTGGTCGGTTTGTGCTGGTACGACGCCGGAGCCCGCTCGTTCTACGCGCGGAAGCCGTTGAAGGGGTTGGCCAATCTGAAAGGGCTCAGGATCCGCACGCAATCCAATCCGCTCATCATGAGAATGGTCCAGATGCTGGGGGGTGACCCCGTGCCTCTGGGTACCGGACAGGTTCCCGGCGCCTTGGAGAACGGCTCCATCGATGGCGCCGAAAACAACGCGCCATCACTGCTCGCGCTGGGGCATTACCGTTTCGCGCGGTACTACCTGCTGAACGAACACCTGCGCCTGCCCGAGGTGTTGTTCATGAGCAAGGTAGTGTGGGACCGGATGAGCGCCGAACAGCGCGATGCCATCAGGCGCGCCGCCCAGGAATCGGTGGCCTTCCAGCGCGAACGGTGGGACGCCTTCGAGGCTGAAGCACTGGAAACGCTGGTGAAAGCCGGCGTCGAAGTCGTCAGGGTGGAGGATTTCGAGCCGTTCAGGAGAGCAGTGAAAAAGCTGGTCGACGAGGAGACGCCGCGCTACGCCGAAGCGCTCAGGGCCGTTGAAGCGGCGCGGCGCAAACGCTGAACCGGCCTCCGCAACTGAAATTACCTGCTGGAAGAAAAGAAGAACCCAATCCCGACGACGATGGGAATGACCGGCCACCAGGTGCGAAACAAATGGCCCAGGTCGAAGCGCAGGTAGCCGAGGTTGTAGGCCAGCGCGACGCCGCCGATCACGATCAAGAGCAGTCCGTTGAAACGGCTTTTCATTAAAGGGTCTCCTTGGGGGTTCTCAGGGCGGGCAGCCACTCGGCGAGCCGTGCCAGGTCCATATGTTGTTCGACGGCGTCGGCCAGCCGGTCGAGGTCGCGTTCGCGGCGCTCGTTGGGATCAAAGGAGGCGCTGGGCTTGTGGCCGGCCCATTCGAGCAGGGCATTGAGTGCTTCCGGCTGGTCGAAAAGGCCGTGGCAGTAAGTGGCGAGGATCTGGCCGTCTTCGGAAATTGCGCCTTCCGGCGTTTCGGCCAGACGTGTCGACGGGCGTTGCATCGCCGGGCCGTGCGTTACTCCCATGTGGATGCGGTAGCCGGCAATGGCTGGCGTGCCGGGTAGTGTCAGCATGCCGCTGACGTTCTCCAGATTCTTTTCCGCCGCCAGCGTCGTCTCGTAGTCGAGCAGTCCGAGGCCCGGCGCACTGCCCGGCGCGCCTTCGAGGCCAAGCGGGTCGTTGAGCTTCGTGCCAAGCATCTGCAGGCCGCCGCAGATGCCGATGACCTTGCCGCCGTAGCGCAGGTGGCGGCGGATCGCTTCCTCCCAGCCCATCGTGCGCAGCCAGTTGAGGTCGGCTTGCACGGCTTTGGAACCGGGCAGCACGATCAGGTCGCAGGAGGGAACGGCATCGTGGGGGCCGACGAAGCGGAAATCGACGTCAGGGTGGAAACGCAGCGGGTCGAGGTCGTTGTGGTTGGAAATGCGCGGGTAGGCCGGGGCAATGACGCGCAATTTGGCGTTTGTCTTGGCCTCCTGGCCTTTCGGCAGGGCGTCCTCGGCGTCGAGGTACAGACCATGCAGGTAGGGCAGCACGCCGAGCACCGGCTTGCCGGTGCGCTCTTCCAGCCAAGTCAGGCCGGATTCGAGCAGGCTCATGTCGCCGCGGAAGCGGTTGATGACGAAGCCCTTGACGCGCGCCTGTTCGCTCGGCGAGAGCAGTTCGAGCGTGCCGACGAGGTGGGCGAAGACGCCGCCGCGATCGATGTCGGCGACGATGATCACCGGGCAGTCGACGACCTCGGCGAAGCCCATGTTGGCGATGTCGCGGGCCCGCAGATTGACCTCGGCCGCACTCCCCGCCCCCTCGACGATCACCAGATCGGCCTCGGCGGCGAGCTTCTCGAANNTTGGCGATGTCGCGGGCGCGCAGGTTGATTTCCGCCGGGCTGCCGGCGCCCTCGACGACGATGCAGTCGTAGGCGGCGCACAGGCGCTCCCACGATTCGAGCACGGCCTTCATCGCGCGCGGCTTGTACTCGTGGTAGTCGCGGGCGTTCAGATCGGCGTGCGCCTTGCCGTGGATGATCACCTGAGCGCGCTTGTCGGTCGACGGCTTCAGCAGGATCGGGTTGAAGTCGATGTGCGGCGGCACGCGTGCGGCGAGGGCCTGCAGCGCCTGGGCGCGGCCGATCTCGCCGCCGTCGACGGTGACCGCCGAGTTGAGCGCCATGTTCTGCGGCTTGAACGGCGCGACGCGCACGCCGCGCCGGGCCAGGACGCGGCAGATGGCCGCGGCGAGGACCGACTTGCCGGCGTCGGAAGTGCATCCCTGCACCATCAGGCAGGGGGTTTTGGCTTGCTGAGTTGACATGATTTCCAGAAAAACAGGTTAACCACAACGGGCACAACGAATAAAACGAACACAGCGAACAGCGTGGGCAGCCGCTGGAGGGACGGTGTTTTGTGCGCCCGCCCCGGTCAACTACCCACCGGATTTCCGCAGCTAACTGTGGCCGGGTCGTTCGGCGTAAAATTCCGCCTTCGTTTCCGCGATTTTCTCATGCCTTTCCCTTTTTCTCCCGCCGGTTTTCCGATAGACGTACCGACTTCGTTGTGCTTGCCGCTGGCGGCTGTCGCGGGGGTCGTGCTCGACCGGTTGCTGGGCGAAACGCGCCGCTGGCATCCGTTGGTCGGTTTCGGGAAGGTAGCCAACGCGATCGAACGCCTGTTCAATCGGGGCCCGCTGCGTCGATTGCGCGGTGTCTGTGCCTGGGCTCTGGCCGTCCTGCCATGGACGGCGCTCGCTTTCTGGGGCCGAAGTGGCAATCCCGTCGCCTGGTTGCTCGATGCGTTCCTGCTTTATTTCGCGCTCGGCGGACGCAGCCTTGCCGAGCATGCCGAGCGCGTTGCCGGCGATCTGGCGGCCGGCGATCTGCCCGCCGCGCGGGAGCACGTCGGCTGGATCGTCTCGCGCAACACGTCGGGCCTCGACGAATCAGGGGTCGCCAAGGCCTGTGTCGAATCGACGCTGGAAAACGGCAACGATGCAGTGTTCGGGGCGCTGTTCTGGTTTGCCCTGTTCGGTGGGGCCGGGGCGGTACTCTTTCGTCTGTCCAATACGCTGGATGCCATGTGGGGCTACAAGACCGAGCGCTTCCTCCGCTTCGGCTGGGCGGCCGCGCGCATCGACGACGTGCTCAATTACGTTCCGGCCAGGCTGACGGCCTTCTCCTACGCCTTGTTCGGCGAGACGAAAAGAGCGCTGGCCTGTTGGCACCGGCAAGCGCCGGTGTGGGAAAGCCCGAATGCCGGACCGGTGATGTCGTCCGGAGCGGGCAGCCTCGGCCTGGCGCTGGGCGGCGCGGCCATCTACCATGGGCAGTTCGAGGAGCGCCCGGTACTCGGCGAAGGGCGGCCGGCGCGCGGCGAGGACATTACCCGGGCGCTGGCCCTGGTGCGGCGCAGCATCGGCCTGTGGCTGGCCGTGCTGCTGACGATTGGAGCGATCAGTGCTTGAACATGGCGGGCGGCTGCGGCAAGCGGCAAAGGAATACGGAATCGCCCTGAAAGACTGGGTCGACCTGTCGACCGGCATCAACCCCGATACCTATCCGATCCCGCCGATTGACCCGTTGTGCTGGCAGCGTCTGCCGGAAGACAACGACGGGCTCGAGGCGGCGGCGGCGGCCTACTACGGCAGTGAGCGCTTGCTCCCCCTACCGGGATCGCAGGCCGCCATCCAGTCGCTGCCCCTGTTGTTCAAGCCGATGGCGATCGCCTGTGTGTCGCCTCTCTACGAGGAGCACCCGCACGCCTGGGAAAAAGCCGGTCACCAGCTGCGCCGTCTGCCCACGCTGCAACGCGCGTTGTCCGTCGTCACACCGAACGTCCTGTTGTGCAACCCGAACAACCCCACCGCCAACCTGTTGCCGCGACAGGCGCTGCTCGATGCTGCCGACCAGTTGCGTCGTCGCGGCGGATGGCTGATCGTCGACGAAGCCTTTGCCGACGCCGAACCGGAGAACACGGTTGCCGCGCTGGCCGGTGGCGAGGACGCGCCGAACCTGATCGTACTGCGCTCGCTGGGCAAGTTCTTCGGTCTGGCCGGCGCACGCGTCGGATTCATGTTTGCCGCCACTGACAAACTCGAGGCGCTGCGAGAATTCATCGGGCCGTGGGCCGTGCCGAATCCTTCACGTGTCGTGGCACGACATGCCTTGGAAAACAGAGCATGGCAGGCGGCTGCGCGCGCCAGACTGGCCACGAATTCACAGCGACTGGCCGGACTGCTGGCGCCGCTGGGGACTGTCGGCCGCACAGCCCTGTTCTGCACGGTCAGCGGGGATGAAGAGCCGTTGCCCGTTGCCGCGTTGGCCGATCATTTTGCGCGGCGCGGCATCCTGGTCCGGCATTTCGACCAGCACGGCCTGATGCGTTTCGGTCTGCCGGGAGATGAAAGCGAGTGGCAACGCCTGGCCGATGCCGTCGCGGAATGGAATACTCCGTGAGCAGGCTCCCGGCCTTCCTGATGGCCCTGTTGCTCTGCGGGCCGGTTGCCGCCGAGGTCAGCGTAGTCGACGATACCGGTGCGACGATCCGCCTGGCCCGGCCGGCCCGCCGCGTCGTCACGCTGGCGCCGCATCTGGTGGAAACGCTGTTTGCCGCTGGCGCCGGAGACAAATTGGTGGGAACCGTCGAGTACAGCGATTTCCCCGAGGCTGCAAAGAATGTGGCCAAGGTGGGCGGCTACTCGCGGTTCGACCTCGAAACCGTTGTTGCGCTCAAGCCCGACCTGATCATTGCCTGGCACAGCGGCAACGCGCCGGCGAACATCGACAAGTTGCGCAGCTTCGGCTTCCCGATTTACGTTTCGCAGCCCGACCGCATCGAGGACGTGGCCAGCGAGATTGAGCGCATGGGGCGGTTGGCCGGAACTGAAAAGGTTGCCGACGCCGCGGCGCAGGAATTCCGCACGCGCCTGGCCGATCTGCAGAAACGTAATGGGCAGAAGCCCGCGGTGCGCACTTTCTACCAGATATGGAAACAGCCGCTGTCGACCGTGGGCGGCAGGCAGATCATCTCCAGCGTCATCCGCCTGTGCGGCGGCGAAAACGTGTTCGGCAATCTCGATGCGCTGGCGCCGGTCGTTACCGTCGAAGCCGTAGTTGCCGCGAATCCCGAGGCGATCGTCGCCAGCGGCATGGGCGAGGCGCGCCCGGAATGGCTCGACGACTGGAAGCGCTGGCCGACGATCAGCGCCGTGGCGCGCAACAATCTCTTCTTCGTTCCGCCCGAACTCATCCAACGTCATACGCCTCGCCTGCTCGACGGCGCCGAACAGCTATGCCGGCACTTGGATACGGCGCGCAGCCGGCGGGCAAAATAATCTCCCGAATGTCTTGGGATGGACGCGGAGACACAAAACGGATATGCTTCCGACCCTCGCAATCCGCACGCGCCCGTAGCTCAGCTGGATAGAGTACTGCCCTCCGAAGGCAGGGGTCGGACGTTCGAATCGTCTCGGGCGCGCCAATGAATTCAATGGGTTAGGTGATTTTCGCCTAACCCATTTTCATTTTTGGCCCAGATTTGGCCCATTCTTGGCCCTCTTTTAGCCCACAAAGATGACCGGAATTTTCGCGGGCATAGATTCGACCTCCGCTCTCCTGGCCCAACCCCCCATTTCTTACGACTGGTCATCTGTTCCTTGATCACGCGACGGAATGTGTTCAGCAAGTTGCTTAAGTTCACATTTAAAGTAGTCGCATAGTTTGTCCAAGTTGTCGGTGACTGTGCTGTAGCCAGGGTGATTCGCAATTTTGGACAAAGTCATTCTATTAATCCCCGTGTTTTTCGCCACTTCCGTCAGTGGAATAACCCGGCGTTCGCAGAACTCTTTTTCTGCAATAAGTTCTTTTAGCCTGAACCTGATCATAAGTAGCACCTGAAGTGATGTTTTTTCGGATGATTAAAAATATTATCGTTCGATCTTGACATTGTGCAAAGATGTGCTTAAATTTGTTATCAGGTGATGTGATTTTTACATCGCCTGATTCGATAAATTATCAGGAGACTTAAATGGAATTGACCTATCTGACTACTGACGAACTGTCGTCGCGCATCAAATATGACTCACGGACTATCCGTGAACGGTTAAAAGATAGCGTGCTTCTCGAAGGGATTCATTACATCCGCCCGTTTGGCGGTCGGAAGATTCTCTTTATTTGGGAAAAAATCGAAGAGGACATGAGCGTTTGTGCCCAGCATACCTTTGCCATTCCCATGGCGAACGGAGGTGTGTGCCATGGGTAGCATTCGAAAGCATGGTCAAACCGGAGCACTGTTTTTTGATTTTAGAATTTCTGGCGAGCGGTGCCGCGAATATACGGTACTTCCCGATACCTCTGCTAACCGCAAGAAGCTCCAGAAGGTTCTCGACCGAATCGAATCCGAGATTGCCGCGGGCACCTTCGATTACCGCCAGTTCTTCCCGACCAGCCGGCAGGCGGCCAAGTTCGATCCGGTCAGCCAACCGTTGGCTCCAGCGGTCAGTTTCGCCAGCCCGGCACGTGTAATAACCGCACCGGTCACGCCGCTGTTCAAGGAATTCGCCGAAGTCTGGTACGGCGAGAAGGAAATCGAATGGCGGCGATCGCACAAGACGCTTATCCGTAACGAACTCGATCGCAGTCTGATTCCCGAATTCGGGGATCGGGAGGTCGGCCAGATCTC
>DBMG01000010.1 GCA_002304785.1 Candidatus Accumulibacter sp. UBA704 | reverse complement strand
GGCAGCCATTGATCCCACATTATGTCAGCAAGAAGCCACGCTCAGGAGTTTTGCTGACTATTTGCGCTTTGGGCGCCGGTTTAATCACCCGATCAACTCGCTGCTCAAAACGATATTCGAGCACCTCACGATATCTGCAGTCACACCAGAAATTTACTGGCAGGAATTCGCGGACGCACTTCCGAAGATACAAGCGCACACCAGTTGGCATCAGGAGGCTCTTCATTTTCTGCGCATTGCTAAAACCCTTAGCCAAGACATTACCCNNCCCTTCGGAGCGCTGCGTGCGCGACCCGAGAACACGAAGGACACCACCGAAGACGAACATTCATTTCTCGGGCCACAAGCAACCCACATTCCGTCTCGGCGTAATGACGATGAGAATCCTGATTCCCCTGAACATGTCGAAAACTGGGTTGTTCAAACAACCGACACGCCAGCCGACGCAGCAAATATAAGCACTGAACGCGAACGACTTGAGCTCCGCTACTCCAATTACAACACCGCCCTCGACAATCAAATTCTGCCGCACACATGGGACTCACTGAGTCCTGTCGAAATTGCCTGCCTATCCCATCATCTGAATCAGGATCTGGCGTCGGGTAACATTACGCAAGCCTTTTGGGTTGCTGTGCTGCTTATCACGGGTCAGACTTTCCCTATCGTACATCGCATGGCGACCTGCCCGGACACGGCCGCCGAAGACCGACTGGGCTTCGAGGGCCGGTGGCACCGCAAAGTTAGACTTCCTCCTGACGCATTCTCGCCCACTCAGGATCAAAGAGCCTTTCTCCTTGCTTCAACCGCTCAATTTGAACTCCAATTTCCCGAAATAATCCGCGCTCACGCATCAATCGCCATCAACGAAGTCCGGACGACAGATGGCAGTCTTTCCAAGCTCGAACGACGCATTCGGGATTATTGCAGTGAATTGCGGTTGCAAACGGGCTTCCGTTTTCTACCCGGCCGCATCGCAGCGGTCCTCAAGCCGAGAATAATGGGACTGACAGGCGACGCCGTAATGGCCCACCTGATTGCAGGACGGTACACCGACGTTCCGCCGATGGGGCTGTTCTATTCTTCGTACCCGGCAACGACACTAACCCAAATCTACCAAAGGGCAACCCAAGCCTTGTTGCCGGAGGGTAATTGACATGTGCCGCATCGGCAATCGCCTTGCAGTTTCACACGAGGCGCTTCGGCAGGTGTGCTCCGGCACACATGAAGCCGCGAGGCTGGCGCTGGCATCCCGACGAATGCATTCAATCAGCGAGATCCACAATCGTTTTCTGACCCATACCCTCCTCGGCCTTTTCCTGACCACGGCAGCCAGGCCGGTTCGGGATCCGTTTCACGCGCTCGAATTGTTCTCAACACACACAAGCCAGGCGTTGCTTGTCGACAAAGTCTCTGACCGATCGAAGGAAACGCGCCTTGTGGTCATGGCACACAACGCTGTCATTCAGTTACAACATTGGATCCAACATTTGCAGGCGCTTGCCGCCATTCTTTCCCATGATCATCCGAACCTTGCGGCACAGATTCAGGTAATTACACAACCGGATGGACCGCGGCCGATTCCGCTGTTCTTCTTACTCAAAGACGACCTGACGGGTATCGAGCGCATTAGTCGCAAGGATTACGAACAAATGTTGCGCCCTTACTGGACATTACCGGGAAATTTCCAACGGTCCAGCCTTTCGACATGGTTGAGGGAGGACGCTTGCCCCGCAGAACTGGTCGATATGCAACTGGGACACGCTTCGGCAGGCAACACTCCGTATGGTCTGGCATCTCCCTACTCTCCGTTCGAGGTACGCGATCTGTTGCAACCACGCCTTGATCGGTATCTCGCGGAGATGAACTGGCAGACGCTCAAGGGTCTTCGCATGCCCACGCTGCATCGCCTGGCAAAAATTCAGCATCTCTGCCGTCAGCAAACCACCGATGCGATGATTGGCCCCGGACAACGCGCAGCGGCACGAGAATTTCGTTGGTCGATGGATTCTCAATTTGTTACTTCGCTATTGCGCGCGCGCTTCCCTCTTGCCTTCGACGATTCGCATCCTGCAGGAGACCCGCTCCGTTTTCCAAAGGAAATTTCTAACGAAGAAATACGCCATCTGACCGACGCGATTTTCATGCCGTCGGATAAAAATGAAGAGCGCACTCTCGTACGCCTTCAACTGCTTCGACGCTACCTCGCTCGCCTGAGACGCCACGGAGTGAAGGTCATCCTTCCGGGACGAATGGCGACCCTAAATCCGGAACCGTCACCGTTCAACAACGAAACACTCGTTCTTGCCGTGCGTGCTGAGGAGATACGCGATCGCCTGATTGAGCTTTTCGAGACACGCAGTAAAGCCAGGGTCAAACCATCCACCGAACGCAGGATTGCAGAGATTCTGGTGGCCGCCCCGCTGTTCTCCGCCCAACTCTGGGAAACAGGGCTTCGCGCACTGCCACAAGCCCTGCTCGAAACGACGTACCACTGGGACAACACACTCTTCGTAGATCTAACGATCGAGGGGAATTCATCACGCCATACGGTGCGACGATGGTTTCCCGATGCGTTGTCATCGGCTCTGATTCTCGGACTCCGTAAGCAGATCTCGTCGGCAACGCCAGCACCGGATACAGTGACGCTGACCAATGAGATAAAGGCCGTCCTGGACGCCTTGACGGTTCCAATACCGCGCCAACGGGGTCGGGCAACCGAAGCAGATGGTGACCCAATCGCTTTATGTTCACCGCTTTTAAAATTGGCGCGAGCCTATTGGAGCCTTCGTCTGCCGAGTCAGATACGCGCCTATGCAGAAGGAAGCTTGCCCAGCGCATCCTTGCCACTCTCCGCATGGATACGGCTCTCGGCAGACCGCCCTCTTCGCCAGGAAACGCACCCCGCCGCTTCATCGGAACCCAGCCCAGTCTCTGATATACCTGACACGGGTACGACCGTCGCCAGGGAGGCCCGAGGGGGCCCCACCGATGCCATGTCATTCTGGAAGGAACTGAACAAGCTCCTTTCTCCCAAAGCCAATGAAACGAATAAACGGAGCCATCGCTGGAGAAGAGCGCGACTGGCCGTTGAGATTCGACGACTAGCCCGGAATTACCCCGGCAAACTTCCTTGGGTTTCGCTTGCTGTCGCAGACTGGGCCATTGCCCTGTGTCAGCGCGGAACGCGCTTCAAAGAGCAACTGGCAATATCAACGGTCATCAAGTACATCCGTGCCGTTGGCAGACCGCTCATCGATTTTGCACGCGACACGGATTTTCTCAACTTGTCGGCGATCGGCTATACCGCCCTCTATAGTCACGTTGTGGCGAGCAAAAACGGAGACATGCAGAGCTTCACGGCAAGCCGTCTTGGAGAATTTCACAGTCATATCATCGCCAAGTATGCCGTTCCGGACGCCGACTGGAACGACATCCATCCGGACGATTCTTTAGTACAACGCGTCGACGCCGGCCTATTCAGCGAGACTGAATATCTGCGTGCCTACGCGCTTCTGAGGAATGACCCTCACGTCGATGTGCGTAACCGCCACGCCGCTGCGATCTATCTGTTGCTCGCCTACAGATTTGGATTGCGCCGCGGCGAAATATGCCGTCTCCTGCGGAGAGACGTGCAACTATGGCAAGACCAGGCCACGGTCATCGTCAACAACACGATTTACGGCCAGACAAAGACGCTGAACGGAATTCGACAGGTACCTCTTGTCGAGCAAATGACGGCAGACGAATGGAACGATCTACGGCATTGGCTGACCGCTATCGACGCTTCTGCCGATCGAAACTCACTAGTTGCCCTCTTTGGCGAACGAAGCAATCAAAAATCACGCCTCGATCTCACCCGTATCGCCTACCGCGTCACTGAAGCTCTCGTCGCAAGCACAGGCGATCCTGAAGCGCGAATTCACCATTTACGCCATGCCTATGCAACCCGACTTTTTCTGTGCACAGTTGGCCAAGACAGCGCAGCGAGTCCGGCCACATCCTGGCTGCGTCGACTTTCATCAAGCATCGATCCAATTGCCGTTCGACAGTCGCTGACTGACCGGAGCGAACGATCCCAACGTCTTAGCTATGCGTTGGGTGTGATCATGGGACATGGCAGCCCGCGCTCCTCTCTGACCAGTTATGTTCATTTTCTCGACGTATGCCTGGCCTCCGCCATTGGTGAACTCGGTTGCCCAGCGCTGAGCGATCACGTGCTGGCCTATTGTGTTCAGACAAACGGTTCGGCCTTGCGTGTCCTGCGCCATCGTCTGCGAAAAGACAGTGAAAGCACCTCGCATGGCGACACGTTGTCGACAATCGTGCGGCATATTGCCAGTAGGCTGCAGTGGCCAGACCTGACGCTCCTCCTTGCCCCGATTGCGCACGTGCCCCAATTACCCGCTCCGCAGCTGTCGATGTCAGCAACGTTTGGCCCCGCCGATCTTGATCGATTCCTATCGATCGTGCGGCATCACAGTGATACAGAAAGCCTGGCTGAAGTTTTTCATATTGATGAAGAAACGGTGGGAAAAATTCGTCGGTCAGCGGCTGAAGTGGAAAGAATATCTGGATTTTCTCTGTTCAAAGCATCCCCGCCGACCGAGTTTGATTACACGCTGGACGAGCAGGAAACGAATTTGAAAACGGTTACATCGCGGCAGGTGCATGACTTT
>DBMG01000110.1:28890-36944 GCA_002304785.1 Candidatus Accumulibacter sp. UBA704 | reverse complement strand
CCGCGGCGGCCCCGCGCGCGCAGGACCGCCAGCCCGCCCGCCGAAGCCAGTACGGCAGTGACCAGCAGCTCCGGCGTGTCGCCGTCGCCGGCCGGCCGGCCGAACAGGGTGACGAGCCGGTCGCCATCGTCGAGCCGGGCGGCGCACAACCGCACGAATTCGGCCAGCGAGGATTCCGCGAGTTGGCGCGTATCGGCAGTCAGCAAAGGAGAGTTCGACGTATTCATCACGACCCCGCAATCGACGCCGCCACGGCGCGCAGCAACTGGGTAAGCGGTTCAGGGGTGTAGGTGCCGAGCATGACCAGGATGCACACAAAACCCATCTTCGGAAGCACCGTAAATAGCGATTCGACCACCGGCGCCCCGGTGCGGGTCGGCGCGTCCCAGAGCATGGGAAAAACGGCGCGTCCGGTCGACACGAATATGATCGTCAGCATCCCGCACATCACGGCAAACGCCATCAGGTTGCCGGCCTGTACGATGCCGGACAGGATCAGCATTTCCGCCAGGAAGCTGGCGAAGGGCGGGAAGCCCAGCAAGGCGAAGATACCCACGGCGAATAGCAAGCCGGTGAACGGCAGGACGCGGATCACGCCATTGAGCGGCGCCACCTCGTTGGTGCCATAGACCGCCCGCATGCGTCCGGCGGTGAGGAACAGCAGCGATTTCACGAAAGCGTTGCTGACGATGTACAGGACCACGCCGTACGCCGCCGCACGCCCCACCGACAATCCCAGGGCGATGACACCCGACGAACTGACGCAGGCGTAGGCAATCAGGCGCTTGTAATTGCGCACGGCCATGATCTGCACGGCGGCCACAATCAGCGACAGGTAGCCCATGACCAGCAGTTCCTGCGAGACGAAGCCAAGCTCGAATCCGTGGAATACCTGCAGTATGCGGAACACGGCCACCACGCTGATGTTGTACTGCACCGCAGCGAGCAGCGCGCTGGTGCTGGTGGGAGCCCCCTCATAGGTTTCCGGCAGCCAGCCATACAGGGGAGCCAGACCGAGCTTGCCGCCCAGCCCGAAAAGGATGAACGCCAGCCCCAGGCGTTGCCAGCCGTCCTTGACAGTCGTCAGCGAGTCGCGGAGTTGATCCACCTGGAAGTTGATGTCGAGTCCGCGCAAGTCCGCGGACTGGCTCAGGCACATGAAGCCCAGGAAGGTGATCGCCAGAGTCATCGCCGAGTACAGCATGTAGCGCCAGGCGGTAGTCTTGGGCAGCGGCGAATCTCCACGCGCGACCAGCGGTGCCGCGCACAGCGTACTGATCTCGATCAGCGCCCACAGCAAGATGAAGTGATTGGTCATCACGCCGACATTCATCACCGCCATGAACAGCACGGTCATCGTGGCGCGAAAACGGATATCCCGGGCCAGCAGCGTGGACGTGCGTTCCCGCGAGAGCATGTACACACTGATGCCGAGAAATACCGTGTTGATCACCAGCACGAACAATAGCGAGGTGGCATCGAGCACGAGGTAGCGCCGGGCGAAGTAGATGGGCAGTTCGTCGAGCGGATGCGTGAGGAACACGGCAACCGAAGCCATCCAGGCCAGCAGCGAAATGGCCACCAGCGCGAGCGCGGTTGGGCTGGTCGCCGCCGCCGAGCGCGTCTCCGACGCCGGATCGGGAGAGGACAGACGCGCAGTATCGGCGGCGCTCATGGCGTCTCCTCCGCGGTATCGCGAGTGTCTCGATCCGCCGTTGCGTCGCTGCCGACCAGCCAACTGCCGACGAACACCGTCAGGACATAGACCGAGCTCATCGCCAGATGCACGGTCAGCGGCCAGTGCTCCGGCATCAGCGTCTCGAACAGGGCCAGCGCGTTTTCCATGAACAGCAGGGCGACCAGTTGCGCCTTCGGTTCGTGATTGGTGGCCAGGATCAGGAAAGCGATTACCACGGTCGCTGCCACCGCGCCGAGGGTCAACGCCCGTGCGTCGGCCCGCGCACCGTCACCGAACTTGAACGCCAGGATGATCAGCATGACAGCGATGATCCAGGAGAACAGGTTCGACGGCATCAGGCTGATCCGGGCATTCGGCTGCTTCCTGAGCGCGCGGCGCAACAGATGCGGCACCAGCACCGCGCGCACCAGCAGCACTTCCAGCCCGACCAGCGATGCGTGCAAGGAAAAGGTTTCGAACTGCGTAAGGGTGATCCAACCCAACGCGAGAGCCTGCAAACCGAGCCAGGTCGGCGCCGAGGAGATCTTGCTGAAGAACACCGGAATAACGGTGGCGACCATGCAGAAAATCAGAGGTAGCGTCATCAGTTGCCGGCCCCCAAACCGACCACGACCATGCAGCCCAGCGCTGCCGCCGAGGCAATCAACAAATAGTGCGTCACCCAGCGCATCGGCAACCGCGCCGTCAGCGATTCGACACACCCGACGACCAGCGCCACCGCGAGCATCAGGCCGAAAGAGGCCAGCACGCAGGCGGCCGGCGAGGTCAGCGGATTGAAGGGGTTGACCAGGGCGGCGATCAATCCGGCGTAAAGCGTCATCTTCAAGGCCGCGGCGAACTGCATCGCCGCCAGTTCCGGGCCGCTGTGGTCGAGGATCATCACCTCGTGGATCATGGTCAGCTCCAGGTGCGTCAGCGGATCGTCCACCGGCACCCGCGCCGCCTCGGCTTGCAGCAGGATGAGCAGGCAAAGGACCAGCGGCGCCACGATGATCGCGTAGTACGGCGTGTTGTGCAGATGGCCGATCAGGTCGGCGAAGCTGGTCATCCCGGTCGCCGCGCCGGCCGTGCCGATGAGCAGGAACAACGCCGGCTCGGCATAGGTCGAGAACGCCGCCTCGCGCGCGGTGCCCATGCCTTCGAAGGAACTGCCGACATCCATCGCCGAGACCATCAGCGCAATACGCGCCAGGCCGAGCGTATAGGCCACCACGACGAAGTCATGCGGGAACCGGACCGGCGCGAACTGGCCGAGCATCGGCGCCATGCCGGTGGCCAGCACGGCGGAGACCAGCACCACGTAGGCACCGGCACGGAACAGCGGGGTAGCCGTGGCGCTCTCGACCGGCCGCTTGCCGAGCAACCGCTGCAGGTCGTACGCGAATTGGAGTATCCGCGGTCCCTTGCGCCCCGCCCACCAGGACTTGGTGCGGTTGACCACCCCGACCAGCAGGATGGGCATGGCCAACACGAACAGCCAGTGAATCACCTGCAGCGTTGTCTTCATTGCAACGCGCCCTCCGCCAGCAGCACGAGCGAGGCGATGATGACGATCGCAGCCAGGCCGGCCGAAAACGCCAGCCGCGGATCGTCTTCGCGCATTTTTTCCGAAAGCTCGACAGCCGTATCGTCGCCGTGGTCGATCACGTTATACAGGCGCCGCTCGACGGCATCGACGCAATCCGTGATGACATAGCTGTCACGGGGAAAATATCCGACCGGCGCCTTCTGCCGCTTGAGCAGCACCATGATGTTCCTGAAACGCTGGGAGAAATCGGTGGAAAAACCGGCGCCCGTGTATTGCATGCGCGCGTTCGGCAGGTCATAGCCGCATCCCCAGGTCTGGTTCCTTCGCGGCGACAACGCCGCGAACCGGGAACGCAGCCACAGCACCGTCACGATCACCGCCGCCAGTGCACCCGAAATCAGCCCGATGCGCGTCAGGATACCAACGACGGCATCCAGCGCTCCCCCGCCCGCGGGCGCGGCGTGCAGGAAAAGGGAAACAGGATGGGCAACCAGGGCGAATCCGACGACGGGCACCACGCCGAGCACCACGGTCCCCAGGGCATGGATGCCCATGGGCACCAGCATCCAGCGGCTGGCTTCGCGTCCTTCGGGCAACCGCGGGTCGCGCGCATTACCCAGGAAGATCACACCGAACGCGCGGGTGATGCTCAGGGCCGACACCGCTCCGACAAAGGCCAGCGCCGCGGCCACCAGGCCGAGCGTGAGCTTGGCCCAGATGCCCATGCCCACGTTGCTGAACAGGCCGGAATAGATCATGAACTCGCTGGCGAACCCGTTGAACGGGGGCAGCGCGGAAATGGCCACTCCGCCGATGATGAAGCACGCGCCGGTAACCGGCATCAACTTGAACAGGCCGCCGAGGCGTTCCATGTCGATAACGTGCTTGATCTGGTAAACGCAGCCCGCGGCGTAGAACAGCTGGCACTTGAAGAAGGCGTGGTTGAGCACGTGCAGGAGGCCGCCGCCGAACCCCAGCGCCGCCAGTGCCGGACTGTCCCAACTGAGCCCGAGGAAGCCGATGCCGATGCCGATGCCGGCGATCCCCACGTTTTCGGTCGAGGAATAACCGAGCAGGCGCTTGAGGTCGCGCTGGCCGACGGTGTACAAACCGCCGATCACTGCCGAGGTCACCGAAAACGCGATCAGGAACCACCCCATCCATTCATCCGGCTTCCCCGCCAGAAGCGTGAAACGCAGCAGGGCGTACAGGCCCGCCTTGTGAATCACCCCCGACATCAGCGCCGAGACATGCGCCGGGGCTGCCGCGTGGGCGCGCGGCAGCCAGGAATGGAAGGGGAAAAACGCCGATTTCAGCCCGAAACTGGTCACCAGCAGTAGGAACACCACGTTGCGCAGCGTGCCCGGATGGCCGCTCATCCAGCGGCCAATGTCGCCAAAAGCCCAGGACTGGCTGTGGGTGTAGAGAATCATCAGCGCAGCGACCAGGAAAAGCAGGCCGACGTGCGTCGAAACCAGGTAGTTGAACCCGGCGAAACGCACCTTCGAATTGGTGTAGTCCCAGATCACCAGCTGCCACGCGGCCAGCGCCGCTACCTCCCAGCCAAACAGGAACGAGACGACCTCGTCTCCCGTATAGACCAGCACGAACGACAATGCGACCATGTTAAGCAGCGCGAAATGCACGCCGACGTGGCGCGGGCCGGAGAAATACTTCCGTAGATAACCCACCGCGTACACGCTGCCCAGCAGAGTCATGGGCAGGGACCAACTGAGGAAGAAAGCCCCCAGCGCGTCGAGCCGGAAATGAACCGCCTCGATCGGATACGCCCAGGAAATTCCGCCGGCGACGTCTGGTCCGCCCATCATCACGGGAACGGCTACCGACCACACGAGAACCATGGCGATGGCCTGCGAGCATAGGCCAAGAGCCGCACGAACACGGTTGTCCAAATTGAGCAGGCAGAGCCCCGCACCGATAACGAGGGCGAGGACCGCCAGGATCAGTTGATTCATCGAAGGCGAGAGCCGGCAAAAGCCAAAGATTATACTTGTATACGACGGCGATATAAATCAAAAATGAGTTAGATTATAATATCGTTATCATTTTAGAATAATCGGGGGCGTCATCATGGAAAACCGGACAGCCAGACTCACCATCCTGATCGATCCGAGAAAAAAGAAATTGTTCGAGGAGATCTGCGCACGGCAGGATCTGAACTCGTCGCAGGTCGTGCGGAAACTGATGCGCCAGTACATGCTCGACAACATCCCCGCGGACGAAATCCCAGACTGGCTCGTTCCTCACGCGCGAAACGAGGACATCAAGAAAACGTAGGAAGGCGAGTTATCTGACGCGGAGGCCGGTCATTCCGGATCGCTTTTCAGGCAGTCATTTACTGGCGCTTTTCACGTGCGCCTTGCTACCCTCAGGAGGCGGCGCGGCGGATTGCCTTTGCGCGTCCCTCAGCTCTTCCGGCTTCAGCACGCGGGCAATCGCCTCGCGCTCGCGCACGGCATCGAGGTTGCGCGCCGCGGCGGCCCGGTTGAACCACACATAGGCCTTGATCAGGTCTTTCTCGACCCCGACACCGTCGCGATACAGCCGCCCCATTTCCAGCATCCCTTCCGGGTTGCCGCGTTGCGCAGCGGTATGGAGCCAGGCGGAGGCCTTGGCGAAATCCTGCAGGATGCCGACGCCCGTCCGCGACAGCCGTCCCAGGAAGATCATCGCGTCGGTATTGCCGTTCTCGGCTGCGCTCTGCATCCAGTGAATGGCCTGCGCCGACGTTTCGCTGGTACGGGCTGGATCGTGGAAAAGCGCCTCGCCGAGACGGAATTGAGCGACCGCATCGCCCTCCTCTGCAGCCTTGCGTACCCCAGGATCGAGAGCCGTATAGCTGGACGCCTCACGGACCAACGGGGGGACGTCCTTCCCGGTGAGCACAGACGCTGCGGCAAAGACAACGATGGCGCCGACCAGGGCGGCGGCAACCGAAACCCGCTGCAGGCTGGCAAATTGCTTCTTCTGCGGCGCCAGGAAGCGATGCGAACAGTCTAGGCAGCGATAGGGAATACATCCCGGATGAACACGCTTTTCTTCAAGGTTACGCCACCGCGACTCCCGGCAGCGACCCCCCTGGCAAGCAGGGCACTGGACTATTGGGCGAAAGAACATGGTGGCTTCAGCAGGACGTTGTAGCAACCCCGGAAAGTGGAACGAAAGGGCGTTCGAAGAAGACGTCGGGGCAGACGGCAGGCATAAGACTTTCCTTCGCGTTCGTGTTCATTGCGGGAACCTCTGACGCCGCTCGAACTGCCCCCTCCATTTTGGTATTCTAGCCGTCGAAAGTGGGTTCCGAAAACTGCTTGTTCAGGATGCAGCAGTTCGAGCAAGCTCAGCAAATAGCTCTGCGCACCAGACCAATCTGCAGCCGCGATCCGCGACGGTCTCCTCAGCGATTCAGCCGGGCCGGAGGAATCAGCCCCGGCAGCGATTGCTGATAGATTCTTGCCACGGTGCCATCCGCTATCATGCCAGCCAGCGCCTTGCGGCAGGCATTGACAATCGCGTCGCTGGTCTTCATCGAGAACGCGATGTACTTCGGGCTTTCACTGACCATGTACGCCACTTCAAAACGCCCCGGATCAAGGCCGACTGCGCGAGCCATCGGTTCGACGTTGACGTCGTTGAGCGCCACCAGATCGACGCGGCCGGCATCCAGCATGCGCAGCGCCTGATGCGGATTAGCGACGGCGTGAACATTGTTCAACCCGGCATTGACGAGAATTTCATGCAGGTACCAATCGCGCGGCACGGCGATGTGCCGGACGCCACCGGCCTCGGCAAGACTGGCTAGCTTCAGGTCGCTGCCCTTGAGGGCGTAGAGTTGCCCCCGCGTACTGGCGATCGGACCGACCCACTTGAACAGGGGCTCGCGCTCCTTGGTCAGTGCGGTGACGAACAACCCCGTGTTTTTCTGCCGGAGTGTCGTGGCATAACCGCGCGACCACGGCACCAGGTGGATTGTCGCCGTCAGTCCGGCGCGGCGCATGATCTCGCGAACGATCGCGGTACCACCTCCGCCGATCTCGCCGTCGCGCTCGAACGTCAGCGGCGGGTAATCCTCCGTGAACAGCTCGAGCGATGTTTCGGCCGCAATACCGTAACCGGCGATGCCGACCAGCAACCAGCCGACAGCCAGGAAACGCCGCCCGAAGCGGGCCAGCGAACCCATCACCGAGTTCACCAGCAGAGTCTGAACTTCAAAACGGAATATCGTCATCCATGTCTTCAAAGCTCGGCGCCTTCTTGGCCGGCGCCGGACGATTGCCGCCCGACGGGGCGGAAGACGGCATGCTGCCGCCGTATTCGACGTCGCCGCCTGACGACGACGCGCTCTGGCGGCCGCCGAGCATCTGCATTTCGCTGGCTTCGATCTCGGTCGTGTAGCGTTCCTGGCCTTCCTTGTCCTGCCACTTGCGGGTGCGAATGCGGCCCTCGATGTACACCGCTGACCCCTTCTTCAGGTACTGCCCGACAATCTCCGCCAGCTTGCGGTAGAACACCACGCGGTGCCATTCGGTAATTTCACGCTTCTCGCCGCTGGCCTTGTCTTTCCACGACTCGGTGGTGGCCAGCCGGATATTTGCCACGGCATCGCCGTTCGGCATGTAGCGGGTTTCCGGATCGGCGCCGAGGTTGCCTACGAGAATCACTTTATTGACCGAAGCCATGCTGTCTCCCTGATCGATGAATGTGCGAAAAGCGCGATTATAAAAGAGTTTGCGTGCACTACCGCTGCGGCGGCTTAACGGGGAGCGTCATCGACGCCCCGAGCGCGAGCCACCCCAGCAGGAGCGCTCC
>DBMG01000110.1:0-28868 GCA_002304785.1 Candidatus Accumulibacter sp. UBA704 | reverse complement strand
TTGTATACACCAAGCGCCGCGCCCTTGGCATATGGCGGGGCAAAACGCGAGATCAGCGAGGGCTGGGTAGCTTCCAGAATATTGAAAGCGACAAAGAACAGCAGCAGCCAGAAAAACAGGACGTAGATGTTCTGACCCATCCAGCCCAGACCGAGCTGGACGGCGAGCAGCAGCACGATGCAGGCATTGAAGACCGGTTTCATCCTGCCGCGCTTTTCCGCCGCGATGATCGCCGGAACGACGGCGACGAAAGACAACAGCACCGCCGGCAGATACACCTTCCAGTGCTCGCCGACCGGCAATTCACCGCGGCCGACCAGCGCGGAAGGCAACAGCACCCACATCGCCGTCTGCACGAAATGCAGGGTGAACACGCCGAAATTGAGACGCAGCAACTGCGGGTGCCGCAATACTTCGGAAAAGCTCGACCACTCCGGCTGCCGGCGGACGGCCGGCGCTTCGGGAACCAGCTTCCTGACGATGTAGATGGCGATCAGGGACAGCGATCCCGTCAAGGTGAAAATCCCGGCCATTCCCACGTTGGCGTAAAGCAGCGGCGCCGCCACCATCGACAGGGCAAAGGTCAGGCCAATCGACGAACCGATCATGGCCATCACCTTGGTCAGATGCTGTTCGCGCGTCAGGTCAGCCGCCAGCGCCGTCACCGCCGCCGAGACGGCGCCGGCGCCTTGCAATACCCGCCCGACGATGATGCCTTGGATGTCCGACGACAGCGCGGCGACGAAACTGCCGACCGCGAACACGAACAGCCCGAAAAAGATCACCGGCTTGCGCCCGAAGCGGTCCGAGGCCACGCCATAGGCAATCTGAAAGAGCGCTTGGGTCAGGCCGTAGGCGCCAAGCGCCATGCCGACCAGCGCCACATCGTTGCCGGACGGCAGGTCGCGCGCATACACGGCGAACACCGGCAGGATCAGGAACAGCCCGAGCATGCGCAAGGCGAAAACGAACGCCAGGACAATGCCCGAATAGCGCTCGTCGGCACTCATGGATTCATGGGTTGGAGAAAGCATCGAATTCCGTGTGACCGCGTTGCGTGTAACGTCAAATTGACGAAGAAAAAAAGACCGCGGAACAACAGACTAGTTCAGGCGGTCGTATCGGCGAAATTTCCCGCGTATATTATCAGGTTTGCTTTTCCCCCAAGCCCCGCCCTCCCCATGGAAGAATTCAAGGAAATCCGCATCCGCGGCGCGCGCACGCACAACCTCAAGAACATCAACCTCGACTTGCCGCGCAACCGAATGATCGTGATCACCGGCCTGTCCGGTTCCGGCAAATCCTCGCTGGCCTTCGACACGCTCTATGCCGAGGGGCAACGCCGCTACGTCGAATCGCTGTCGGCCTACGCCCGCCAGTTCCTGCAGATGATGGACAAGCCGGATGTGGACTTGATCGAGGGACTGTCGCCGGCCATTTCCATCGAGCAGAAGGCGACCAGCCACAACCCGCGCTCGACGGTCGGCACCGTCACCGAAATCCACGACTACCTGCGCCTGCTGTTCGCCCGCGCCGGCACGCCGTTCTGCCCCGAGCACCAGCAACCTCTGGATTCGCAGACCGTGTCGCAGATGGTCGACCACGTGCTGGCGCTGCCCGCGGATACCAAGTTGATGATCCTCGCGCCGGTCGTCGCCAACCGCAAGGGCGAGCAGCTCGACCTGTTCACCGAGTTGCGCGCCCAGGGATTCGCGCGCCTGCGCGTGGATGGCAAGATCTACGAGATCGACGCCCTGCCCAAGTTGGCCAAGACGCAGAAGCACACCATCGACGTCGTCGTCGATCGCCTGAAGATTCGCGACGACATGCGCCAGCGCCTCGCCGAGTCGTTCGAGACCGCACTGCGCCACGCCGACGGCCGCGCCATCGCCTACGAGATGGATACCGAGAAGGAACACCTGTTCTCGGCCAAGTTCGCCTGCCCGGTGTGCTCGTACTCGCTGCAGGAGCTGGAACCGCGCATCTTCTCGTTCAACAATCCGATGGGCGCCTGCCCCAAGTGCGACGGCCTCGGCGTGATCCAGTTCTTCGACCCGAAGCGCATCGTCACGCGCCCCGACCTCTCGCTCGCCGGCGGCGCCATCCGCGGCTGGGACCGGAAAAACCAGTTCTACTTCCAGCTGCTCACGTCGCTCGCCGACCACTATGGTTTCGATGTCGAGATGCCGTTCGAGCGGCTTCCAGATGATATCCGCAATATAGTGCTCTACGGCTCCGGCCGGGAAGTCATCCGCTTCCGCTACCTCAATGAAAAGGGCACGCGCTTCGACCGCAATCACACCTTCGAAGGCATCGTCACCAACTTCGAGCGCCGCTACAAGGAAACCGACTCGCAGGCCGTGCGCGAGGAACTGGCCAAGCTGATCAGCAACAAGACCTGCCCGACCTGCGAAGGCGCCCGTCTGCGCAAGGAAGCACGCCATGTGCATATCGGCTCCGGCGCTGACGCGCTGACGCTGCACCAGATCAGCCGCCTGCCCCTGAAGCAGGCGCGCGACCACTTCCACGACCTGAAGCTGGCCGGCAACAAGGCCCAGGTCGCCGAGAAGGTGTTAAAGGAGATCACCAGCCGCTTGCAGTTCTTGATCAACGTTGGCCTCGACTACCTGTCGCTCGACCGCTCGGCCGAAACGCTCTCGGGCGGGGAGGCGCAGCGCATCCGCCTGGCGTCGCAGATCGGCTCGGGTCTGACCGGTGTCATGTATGTGCTCGACGAACCCTCGATCGGCCTGCATCAGCGCGACAACCATCGCCTGCTGGAAACGCTGATGCACCTGCGTGACATCGGCAATACCGTGATTGTCGTCGAGCATGACGAGGACGCTATCCGCAGCGCCGATTACGTCGTCGACATCGGCCCCGGCGCCGGCATCCACGGCGGCGCCATCGTTGCCGAAGGCACGCCGGCACAGGTCATGGCCAACCCCGACTCGATGACCGGCGACTACCTCGCCGGCCGCCGCCGCATCGAAGCGCCAAGCGTGCCGCGCCGCGCTGATCCGGGAAAGGTGCTGAAAATCGTCGGCGCCCGCGGCAACAACCTGAAGAACGTCACTCTCGAACTGCCAGTCGGACTGTTCACCTGTATCACCGGTGTTTCCGGCTCAGGCAAGTCAACGCTGATCAACGACACGCTGTACGCCGCCGCCGCGAAGCACCTCTATGGTTCGACCGCGGAACCCGCCGAACACGACGAGATCGTCGGCCTCGACCAGTTCGACAAGGTGATCAACGTCGACCAGTCGCCGATCGGCCGCACGCCGCGCTCCAACCCGGCCACCTACACCGGCCTGCTGACACCGATCCGCGAGTTGTTCGCCGGTGTGCCGGCCGCGCGCGAACGCGGCTACGGCCCCGGCCGCTTCTCGTTCAACGTCAAGGGCGGGCGCTGCGAGGCTTGCCAGGGCGACGGCGTGATCAAAGTGGAGATGCACTTCCTGCCGGACATCTATGTCGCCTGCGACGTCTGCCACGGCCAGCGCTACAACCGTGAAACGCTGGAAATCCAGTACAAGGGCAGGAACATCCACGACATCCTGCAGATGACCGT
The DNA here is from genome assembly GCA_002304785.1 of Candidatus Accumulibacter sp. UBA704. Classification (GTDB taxonomy): domain Bacteria; phylum Pseudomonadota; class Gammaproteobacteria; order Burkholderiales; family Rhodocyclaceae; genus Propionivibrio. The sequence continues at coordinate 25,297 of DBMG01000110.1, read as the reverse complement.
CGAGCAGGCGCGCGAATTCTTCGACGCCGTGCCGGTCGTTGCGCGCAAGCTGCAGACATTGGTCGACGTGGGGCTCTCCTACATCACGCTCGGGCAGTCGGCGACCACGCTTTCCGGCGGCGAAGCGCAGCGGGTCAAGCTGGCGCTGGAATTGTCGAAGCGCGACACGGGCCGCACCCTGTACATTCTGGACGAGCCGACCACCGGCCTGCACTTCCAGGATATCGAGATGCTGCTCCGGGTGCTGCACCGGCTGGCCGACCACGGCAATACGGTCGTGGTCATCGAGCACAACCTGGATGTCATCAAGACCGCCGACTGGATCGTCGATCTCGGGCCAGAAGGAGGAAACGGAGGAGGGCAGATCCTGGCCGCAGGCATGCCGAAAGTAATAGCCAGCAACAGGATCAGCCATACCGGACGCTTCCTGAAACCCTTGCTAGCGAAGGAAAAATGAGGCGCTGCGGGAGCAAAAAAGCGCCGGCAAGCGAAAAAACAACATTTTTTTCACTTCCCGAACAATTTCGTGGCTTACCCCCCTTCCCTTCAAGCCCATGAAGTGCAAGAATCGCAGCGGAGTTTCCACCACGACTCTCGACAATCAACAACAGGAGATACTATGAACAAGTCTGAATTGATCGATGCAATCGCAGCGAAAACCGAACTGTCCAAGGTTGCATCTGGCAAGGCCCTCGACGCCGTTATCGAAACAATCGTTCAGGCTGTTGCCAAGGGCGATGGCGTGAGCCTCGTCGGCTTCGGCTCCTTCAAGTCCGCTGCCCGCGCCGCCCGCGAAGGCAAGAACCCGAAGACCGGTGAAAAGATCAAGATCCCGGCCACCACGGTGCCGAAGTTCTCCGCCGGCGCCACCTTCAAGGCGACGGTTGCTGCCGCCAAGACCAAGAAGAAGAAGTAACATCTCCTGAAAGAAGAAAAGGGCTTGCCATCGCGCAAGCCCTTTTTGTTTGTACAAACTTTCCGGTGCAATTGACGCTAACCATCGTCACGCGTAGAATCTGCGCCGGTTCATGGGGGCGTAGCTCAGTTGGGAGAGCGATTGGTTCGCAATCAATAGGTCGGCGGTTCGATCCCGCCCGTCTCCACCAGGAATACAAAGGCTTGCAGCGATGCAAGCCTTTTTCAATTGTGGTCCTGGGACATGCCGGACAGCCCTTGGCCAAAACGTGGAGAGGGCTAAAAGCACTCGGTTGTCAGCAATAAAATTTCTTTTCCTAAAAGTGGTAGCGGATTGTGTTTCGAGTAGTGACAAAGCGCAGGGACCATCGCGGAACATGGGTGGTAGAGATTGGCCCATGGTTGAAAACGCAGCAGGATGCTCAGGAATGGGCCAGCGCTATCCAGGAACTTGGTTACATCGCCAGAGTGGAGAGCCTTCACGGGAATGTATCAGACTATTCCTGACGTCCAAGCCCACCACGAAACCGAAGCAGAAGGCGCCACAGGTTCTATTTGCTCAATCGCCCGAACAACTCGGACACCTCGATGGTGACCGACGCGTCGGCGCCGCTGCCGACCAGCTTTTTCCTTCCGAAGTGCATTTCCCAATCGGCTTCGTTGAGTTCAACCTCGACAATCTCCGGCTTGCGGGACTCGACCTGCCGTCTCCGCTCCTTGCCTCCTGGCAGGTCGCCATCGTCCTGGCGCCGGTCCTTGCCAGATCTTCTTTCATAGTTGTGAGACACGATCCCTCTCCCTTCGCCACCGCTTTCGCCAACCTGGACCCTTTCGTTCAAGTATAGCCAGACGATGCGATGTCGAGGGTATTTGTTGCGTGACGGCTTTCATTGCACAGAAACGCTCGATGTTCTACTCTGAAAGAGTCACATGGGCCCAGGCGAAATGAGGCATCCATCCTTCTCAAGAGCATTCGACCGGCGCAAGTGCCCTGACCGGCGAAAAACGGACGGTTCGGCACCGCTGGGAATAATGGAACGCAGGTTTCAGGCGGAAAGGCGTGGCATCGAATTGATGGAGTTCGATGTCGACGAATACATTTCGCTCGGAACGGCCCGAAAATCGGGACTCGTCAGTCGCCGATAAGCCAGCCGTCAGCGGTGAATCACCACCAGAAGCGCCTTGGCCTCCACCTTCCCGGAGTTGCGGATGCTGTGATTACAGTCGGCCGGATAACGAGCGGTCGCGCCCGTCTTCAGCTTCTTCTTTTCGCCATTGACTTCCAGATCCATCGCCCCCTGCAACACGGTAAGGTGTTCTGTTGCGCCCGGATCGTGCGGGTTTGAGGCCAGGATGCCGTTCGGCGCTAACATCAATTCGTACCACTCGAACTTGCCCGCCAGTTCCATCGGTCCCAGGATGCGCAACACGTAGCCCGCGTGATCGCCCGGCAGGGTCGGCTGCTCGTGAGCCTCGAGCACGCGAATCGATTCGACCGGACGGGTTTCCGGGGTGAGCAACTCGCCGATGCTGACACCGAGCGCATTGGCCAGGCGCCAGGCGACGGCAATGGTCGGATTGGCCTTCTCGCGCTCGATCTGCGAAAGCATCGATTTCGACACGCCCGCCGTACGCGACAGATCCTCCAATGTCAAATTGCGCTCGAGCCTCATCTTCTGGAGAGTCGCGCCGACTTCGGGAGGAGTTTGCGGGATGTTTGGAGTTTTCATGGAAAGTTTCAGAATTGGCTTGCGAAGTTCACTGGCGATGTTTATTATCCGTTATATTGAAAACTTGTTCTGTATATTGAAATTTTATCAACTCACTGAACCACCATGCTAGCAGAGCGCGGCATGTTCGGCCAGACGACGGGAATCACGATGACACAAACCAGAATTCAGGAAAGCTTCTACACCGGCCTGCAGAAGAATCTCGACGAATTGCGCGAGCAAGGACTGTACAAGCAGGAACGCGTACTGGCCTCGCGTCAGGGCAGTACCGTGGTATGCGATGACGGCCACCAGCTGATCAACCTGTGCGCCAACAACTACCTCGGCTTGTCCGGCGACGAATCGCTGGTCAAGGCGGCGATGGCCGCGACGGAACAGTACGGCTACGGACTCTCCTCGGTACGCTTCATTTGCGGCACGCAGACGGTGCATAAGCAACTCGAGAAGGCGATCGCCGAGTTTCTTGGTATGGAAGACGCGATTCTCTATGCCGCGGCATTCGATGCCAACGGCGGCGTATTCGAGCCGCTGTTCGACGAATCCGACGCGATCATCTCCGACGCGCTGAATCACGCTTCGATCATCGACGGCATCCGTCTGTGCAAGGCGGAACGCTACCGCTACGCGCACAACGACATGGCCGATCTCGAAACGCAGTTGCAGGAAGCCGCCGGCAAGCGGCACAAGATCATCGTCACCGACGGCGCGTTCTCGATGGACGGCACGATTGCCCAACTCGACAGGATCTGCGATCTGGCTGAGCGTTACGGCGCACTGGTGATGATCGACGATTCCCACGCCACCGGTTTCATGGGCGCCACCGGACGCGGCACGCACGAGCACCACGGTGTGATGGGCCGCGTCGATATCATCACCGGCACGCTGGGCAAGGCGCTCGGCGGCGCAATGGGCGGCTTCACCGCAGCGCGCCGGGAAGTCATCGACATGCTGCGCCAGAAGTCGCGCCCCTACCTGTTTTCCAACAGTCTGGCGCCGACCATCGTCGGCACCTCGCTGGAAGTACTGAAACGTCTCTCGTCCTCGACCGAGTTGCGCGACCGCCTGCACGCCAACACGGCGTATTTCCGCAAGGCGATCAGCGAACTTGGTTTCACCATCAAGCCGGGCACGCATCCCGTCGTGCCGGTGATGCTGTTCGACGCTCCGCTGGCCCAAAAATTCGCCCGCCGCCTCTATGAACTGGGCGTGCTGGCCACCGGCTTCTTCTACCCGGTGGTACCGATGGGCCAGGCACGCGTGCGCGTGCAGCTCTCGGCAGCGCACACCCGCGAACAACTCGACGCGGCGCTGGCCGCCTTCGCCCAGGCCGGGCGCGAACTCGGCCTGCTGAACAAATAAGGGGAGAAAAAGAATGGAACGGATACTGGTCATCGGCGCCAACGGGCAGATCGGCAGCGAACTCGTCGAAGCACTGGCCGAGACACACGGGGAAGAAAACGTCATCGCCGGCGACATCGGACCGCGCAGCCTCGCCGGAGCGCATCGCTACGAGACGCTTGACGTGCTCGACAGCACACGCCTGAAGCAAGTGATCCAGAACAACGGGATCACTCAGGTCTACCAGCTCGCCGCCCTGCTCTCGGTAACCGGAGAACAGGCGCCGTTGCGCGCCTGGACATTGAACATGAACGGCCTGCTGAACATTCTCGAAATCGCCCGCGAACGAACCGCGGATGGCAAACCCTTGCGCGTATTCTGGCCCTCGTCGATCGCCGCCTTCGGCCCGCATACCCCCGCCGTGGAAACCCCGCAGTTGACCGTGATGGACCCGACCACGATCTACGGCATCAGCAAGCAGGCGGGCGAACGACTGTGCGAGTACTACTTCAGCAAATACGGCGTGGACGTCCGCAGCATCCGCTATCCGGGGATCATCAGCTACAAGTCGCCCCCCGGAGGCGGCACCACCGACTACGCCATCGCCATCTTCCACGCGGCCTGCAACGGCGAGACTTACCATTGCTTCCTTGGCCCGGAAAGCACCTTGCCGATGATCTACATGCCCGACGCCATCCGTGCGACTATCGAACTGATGGAAGCCCCGGCGGAACAGATCCATGTCCGGTCGTCCTACAACATCGCCGGAGTGAGCTTCAACCCGCGGCAACTCGCCGACGCGATACACAAGAGAAAACCGGAGTTCCGCATCGACTACCGTCCCGACCATCGGCAGGCGATCGCCGACAGCTGGCCGCACAGCCTGGACGACACCTATGCCCGCGCCGACTGGGGCTGGAAACCAACCATCGGGTTGCAGCAAATGGTCGACGACATGCTGCTGCATATCGGCAAGACCATCCGGCAGTGCTCTCACGCGGCCTGAATTCCCACCGCCGGGGTTCAAGAGGTTAAAATTGTCCGGTCAGGTCGTCGCAATGGCGGCCTGACTTCGTTTTGGGCATCGAACACGCAAGGGCGGAAGCATGGAACATCTGAAAATCACTGCGGGACCCTACACATTCAAGGCGCGTCTATTGAAAGAAGAAGCCCCGCAGACCTGCGCCGCCTTCACCGCCAGATTGCCGTTCAAGACACGGATCGTACACGTACGCTGGAGCGGCGAAGCCGTCTGGTCGCCGCTGGGCGACTACGATTTCGGTGTCGGCCCGGAAAATCACACGAGCTATCCCTCGCGCGGCGATATCCTCCTTTATCCGGCCCAACTGAGCGAATCGGAAATCCTGATCGCCTACGGGTCGTGCCGCTTCGCCAGCAAGGTCGGGCAACTGGCCGGAAATCACTTCCTGGTGATCGAAGAGGGGTTGGAACAGCTTTCTTCGCTAGGCCGGAAATGTCTGTGGGAAGGCGCTCAGGACATCGTTTTCGAAGCATCCTGAGCCAACTCTCAGCAACGACGCAGGAAGGTCTGCGGATCCAGCGCTAGCGGAATCACCACATAACCCAACCCGGGAAGACCGGCGGATTGTTTTCCGCATCAATTCCTTGACGGCCGGGAAGGTGGGCTGTAGCATCCCGCGATCGGCCAAGGCCGCCACCAATAAAGGAGAATTCCGTGAAAAAGATTGCATCACTTTTGACGCTCGCCGCCGTCGCGGTGGCCAGCGTTTCCCTCGTTTCCTGCTCCAAGGAAGCTCCCAAAGCGGAAGTCATCAAGATCGGCGTGTTCGAGCCGCTGACTGGCGCCAATGGCGCGGGCGGTGCCGATGAGTACGACGGCATCAAGCTGGCCAACAAGCTGTTCCCGGAAGTGCTCGGCAAGAAGGTCCAATTGATCGCGGTGGATAACAAGTCCGACAAGGTTGAAGCTGCCAACGCCGCAACCGTGCTGGCGCAGAAGGAAAAAGTGAATGCCGTGATCGGTTCCTGGGGCAGCTCGCTGTCGATGGCCGGCGGTCCGATCTTCGCCGAGGCCAAGATTCCCGCCGTCGCCGTTTCCGCGACCAACCCGGCCGTGACCAAGGGCAACGACTACTACTTCCGCGTCTGCTTCCTCGACCCGTTCCAGGGCGTCGTGGGCGCGACCTACGCCTTCAACACGCTGAAGGCCAAGAAAGTGGCGATCATCCGTGAAGTCTCGAACGACTACTCGGTCGGCCTCGCCAAGTTCTTCGCCGACGAGTTCGTCAAGCTGACCGGCGACCAGGGCGCAGTTGTTGCCACGGCCGACTACAACACCGGCGATCAGGATTTCACCGCGCAGCTGACCAACATCAAGAAATCCGCACCGGACGCCATCTTCGCTCCGGGCAACTACACCGAATCGGCCCTGATCATCAAGCAGGCCCGCGCACTGGGCATGAATGTCCAGTTCATCGGTGGCGACACCTGGGATATGGCAGCGTTCCTCGAAGTGGGCGGTGCCGCTGTTGAAGGTGCCGTCTTCTCGACCTTCTTCGCCAACGACGTGCCGATCAACAAGACGTCCGAAGCCTTCCTGAAGTCGTTCCGCGAGGAATTCAAGAAGGAGCCGTCGGCAGTTTCCGCACTCGGGTATGATGCCTACCTGGTCATCCTCGATGCCATCAAGCGCGCAAACTCCGCCGAACCGCAGAAGATCCGCGACGCTCTGACCACAACCAAGGACTTCGAAGGTTCCGCCGGCGTCATCACCATCAACGCCGAACGCAACGCTGACAAGGAAGCCGTGTTCAAGACAGTGAAAGACGGCAAGTTCGTCTTCTTGACGACCGTCAAACCGAAGTAAGCAGCAACACCTGCGGGGCGCTCGCCCCGCGCCCAGGCAGTTTCCGAGAATCCGGATGTGCTGTAGCGATCGCTACTGTCACATTCGGATTTTCACATGATTGGAAGCGGCGATTTACCCGTTCCGCTTCAACCTGCCCAGGTCGTGTCGGCCCGGTATCAGAAGGAACCTCATGGATCTTCAGACTTTTCTTCAACAATTCGTAAACGCGTTGTCCTTGGGCAGCCTTTACGCGTTGATCGCCATCGGCTACACGATGGTGTACGGCATCCTGCGCCTGATCAACTTCGCCCACGGCGATGTCTTCATGATTGGCGGCTACCTGGCCTTCTACGGTGTCAGCATGTTCCTGATGCCGTGGTGGCTGGCAGTGTGCCTGGCCATCGTCGTCACCACGGCATTCGGCGTCGGGCTCGAGCGGGTGGCTTATCGCCCGCTGCGCGATTCACCGCGCATCTCGATCATGATCAGCGCCATCGGCGCGTCATTTCTGATCGAAAACCTGGCCATCGTGCTCTTCGATGCGCGACCGAAAGCCTTTCCGGTATCCAGCCTGTTCGCGGCCAATTACGTCATCGGCGGCGTGCACGTCGCCAGTGTCAGCCTGATCATCCCGGTAGTCACCGCGGTCCTCCTGGCGGTCCTGCTGTGGATCGTGCACCGCACCAAAACCGGCATGGCCATGCGCGCCGTATCCACCGACATCGAAGCGGCCCGCCTGATGGCCATCGACGTCAACCGCATCGTGTCGATCACTTTCGCCATCGGCAGCGCCCTGGCGGCAATCGGCGGCATCCTGTGGGCACTCAAGTATCCGCGCCTCGAACCCCTGATGGGCATCATGCCGGGGCTCAAGTGTTTTATCGCCGCCGTGGTCGGCGGCATCGGCAGCATTGCCGGCGCGGTTCTCGGCGGATTGCTGCTCGGCCTGATCGAGCTGATGACGATCGCCGTGTTGCCCGAACTCACCGGCTACAAGGATGCGTTCGCATTCGTCCTGCTGATCATGGTCCTGCTGGTCAAGCCTACCGGCTTGCTGGGCAAGAACCAGGGGGAGAAGGTCTGATGAATACCCTACAGAAAAAAACCATGAGCCGGGACGCGAAGCTGACGCTTGCCGCCGCGGTTGTCGGCCTAATCCTGCTCTTCATCTTCGATTCGACGTTCGATCGCTTCACCATGCAAATCTTCAAGCTTTGCGCGATCAACATCATCCTGGCGCTGTCGCTCAACCTGATCAACGGTTTCACCGGTCTGTTCAGCTTGGGTCACGCCGGGTTCATGGCCGTGGGCGCCTATACCTGCGCGCTGCTGGCCATGACCCCCGACCAGAAGACGACCAACTTCGTGCTGCAACCGATCGCCCCCTGGCTGCTCGATCTGCACCTGCCCTTCCTGCCGGCACTGTTGGTCAGCGGACTGGTCGCCGGGTTCATCGGCTGGTTCCTGGGTGTCGTCGCCCTGCGCCTGCGCGACGACTATCTGGCGATCGCCACGCTGGGATTCTCGGAAATCATCCGGGTCATCCTGACCAACGCGCAGTCGATCACCAACGGTTCGCTCGGCCTCAAGGGGCTGCCGCGGTACACGACCATGTGGTGGGCCTGGGGCTCGGCCGTCGTCATTACCCTGTTCCTCGTACTGCTGATCAAGTCGAGCTACGGACGCGCGTTCAAGTCGATCCGCGATAACGAGATCGCCGCCGAATCGATGGGCATCGATGTCTTCGGCATGAAGGTGCTGTCGTTCACCATCTCCAGTTTCCTGGCCGGGATCGCCGGAGGACTACTGGCGCATTACCTGACCACCATCGACCCGAAGCAGTTCATCTTCCTCAAGACCTTCGACATCCTGCTCATCGTCGTGCTGGGCGGCGTCGGTTCGATCACCGGCTCGATCGTCGCGGCGATCGTCGTAACCATCTCGATGGAAGCGCTGCGTTTCCTCGACGGTCCGCTGGATCTCGGCTTCATGGTCACCAACGGCATTCCCGGATTGCGCATGGTCTTCTTCTCCGCGCTGCTGATGATTGTCGTCATCTTCCGCCAGCAGGGTCTGATGGGCACTTCCGAGTTCAGCTGGGATTCGCTATCCCGGATCGGACTGTTACCCAAACGCGGACCAAAATCGGGAAAGGGAGTTGAATAATGAGTTCCCTGCTGCAAACCATCGAGGTCAACAAGCAGTTCGGCGGCTTGTCTGCCGTTACCGCGCTGAACATGGATGTCCAGGCCGGCGAGATCATCGGCCTGATCGGGCCGAACGGCGCCGGCAAGACCACCTCGTTCAACCTCATCACCGGGGTGTACAAGCCGACCACGGGCAAGGTGCTGCTCGACGGAACCGATATCACCGGTATGAAGCCGCATCGCATCACCAGGCTCGGCGTCGCCCGCACCTTCCAGAACATTCGCCTGTTCAAGGAAATGAGCGTTCTGGAAAACGTGCTCGTGGCGCAGCACATGCGCATGGGTACCAACGTGTTCGAGGCGACATTGCGACTGCCGTCCTACTTGAAGAGGGAGCGACACATCCACGAACGCGCCCGCGCCTTGCTCGCCGAAGTGGGCCTGAGCGAGCACGAACAGGCCAAGGCCACCAGCCTGCCATACGGCAAGCAGCGCCGTCTGGAGATCGCCCGCGCGCTGGCCACGGAGCCGAAACTGCTGTTTCTGGACGAACCTGCCGCCGGCATGAACCCGCAGGAATCGGTGGAACTGATGGATTTCATCCTGAAGATCCGCGACCAGTTCAATCTCACCATCGTGCTGATCGAACACCACATGCAGGTGGTCATGGGCGTCTGCAAGCGCATGTACGTACTGGACTACGGAGTGACCATCGCGCACGGCACGCCCGAGGAAATCCAAAACAATCCCAAGGTCATCGAGGCCTATCTGGGGGTGGAATAAATGTTATCGATCAAGAACCTCTCCGTTCATTACGGCGGCATCCACGCCCTGCGCGGCATCAGCCTCGACGTTCCCGCCGGAACGATCGTGACTCTGATCGGAGCCAACGGCGCAGGCAAGAGCACCACGCTCAACTCGATCATGGGCCTCGTCAAGGCCGACGGCGGTTCGGTGAGCTGGAATGGCCGGGAAATCCTCGGCACCTCGACCAAAACCATCGTCGAATCCGGCATCGTGCTGGTTCCGGAAGGCCGCCGCGTCTTCCCCAACCTGACTGTCGACGAAAACCTGAGCCTCGGCGCCTACGCACGCACGAACAAGGATGAGGTCGAGGCCGACCGGGAACGCGTCTTCGGCCTCTTTCCTCGCCTCAAGGAACGCCACAAGCAGAAAGCCGGCACCTTCTCGGGCGGCGAACAGCAGATGCTGGCCGTCGGCCGCGCGCTGATGTCCAAGCCGACGGTGATGATGATGGACGAGCCTTCGCTGGGGTTGGCACCGCTCTTCGTCGGCATGATTTTCGACATCATCCGGCAGATCAATGCCGCCGGAGTAACGGTACTGCTCGTCGAACAGAACGCCAAGGCCGCGCTTGAAGTGGCCAATACCGGTTACGTCATGGAAACCGGTTCGATCAGCTTCTCCGGTGCCGGGAAAGAACTGCTGGTCGACGACCGGGTGCGCAAGGCTTATCTCGGCGAAGCCTGACACTCTTGGTATTTCACGTCAGTGTGGGGGCTCGAGAGAGCCGCCCACCACTGTCGACGGAATTTACACAATCCCAAAGAAGTTTCGAGAAAAATAATACATCGTGTTGTTTTTTAACGGATTTGAAAAAACGGCTTCGTTTTTGCTTCATCCTGTTCACTCGACGCTTACAAATTGGAACAAAACATTGCGACAACCATGTCGCACGATTCGCAGAAACAATCGTTAAGGCAAGCATGAGTTGCAGTTCTTTGCAGTGAAAGGAACGAACATGTCAGCCACCATCAAGGTCTTCTATGTCGGAGACAAATGCTTCAGGCACGTCATGAGCAGTTACCACGACCATGTCGAACTGCGCGACGAAGACGACGAAACGCTCCTCACCTATAGTGACAACATCAAGGTCTTCGACCAGAACGGCCGGCTTGGCAGCTTCAACATGGAACATGTCGAAGGACAGTTGCACTGGGTGTATTACGAGATGCAGATGGAAACCGGCGTCATTCTCGGACCCGACCTGACTTCCGCCGAGGTGGAAGTATCGAGGCGATATATCAGCAGGCGGCAGTCGAATGATAACGACGACCCAGCCGGTTCTTTGTAGCAGAAAATCCTTGCCGCACACCCCGTGGAAGCAATCAATGGCGCAGCGGCCAACTGATGGCAGGCGGTGACGTGTCGGACCGTTAAAAAAACGGGACATCGGACCTTTCACGCCAGATTCCGTCAGCACTCCTTGGAGCGAGTTCGCTCGCGCTGCTATAGTTGTAGAGGAAAGTTTTGTTTCTCCGCCACCTGCGACTGGCTGATTTTAGCCCGGCGCGGTGACAGTCAAGACCGCCCGGAAACAAGTTCCATGCCGCGGCCGGTCATCGTTAGACACCTGCGTTCGGGAGAACCTATGAAACCGAGGCAACAACGATCCTGCGCCTTGCTCGCGGCCCTATTCCTGGCAGTGCCATCGGTCATGGCCCAGACCGCGCCGGCACCCGGCGCGGCGCCTGCTACCAACACTTCTCCTGCGGCCAAGACATTCTCGCAGCAGGACCTCGATCAACTGCTGGCCCCCATCGCGCTTTACCCTGACGCCCTGCTGGCGCAGGTGCTGATGGCCTCCACCTACCCACTGGAAATCGTCCAGGCGGCCCGCTGGGTCAAGGACAATCCGAAGGTGACCGGCAAGGCGCTGGAGGATGCCATGACCCAACAGCCATGGGACCCGGCAGTCAAGTCACTGACGACTGTTCCGCAGGTTCTGCAACAGATGAATGAGCGACTGGAGTGGACCCAGAAACTCGGCGACGCTTTCCTCGCCCAGCAGAAGGACGTCATGGACACGGTCCAGTCCCTGCGCGCCAAGGCCGACGCCTCCGGCAACCTGAAATCGACCGAACAGATGTCCGTAAACAAGCAGGCGCAGGGCACCAGCACGGTGTATGTGATCGAATCCCCAAAGCCAGAAGTTGTCTACGTTCCGACTTACAACCCGACCGTCGTTTACGGCACATGGCCATATCCCCAACCGCCGTACTACGTTTACCCGCCCAGCTACGCCTACCCTCCTGGCCTGACCTTTGCGGCCGGGATGGTGGTCGGCGCGGCAATCTGGGGCAACTGCAACTGGGGCCATGGGGAAGTCGACGTCAACGTCAATAAATACAACAACTTCAACCGATCCTCAGTCTCCAATTCGAACTGGAACCATAACGTAGATCATCGCAAGGGGGTCGCCTACCGCGACCAGAATGTCGCACGCCAGTACCAGCGTGGCGGCGATCGCCAGGCCGCTCAATCCCGCGAGAACTTCCGCGGTCGGGCCGAGAGCGGGAGAGGCGAACTCGGTGGCATGGATCGCGCCTCGCTCAATGACCAAGTGCGCAATGCCGACCGTGGCGGAAGAACCGATGGTGCACGCGGTGACGGCGGACGCTTCTCCGGTGGAGGTCGCGACAACGGCTTGTCCGGTGTTGGCAATGGAGCCTCCACGCGCGAAGCGAGTCAGCGCGGAGCCAGTTCGCGCGATTTCGGCAGTCGCGGCAGCGGAGCCAGTGCCAGCAACCGCGGAAGCAGCAGCTTCAGTGGCGGCGGATCCCGAGGAGGTGGCGGTGGTGGACGTGGCGGCGGAGGACGTGGCGGTCGCCGCTAGCTCTGACACAAGGCTCCATTTCCCGCAGAAAGGAATGCAATGAAACCGAAGTACATGATTCCGTTACTGTTTGCCGCCATGATGGCTTCCTTGGCTCCGACAGTGCACAGTGCGACATCGACAAAGGCCGCGACAGCCGCCGCCCAGCCAACATTCACAACGCCCGAGGAAGCCGCCGCCGCCTTGATCGCTGCCACACGCGCCGCCGACCGGCAGCGTATTTTCTCCATCATCGGCCCCGGTTCGTCCAGATGGCTACCGAGCGGTGACAGCGAGACAGATCGCAAGGACTGGACGCGATTCCTCGCCGCCTACGATCACAAACACGCCATCAATCCGGCAGACGAGGGGAAAGCCATTCTGGTTGCCGGCGACGACGACTGGCCTTTCCCTGCGCCTCTGGTGCGCAAGGGCAACGGATGGGTCTTCGACGCCAAGGCCGGCCGCGAGGAAGTCATCCGGCGCCGTATCGGGCGCAATGAACTGGACACCGCGCAAACGCTTCTGGCGATCGTCGATGCGCAGCGCGAATATGCGAGCGAAGATCCCGACGGCAACGGATTCAACGATTATGCGCGGCGCTTCATCTCGACACCGGGCAAACGAGATGGTCTGTACTGGCCTGTCTCGGCAGGAGAGAATCCGAGTCCGCTCGGACCGCTGGTCGGCAATGCCGCCAGGATCCAAACAAAAGACGGGAAAGCGGCCGGGAGCGGCAGTTACCACGGCTACCGCTATCGCCTGCTCGAGGCGCAGGGCCCGGCGGCTCCGGGCGGCGCCTACGACTACCGGGTTGGCAACAAACTCATCGGCGGCTTTGCCGTCGTGGCCTATCCGCAAAAATACGGCGTCACGGGAATCGTGACCTTCATGACCAGCCACGACGGGGTGGTCTATGAAAGGGACCTCGGACCGGACACCGAGCGTGTCGTTCTCGACATGAAGCGATTCAACCCCAATTCGAACTGGCAAAAGAAGCACTGACCGACGCAGATCAGGGCGACGGAGCCGGAGCACTGTCCGGCTCCGTCGGACCCCGAATCCCATCCCCTTAGCATGGTAGACAGAGGCGACGGCCGGGACGCATCGATTTGCATACGGGAAACTTATGGAAACAAAGTCACCCGGCCATCATTGCAACTCCGCGAGCGAGGAACGGTCGACAACTCATGCGGCGCAGTCTGTGCTCCAATCACCCAAGCCGCTGCCAGCGTCTATACTTGCAATCCGTTTTTTGCCTCAGAGGATATGACATGAAGAAAATTATTGTTGCAGTTACCGCCATTGCGCTGGGTGCGGGCGGCCTTGCCGGCTGTGCCAACATGAGCGAGACCGAACGTACCACAGGCACGGGCGCGGCCATTGGCGCCGTTGCTGGAGGGTTGATCGGTGCGGCCACGGCTGGTGGAAACAAGGGAAGGAGCGCAGCCACCGGCGCCGCGATTGGCGCCGCGATTGGCGCGGGCGGCGGTTATCTCTGGTCGCAACGCATGCAGGAACAGAAAACGACGATGGAGCAGGCGACCCAAGGCACGGGGGTCAATGTCACCCAGACGGCGGACAACCAACTCAAACTGGAGATACCGAGCGACATTTCCTTCGATCCGGGTCGTTACGATATCAAGCCGAACCTTCGGCCGATCCTCGATCGTTTTGCCACGACCTTGAACCAGAACCCGGTCACCCGGATAACGATCATTGGCCACACCGACAGTACAGGCTCCGACGCGGTCAACAATCCTCTGTCGGTCAATCGCGCCGCTGCGACGCGGGACTACCTGGTTTCCCGTGGCGTGGCGACGAGCCGTATTGCCATTGACGGGCGCGGTTCCCGCGAACCGCTTGCCGACAACAGCACCACAGCCGGAAGGGCCATGAACCGTCGCGTTGAGATCTTTGTCGCCGAAGCGGCACACTGAAAGATTACCGCAGCACGAGCCCATCGATGCCAAGGCCTGGATTACGCCCAGGCCTTTTTGTTGGGACAAACCATCGACGCCATGAGGAAATCCGCCCATCCACCGTGAATTGTTTGAAAACATTCATATAAACAGGAACTAACGGAGCATTGCCCTGTCTTCTCGTGAAAGAGTCCCGTGTCACAAGCAACACCGGTCCAGGGAGTTTTACTGCATGAAGCTAGTCACCCGGCTGCACATGCTTTTGCTGACGCTGCTGATTCTCGCGGCGGGGTTGGGGCACGTCCAGGCCGCCGAGACATTACGCATCCTCACCTGGCCCGGATATGCCGATCCCGACGTCGTCAAGACGTTTGAACAGCGTCACGGCATCCGCGCAGAAGTGACGACCATCGATTCCGACCTGGACCTCTGGAAAAAGATCAGCCAAAGCCAGGGCCGGGATTTCGACGTATTCGCGGTCAATACCGCCGAGCTGCAACGCTATATCCGGCAGGACCTCGTCGTACCCATCGACAGGAAGTCCATTCCCAACCTGGCCCGGCAGCTCCCCCGCTTTCGCGACGCGCGTGCCGTCCCGGGCATCGAGCGTGACGGCAAGCTTTACGCCGTACCCTACACCTATTCCGAGATGGGGCTGATCTACGATCCGCAACAAATTCCGGCACCTCCCCACTCGATTGCGGCATTGTGGGACGAACGCTATCGCGGCAAGGTGATTGCCTATAACGGCGGCACACACAGTTTCTCGCTGGCAGCACAGTCGCTCGGTTATTCGTCGCCATTCTCGATCGACGAGAAGCAGTGGCCGGCAGCGGTCGAGCAACTGATCGCCTTGCGGCGCAACGTCGCCCAGTTCTATACCCAGCCTGAGGAGTCCGTGGCACTGTTCATCAAGCGCAAGGCAGCGCTGATGTATGCCAATTTCGGCTCGCAGCAACTCAAACTGCTCAAGGCCGCCGGCATCGACGTCGGCTACGCCCTGCCGCGAGAGGGGGCGCTCGCGTGGCTCGATTGCTGGGTCGTCGCGCGCGGCGCCCGCAATCAGGCGCTGGCCGCCAAGTGGATCAACTACATGCTCGAAGATCAGCCCGGCCAAGTGCTATTGCAGCGCCAGGGCCTGGCCAACACCACCTCCGAGTCGCCGTTCTTCAAACCTGACGCCAGGATCGTGTGGCTGGAGGCAGCAGAGAGCGAGGAGCGCCGCAATCTGCTATGGGGGCGGATCATTTCCGGCGACCGCGCCAGCAAGGTGCTGCAACCGTGAAATTCCACATAGCCACCAAGCTGGCGCTCGTGCTTATCCTCGTTGGCATGGCGGCTGCCGCGGTTACCGGCTTTTTCGTGTATGGCATCAGCCGCGATCTGCTGGTCGAATCGGCGAAGAACCGGCTGCTGACCTCGACCCAGGAACTCGGGCGCAAACTCCTGTCGGTGCGCCAGGAGACGGTACGCGACCTGCAAACCATCGCCGAGCACCCCTCGGCGCAGGCCGTTCTGGACAGCAACGAAAGCCGATCCAGGGAACAGATGGTGACCCTCCTCCGGCTGATCATGGAGACTCACCCGGCTTACGAACAGATACGCCTGATAGAGGCCAAAAATCACGGATTGGAACTGATCCGCTTCGACCGCCGGCACCACGTGATTTACCAGGTATCACCCGACGACCTGCAGGAAAAGGGGCACTACTCTTACGTTTCGGAAACGCTGAATCTTCCGGCACGCGAGGCTTACATGTCGCGCATCTCGGGCCGGCAGGAACCCGCCGTCGATGCCGGCTGGGGAAAGCCCTCCATGCACCTGGCCATGCCAGTCGTTTCAGTGCAGGGGAAGGCCATCGGTGTCGTTGTCATCACCTTGGACATCACCCACACGTTCAGCACCTTGGTCGAGGATTTGCCGCGTGAATTCGAGTTGTACCTGGCCAATGGCCGGGGGGACATCCTGATCCATCCTGACCAGCAACGCACCTTCGGTTTCGATATCGGTCGCCGCACACTGATCCAGGAAGAATTTCCGCCCACGCAAAGCCTGATTGGCGGCCAGAATGACCGTGCCCTGTTCGAGATCGCACGCAACAGCGAGGGAAAACCGATGGTGGCGGCATTCATCAGGCAGGGAATAGAAATCGCCTCCGAAGACGACTGGCTCTACCTTGGTCTCACCCAGCCGCTCACCGACGTTCTTGCGGAATCGCAGCAACTCGAGCGCTCCATCAGCCAAAGCATGCTTATCCTCCTGCCTGTGTGCTTGTTCGTGGGCATTCTGCTGGCGCGCGTGATCAGCCGCCCGATCAACCAGCTGACCGATGCCGCCCACCGCTTTGCCAGCGGAGAAACCATCGGCCATCTGCCGTTGAAGCGCAAGGACGAAATAGGCGATCTGGCACGCAGCTTCCAGCAGATGCAAGGGCGAATCTCGCAGCAATTGCTGGCCCTGCACCAGAACAAGATCGAATTGGAACAGCTGGTACGGCACGACCCGCTGACCGGGCTGCCCAACCGGCGTCTGCTGCACGAGCGACTGGAGCAGGCAATCGCACTGTCGCGCCGCGGCAACACGGGCATTGCATTGCTGTTTGTCGATCTCGACGATTTCAAGGCCATCAACGACACGCTGGGACACGACGCCGGCGACACCGTGCTGGTCACTGTGGCCCAGCGCCTGCTGGAAAAAGTGCGGGTAACGGACACGGTGGCCCGACTGGGCGGCGACGAGTTCGTTGTGCTGCTGGTGGGAACGCCGCATCAGGAAGCCGTTTCGGCGATTGCAGCGAGCCTCATCGAAAGCATCTCTGACGACATACCGCTTGAAGGGCAAACTCTCAATGTCAGCGCCAGCATCGGAATCAGCCTTTATCCGGAGAACGGTTTCACGGCATCCGAACTCCTGTCCTCGGCCGATCGGGCCATGTATCGCGTCAAGACCGGGGAGCACCCCGGATTCGCCTTTGCCGGCGAGGCGCCAGCCCAGCCGGCACGGATCGATGAAATAGCCACCTGAACGCCGTATAATTCACGCACTTTGTTCACTAGCGCCCGTCAGCAAGGCCAGACCAACCGTTCTGGCCTTTGTTGTTTTCGCCGGCATGGCCGGGCGGGTCCGTTGGAGCGCCTTGTTTCATGAGCTACACCGCCGAATCCATTTCCGTGCTCAAGGGGCTGGAGCCCGTTCGCCACCGCCCGGGCATGTACACGCGCACGGACCATCCGCTGCACATCATCCAGGAAGCCATAGACAACGCGGCCGACGAGGCGCTAGGCGGCTACTGCAAACGCATCGGCGTGACACTGCACGCCGACGGCTCGGTGACCGTCCATGACGACGGGCGCGGCATCCCGGTGGAAATCCACCCGGTCGAGGGCGTGCCGACGGTCGAAGTGGTATTCACCCAGTTGCACGCCGGTGGCAAGTTCAACAAGAACGACGGCACCTCGGCCTACCGCTTTTCCGGCGGCTTGCACGGCGTAGGCGTGTCGGTCACCAACGCGCTGTCGACGCGCCTCGAAGTCGAAGTGGTGCGCGAGGGCGGTCGTCACCGCATCGTATTCTCGGGCGGCAACGTCGTCGAACCGCTGGAACGGATCGGCGACACCGGCAAGCGCGCCAGCGGCACGCGGCTGCGCATCTGGCCAGACGCGCAGTTCTTCGATTCACCCAATATCCCGCAGGCCGAACTCGAACGCCTGCTGCGCAGCAAGGCCGTGCTGCTTCCCGGCCTGGAGATTTCCCTGTCGATCGAAGGCGGTGAAACGAGGACTTGGTGCTTTGCCAGTGGCATGAAACAGTACCTCGCCGAGCAGGTCGACGGCGAACTGGCCGGCCCGATCTTCACCGCGGAAAAATACGCCGCCCCCGGAGACGAAAATTTTCCTGCCGGTTCCGGCGCCGCGTGGGCCATCTGCTGGAGCGCCGAGGGCAATCTGGCGCGGGAATCCTACGTCAACCTGATTCCCACACCTGCCGGCGGCACGCACGAAACCGGGCTGCGCCAGGCCGCCTTCGACGCCATCAAGAGCTTTGCCGAGCATCACGCACTGCTGCCCAAGGGCATCAAGCTCGCCGCCGACGACGTTTTCTCGCGCGCCAGTTACGTGCTCGCTGCCCGCGTGCTCGATCCGTCGTTCCAGGGTCAGACCAAGGAACGCCTGAATTCGCGCGATGCCGTGGCGCTCGTTTCGCGCATGGTGCGCGATCCGCTTGAACTATGGCTCAACGAGCATCCGGACGACGCCCGGAAGATCACCGACCTCGCCATCAAGGCCGCGCAAGCCCGTTCGCGTGCCGGCCAGAAGGTCGAAAAGCGCAAGCAATCGGGTGTCGCCATCCTGCCCGGCAAGCTCTCCGACTGCCAGAGCGAGGACATCAACCGCAACGAGATCTTCCTCGTCGAAGGCGATTCGGCCGGCGGCTCGGCCAAGTCCGGCCGCGACAAGGAGGTGCAGGCGATTCTTCCCTTGCGCGGCAAGGTACTCAACACCTGGGAAGTCGAACCCGGCAGCCTCTTCGCCAACCGCGAAATCCACGACATCGCGGTGGCGCTGGGCATCGACCCGCACCGGCCCGACGCGCCGGACGCGGTGCTCGACAATCTGCGCTATGGCAAGGTCGTGATCATGACCGACGCCGACGTCGACGGCAGCCACATTCGCGTCCTGCTGTGCACCCTGTTCTACCGCCATTTCCCCAAGCTGATCGAGCACGGCCACCTCTACTTCGCCCAGCCGCCGCTTTACCGGCTTGACGTCCCCGCGCAAGGCAAGAAACGCCCGCCGCGCAAGCTCTACGCCCTCGACGAAGCCGAGCGCGACGCCCTGCTCGACCGCCTGCAGATGGAAGGCGTCAAGCCCGAGGCGGTCGACATCTCGCGCTTCAAGGGCCTCGGCGAGATGAATCCCGAACAGCTCTGGGAAACCACCATGTCCCCGGATACCCGTCGCCTGATGCGCGTGCGCCTGCCGCAGGACACCGAGGCGCAACCGGTGATGAACATGCTGATGGCCAAGAACGAATCGGCCGGACGACGCGCGTGGATGGAAGAAAACGGCGCGCTGGTCGGGGCGGAGATCTGAGATGACGCATCGCTACGAAGACACCAACACCCCCGACCTGTTCGCCGATCCCTCGATGGGGTTCGACGCACCGCCCGAACCGCCCCCGCCGCCGGCGGTGACAATCAGCACCGACGACGGCGACAGCATCCTGCTGCACGAGACCGCCGCGCGTGACTATCTCGAATACGCCATCGCCGTGGTCAAGGGTCGCGCGCTGCCGGATGTGAAGGACGGCCAGAAGCCGGTGCAGCGGCGCGTGCTGTTCGCCATGCACGAACTGGGGCTCGCCGCCGGCGCCAAGCCCGTCAAGTCGGCGCGCGTCGTCGGCGACGTCATCGGCAAATACCACCCGCACGGAGACTCCTCGGCCTACGACGCGATGGTGCGCGTCGCGCAGCCGTTCTCATTGCGTTACCCGCTGGTCGACGGCCAGGGCAACTTCGGCTCGCGCGACGGCGACAACGCCGCGGCGATGCGCTACACCGAGGCGCGCCTGACTCCCATTGCCGAACTGCTGCTCGGCGAACTGGACGAAGGCACCGTCGACTTCCAGCCGAACTACGACGGCGCCTTCGACGAACCCGCATTCCTGCCCGCCCGCCTGCCGTTCTCGCTGCTCAACGGCGCTTCGGGCATCGCCGTCGGCATGGCCACCGAGATTCCTTCGCACAACCTGCAGGAAGTCGCCAACGCGGCGATCTGCCTGATCCAGAACCCGCAGGCCGACCTCGCCGAATTGATGCAGCATATCCCCGGCCCGGATTATCCCGGGGGTGGGCAGATCATCTCGACGCCGGCGGAGATCGCCAACGCCTACGCCACGGGCCGCGGCAGTCTGCGCGTGCGCGCCCGCTACGACTTCGAGGAGATGGCGCGCGGCGCCTGGCAACTCGTCGTCAGGGAACTGCCGCCCGGCGTGTCGAGCGCCAAGGTGCTCTCCGAAATCGGCGCGCTGATGAACCCGCAGCCCAAGCCGGGCAAGAAGGCGATTGAGCAGTCGGCGGCGCAGTTGAAAAGCCTGTTCGCCTCGCAGCTGGAGCGCGCGCGCGACGAGTCCGGCAAGGATGACGACGTCCGCCTCGTCTTCGAGCCGGTCAGCTCGCGCCAGAACCGCGACGAATTCGTCGCGCTGCTGCTGGCGCACACCAGTCTGGAAACCACCGCGCCGATCAACCTCGTCGCCGTCGGGCTCGACGGGCGGCCCTGCCAAAAAACGCTCGCCGACTTCATCGGCGAGTGGTGCCGCTTCCGGCTCGAAACCGTGCGCCGACGCAGCGAATTCCGTCTGGCCAAAGCCAGCGACCGCATCCATATCCTCGAAGGCCGGCACATCGTCTTCCTCAACATCGACGAAGTGATCCGCATCATCCGCGAGTCGGACGAACCGAAGCCGGCGCTGATCGCGCGCTTCCTGCTCTCCGACAGGCAGGCCGACGACATCCTCGAAATCCGCCTGCGCCAACTGGCACGCCTCGAAGGCATCAAGATCGAGCAGGAACTCGAAAAGCTGCGCGGCGAAAAAGACGAGCTCGAAAAACTGCTCGCCAGCGACACGCTGATGCGCCGGCTGGTCGTCAAGGAAATCAAGGCCGACGCCGCCAAGCATGGCGACGCGCGCCGCACGCTGATCGAAGCGGCATCGATGGCGTCGCGTTCGGAAGTCGCCGCGGTCGCCGACGAACCGGTGACGCTGATCGTTTCCGCAAAAGGCTGGGCGCGCGTGCGCCAGGGCCACAACCTCGACCTCTCCGGCGTCGCCTACAAGGACAGCGACGGGCCGGGCGTCAACTACGAATGCCGCTCGGTCGATTCGCTCGTCATCCTGTCGAACGAAGGCCGCGCCTTCACCGTGCCGATCGCGGCCTTGCCCGACGGACGCGGCATGGGCGCGCCGCTGCCCTCGTTCGTGGAGATGGGCAACAGCAAGATCGCGCACGTGCTGGTCGGCAAGCCGGAAGAGGAGTTGCTCGTCGCCAAGACGTCCGGCTACGGCTTCATCTGCACCTACGGCGACCTGCTCTCGCGGCAGAAGGCCGGCAAGGCCTTCCTGACCATGGAGGACGGCGCCGCCATCCTGCCACCCTGTCGCATCGCCGGCACGGACCACCTCGCCGCGCTCTCCGACGACGGTCGCCTGCTCGTCTTCCCGCTCGACCAGATGAAGAAGCTCTCCAGCGGCAAGGGCGTGCAGATCATCGGCTTGAAGGGTAAGGAGACGCTGAAATCAGCGATCGCCGTGAAAGGCCCGGTAGTGAACATCAAGGGTACGTTCCGCAATAAGCCGAAGTCGCTGCTTTCGGAAGAAAAGCATCTCGGAATGCGAGCCCGGCGCGGGGCCGTGGCGGGGCTGATCAATCAGCCGATTATCGAAAACCTGCCCGATTCATCCCATCCGGATTCCGAATGACCGTGGAACTGGAACGCTTGCTCAGGTCCCAGGGCTTCGGCAGCCGAGCGGAATGCCGGGCGTTGATCTGCTCCGGCCGAGTGCTCACGAATGGCGTCGCATGCGACGATCCGTACGTGGAATTCGAGCCGGAGGGATTTCAATTCACGGTCGACGACGTCCCTTGGAAGTACCGCAAGCACGCCTACATCGCCCTTCACAAGCCGGCCGACTTCGAGTGTTCGCACAAGCCCAGATTCCACCCGAGCGTCTATACGCTGCTGCCTCGCCCCCTGGTGACCCGCGGGGTACAGGCCATAGGCCGCCTTGATGAAGATACGACCGGCCTGTTGCTGATGTCGGACGATGGCCAGTTCATCCACCAATGCACTTCGCCAAAGAAACTCGTGCCCAAGGTATATGAGGTCACCACCAAGCACACTATCGACGATGCCCAGATCAGCGCCCTGCGCCAGGGTGTCCTGTTGAACGACGAGGCATCGCCCGTTGCCGCGGCAGCCTGCGAACGCGTGTCGGATCACCTGTTGCGCCTGACGGTAACCGAGGGCAAGTACCATCAGGTCAAACGCATGGTGGCGGCTGCAAGTAATCGCGTCGTCGCGCTGCATCGCGTGGCAATCGGAGGGTTCGCCTTGCCCGCGAGCCTGAAGCCGGGCGAATGGATGTGGCTGGAGGAAAAGGACCTTGCCGGGTTGGCGGAGAGAAATCCCGCTGCATAAGGGCTCGCCGGATTGCCGTACCAACCGCGCCTCCGCAATGCGCCTTCGATTGCGCCACTCAGGGGGAGACGCCTCCGGAAACCAGGCTCCACGACCCGCGAGTGCGCTGCGATTGGTAAAATACCGGCCCTGGCAATTGCGCCAGGCACTTCCGGCGCCCTTGCAGCCGGTTTTTTCGACGCAAACAGCATACGCCATCGATCTCACAGGAAACAGAACGTGTCACCCAGTCGTTACCACCCCTCGCTTCGCGTCCTCCATTGGCTGATCGCCGCACTGATAATCGCCGCACTGTTCATGGGCACATTCGTGATGGCCCGTATCCAGAATTCCGACCCTTCCAAGCTTTTCGCCCTGCTCAAGCACATGACAGTCGGCATGCTGGTCCTCGCTCTCACGCTGATGCGCCTGTTCATCCGGCCAAAAACCAGGCGCCCAACCCCCATGTTTTCCGGCATCACGCTCGCCGACCGGCTCGTTCCTTACGTGCACCGCATCTTCGATGTGCTGGTGCTGGTGATGATCGGAAGCGGGATCGGCATCGCAGTTCTTTCCGGGCTGCCGGGCGCCATCCTGGACGGCAACGTTTCGCAACTTCCCGCCAGCTTCAGCAATCTGCCCCTGCATACGTTGCATGTTTTCGCGGCCAGGGTTCTGGCCGGTATCGTTGCGCTGCATGTTTGCGGCGCGTTTTACCATCATTTCTTCCTCAAGGACGGCCTGCTGTCGCGCATGTCGCTCGTTGCGCGACAATAGAAACTCTCCATGGCGCTTCAGTTTGCAGCAGTTGAACCGAAAGCGTCCGCCCTCCATCACCGTTCGGGAGAACACTCATGAGCCTACGAATCATCATTACCGGCGGCACCTTCGACAAGCGCTACGACGCGATTCGCGGCCAGCTGACCTTCGAGGACACGCACCTGCCGGACATCATCAAGCAGGTGCGTTCGAGCCTCCCGATCGAGCTCGAACTCAACCAACTAG
This sequence comes from Candidatus Accumulibacter sp. UBA704, assembly GCA_002304785.1. Lineage (GTDB taxonomy): Bacteria > Pseudomonadota > Gammaproteobacteria > Burkholderiales > Rhodocyclaceae > Propionivibrio. The sequence goes on along the minus strand of DBMG01000110.1, from coordinate 1,614 downwards.
TGGACAGCCTGGACATGCAGGACGATAACCGCCAGCGCGTACTGAACGCCTGCCGCAGCGCCGGCGAAGAGTACATCGTGATCACTCATGGAACCGACACCATGGCGGAAACGGCCGGCGTCCTCGGCCGCGCCTTCGACACAGGAGAGACGCCTTTGTCCGGCAAACGGATCGTCCTCACCGGGGCGATGGTGCCCTACTCGGTGTCCGGCAGCGACGCCCTGTTCAACCTGGGCAGCGCGGTCATGGCGGCGCAACTGGTAGAACCCGGCGTTTATATCGCCATGAACGGCCGCTGCTTTCCCTGGCACGCTGTCCGGAAGAACCGTGCGCTAGGCGTCTTCGAAGGCCAGCCATTGCGGGAAAAATGAGCGCGGCTGTCCCCGAGAATAGCGGCTCAAGCTCTTGGCTTAAGCCCCCATGCCACCCGTGACCCTCCCGCGACGGTAGCTCCAACGGCCCAGAAGACGCTGGCCACGCCAACCACGGCACCGACCGAACCGAACAGCATTGGCATGACGATGCTCGAAGCGTTGATTGTCATCATGCGCAAGCCGAGCGCCTCGCCATGTCGGTGCGGCGGCGTGATCTGGTGCAATGAAGTCAGGATCATCGGCTGAACCGATCCCAGCGAGAATCCGAGCAGGATGGAACAGGCACCCATGGCCAGTGGCGAGTGCATCAGCGGGTAGACGCCGAAAAGCACGCCGGTCGCCGCCATCGCGGAGGCTATGACGGCCCATTCCTGCAAGCGGGAAGCCAGCATCGGTATCACCACGCGGATCACCGTGGCGGCGATGGCGAATACCCCGAGAATCGTGCCGATCACTGAAGCGCTGAAACCGCGCTCGTGGCCGAGCACAGGCAAGATGAAGGTATGCACGTCCCAGCACGACGACAGCATCCAGTTGATGACCAACAGACGGCGCATCTGCGGCGCAGCCAGCAAATCCCAGGCGCGTGGCGGGACGCCCTCCTCCACGCTCTTCGGCAGCGGCAATTCGGGAGTACCGCGCACCCAGTACCACGAAGCCAGCGGCAGCACGGCCATCACCGCGAAAGCCACCCGGAACCCCGCGTGGTCGATCAACAGCCCGGCGGAGAAGGGACCGACGAAGTTGGAAATCGACGGAGCGATGGCCAGCCAGCTGAATATCTGCTTGAGCTGTGTATTGCCTTTGCCCATGCGGCCCACATGCCGCTGCAGGGCAATTACCGCGGAACCGGTAGCTCCGCCGCAGAGCAGCGCAGTCACGCACAGAACCGGAAAAATGGGCCAGATTGCGGCCATCCCTACACCAAGAACGGTGAATCCCACGCTGAGCGCTACCGGGCGTTTGAGGCTGTTGCGATCGGCGTAGCGGCCGGCGGGCAAGGAAAGAAAAAGCTGCGTGAGGGCAAACAGCGCGAGCAGGAGCCCCACAGCCGCAGGGCTTTGGCCCTGCCGCAGGGCCAGCAACGGCGCCGCCATGCGGACACCTGCCATGCACGCGTGGATAAACACTTGCACGGCAATCAGACGTGCGAGCGTCGCGTTCAACGAGTTATCGGGATTCATGATTCGGACAGGATGTTGGGCTGCCGGACCATCGCAAATCGCGGAGCCAACGGCAA
>DBMG01000039.1 GCA_002304785.1 Candidatus Accumulibacter sp. UBA704 | reverse complement strand
GTGCTCGCCGACACCGCCGGCCGCCTGCCGACGCAATTGCATCTGATGGAAGAGATCGCCAAGGTGCGCCGCGTCATCCAGAAAGCCGACCCAACCGGCCCGCACGAGACGCTGCTGGTGCTCGACGCTAACTTCGGGCAGAACGCGCTGGCGCAGGTCAAGGCCTTCGACAAGTCGATCAACGTCACCGGCCTGGTGGTCACCAAGCTCGACGGCACCGCCAAGGGCGGGGTAATTGCCGCCATCGCCCGCCAATGCCCGAAGCCGATCCGCTTCATCGGCGTCGGCGAAGGCATCGACGACTTGCGCCCGTTCGTCGCTCGGGATTTTGTCGACGCGATCTTTGAGTAAACCCTGGCCATGATTTCCGCCAGCGCCGTCACCAAGCGTTATCCGCACGGACCGGAAGCACTGAAGGACGTCAGTTTCGAGATCGAGTCGGGAGAAATGGTCTTCATCACCGGCCATTCCGGCGCGGGAAAATCCACCCTGTTTCGCCTGCTTGCGGCCATCGAGCGCCCCACCTCGGGCAGCATCGTGGTCAACGGCCAGAACATCGCCGCCCTGCGGCGCAGCGCGATCCCCTACCTGCGCAGGAACTTCGGACTGATTTTCCAGGACCAGAAGCTGCTCTTCGATCGCAGCGTTCTCGATAACGTGCTGCTGCCGCTGGCCATCGTCGGCCTGCCTACACGTGAAGCGCATCGCCGCGCGCGCGCCGCGCTGGACAAGGTCGGCCTGCTCGACCGGGAACGCGCCCGCCCGATCGCCCTCTCCGGCGGCGAGCAACAACGACTGGCGATTGCCCGGGCGGTGGTCAACCGGCCGGCGGTCCTGCTGGCCGACGAACCCACCGCCAACCTGGACAGCGAATCGGCCAGCAACATCCTCGACATCTTCCGTTCGTTCCATCAGGTCGGCGTCACGCTGGTGATCGCGACCCACGACCCGCAATGGATGGCGCGTTTTTCGCCGCGCGTGTTGCGCCTCGAACGCGGCCGCCTGACCGGAGCGGCCGCATGAGCGCGTATCTCTCGCAGCACTTCGCCGCGTTGAAAAGCGCACTGCGGCGCCTGGCAGCCGCGCCACTGAACACCTTCCTTTCATTGATCGTCATCGGCGTCGCGCTCGCGCTCCCCGCCGCCGGCTGGGTCGTGCTCGACAACCTGCAGCACCTCGCCGGCAACACGACCGGCGTGCAGCAGATCAGCGTTTTTCTGACGACCGATGCGAACCGGAAGGACGTCGCGGAAATTGAATCGCGCCTGCGCGACGCGCAGGCCGGCAACTGGCGCTTCGTCTCCCGCGAGGAAGCGCTGAAGCGGATGCAGGCCACGGAAGGCATGTCGGAAATCGTCGCCGGCCTGCCCAAAAACCCGTTGCCGGATGCTTTCTTCGTCGAACCCGCGGACCCGCAGCCGGAAACGCTCGAACGGCTGGCCGCGACCTTCAAGAATTGGCCCAAGGTCGCCCACGTGCAACTGGATTCCGCCTGGAGCAAGCGTTTCGACGCCTTCCTGCGCATCGGGAAACTGGCGGTGACGCTGCTCGCCGGCCTGTTCGCCGGCGCCCTGATCGCCGTCACCTTCAACACTATCCGCCTGCAGATCCTGTCCCAGGTCGCCGAAATCGAGGTTGCCCGCCTGGTCGGCGCCACCGACGCCTTCATCCGCCGCCCGTTCCACTACTTCGGCGCCTTGCAGGGCGCTCTCGGCGGGATCTTCGCGGTTGCGCTCATCGCAGGCAGCGGCTGGATCCTGTCCGCGCCGGTCGCCGAACTGCTCGCACTCTACAGCGCCAGCTTCACCCCACGCGGACTGTCACTGCAGCACACCGGTATCGTGATCGCCACCGGCGCCGCGCTCGGCTGGCTGGGAGCGCAGCTCTCCGTGGCCCTGCACCTGCGGCGCTTCGGCTGACGCCGCGCAGATATTCCCTATTCCGCGAACTGCGAACAAAGCCGGCGCAGCCACTGGTTGCCCGGGTCGCGGTGGTAGCGGGAGTGCCAGTACTGTTTGATCATGTAGGTCGGAATCATCACAGGACACTCCAGCACCTGCAGATCGTTGAGGCTGGCCAGCGTTTCCCCGATATTCCGCGGCAGCGTGGCAATCAGGTCGGTGGTGGCGATGACCTTGCCGATGCCGAGAAATCCGGCCAGCGTCAGCAGCACGCGCCGCTCGACATGCTGCGCGTGCAGGGCCGACTTGATCAGCGCATTGACGCCGTGAATGCCGCCATAACTCACCGCCACATGCGCCTCGCGCTGGTAATCGTCGAGCGACAGGCTTCCCTGGATGCGCGGGTGATCCTTGCTGGCCACGCAGATGAAATCCTGCTTGATCAAGGCCTGCTGATAGAAACCGGTGTCCATGCCCGGAATGAAACCGCCGTAAGCCAGATCGGCATCCCCCTCCTCGAGCAAACGCGCCGTATTCTCGCCAACGGGCAGCGTTTCCATCTGGACGTTGGGCGCAATCCCGCGAATGCACTGCAGCAAGCGCGGGATCATCGTGATGTGCGCAGAATCCGGAGCGCACATCCGAAAAATACGGGTCGACGTCGCCGGATCGAAATGCGGAACTGCGCCGCTGATCTGGCGCATGGCTTCGAGTATTTCCCGTGCCTTTTCAACCATCAGGTCGGCCCGTGGCGTCGGGATCATTTCCTTCGAGGTCCTGATGAACAAGGGGTCGCCCACCTTGTCGCGAATCTGCTTGAGCCAGGTGCTGATCGTCGGTTGCGTCTGTCCCAGGCGCTCGGCCGTCTTGGTCACGCTGCGCGTGGAATACAGCACGTCGAGAAGCTGCAACTGCTTGACGTCGAAATAGGCACTGGTGTCGGCTCGGTCATCCATCATGCAGCCCCCCCGCGGCATCATATTTATTGAGCAAATATAGATTTTCGTTATTGAGTCTGTTTTTTGATATAGCTTAAACCTATCCTGAAAAGAAAACACAGCAACCGATTCATCGCTCCGCGCGGTCGGTTGTTAGTGCAGTCGTTGCAATACCGGGACCAACAACGGGAAGCCAGACGTTATGCGACATAAAAATAATAGTTATCCAATCCATTGGATTTACAAATTATTCGGGCTCCACCTATAGTCACCGGCATTATCACCTGACAAGAACATCGCGACGGCCGAAGTCCGCCTTTGCGAAAAATCCCTGCCTGGAACAAAGTCATGATCAGCGGAAAAACACAGCTTCTCCCCCTGTTCGGCTACCCGACCGAAGCCTTCAAGGCGCCCCTTATCTACAACCCCTGGTTCGAGAAAATGGGAATCGATACGGTCGTTGTTCCGATGGGGATCAAACCCGAGGATTTTCCCACGGTCTTCCGCTCGGTGTTCCGCATGACCAACGTCCCCGGGGCGCTCGTCACCATGCCGCACAAGATCGCCACGGTCGACCTGCTCGACGGAATGTCGACGGCCGTGCACATTGCCGGATCGTGCAATGCCGTGGTCAGGCGTCCGGACGGGTCATTGTGGGGTGACATGTTCGACGGCGTTGGTTTCTGCCGCGGACTGAAACAAAAGGGCTTTCGTTTCGACGGCGCGCGCTGCCTGCTGGTGGGCGCTGGCGGTGTCGGCGCCGCCATTGCCGCCTCGCTGGCCGCCGAAGGCGCGGCCACGATCACGATCAGCGACATCAGCCAGGCATCGGCGGACAGCCTCGCCGAGCGACTCAAGAAGTTCTACCCGCAGCTCGAAACAGGAAGCGGGAAAAACGACGCCGCGGGATACGACCTGGTGATCAATGCCACGCCGCTGGGACTGCCCGGTGACCCGCTACCGATGGACATTACGCGCCTGTCGCCGGACACCTTCGTCGGCGAGGTGGTGATGAAAGCGGAGATGACGCCGCTGCTGCAGGCCGCGAAGGAGCGCGGCTGCCGCTTCCAGATCGGCACCGACATGCTGTTCGAGATGATCCCGGCCTATCTCGAGTTCTTCGGTTACGGAACGGCAACGGCCGACGAACTGCGCAGCGTGGCGCAAATCAGCTACTGAGGCCCCAGCGCCCGGAACTCAAAGGGCGACCGTCACGTCGCTTTGCCCGTGCCGCGCCAGCGCATCGGCGACAAAACCGCTGGCTTTCATTTCGGCGATGAAAGCCGCCAGGTATTTCCCGCCTTCCTCCCGTCCTGCCGGCGTACACATCGCCTGCTCGATGGCCATGAAGCACTCGGGGATCACCCGCCACTCCGGGTTTTCCCGGGCAGCCGCTTGCAACGGCTGGCGGATCCCCGCCGCCGCGTCGAGTTCTTCGGCAACGAACAGGCCGAGCACCTCCCCGGTCGACGGAGCCCGCACCAGCGCGGCATGCTTCAGCGTCCGCGTGAGGAACAGGTCGTAGGCCGCCCCCTTGCCCACCGCGATCCGGACACCCTCGCGATCGAGGTCGTCGACGCGCTGGAACGGCGCGTCGGCACGCACCAGATACGCCCCTTCGATGATCAGGTAGGGCGGCGTAAACAGGATCTGTTGCGCGCGCAAGGGATCGATGGCCATGAACGCCACGTCCCATTCGTTCGACGCCGCCGTGGCCACGATCTTGCCGGCGCCATCGTAGGTGATGAACTCGACCGGGACGGCGAGCCGCCGAGCCAGTTCGAAGGACAGGTCCGCGGTGATGCCGCGCGGTTCGGCGGTTCGTTCGTCGCGCTGCGCCAGCACCGCATTCCCGTAGTTGATGGCCACCCGCAATCGGCCGGCGGGGGCCAGCTCGCGCAATACCTGTTCGCTGAGCGGTGTCATCGCAACCTCATTGGCACGACTTGAAATATCCATTGTCTCGGCGGCTCTACCGTCCGAGGGGCCTGAAGCTATTGTGCGCCAAACCGCGCCGGACCAGAAACCGACTCACTGCTCTTCCCTTGTTACCGTAGAATCCCGTTTCGACTTCCCGCGGGCCAGCATTCTTCCGCAAAGGGCCGAACCGATGGTTTTCGTTGGACTCCGCTATGACCGGCACGCCTGACTCCGTTCCTTCCCGAGCCATTCCCGCCGCATCCACGCGCCTGCGGCTTCTCCTGGCATGCCTGTGCTGGCTATGCGCGGGACACGCCCTTTCTTCCGAACCATCCGAGACTCAGGAGTCCGTCACCCTGAGGAAAATCAGTGCGGCAGGCGTCATTGCCATAGGATACCGCGAAGGTTCAGTGCCATTTTCCTACCTCGACGAAAACCATCAGCCGGTAGGCTATTCCATGGACATCTGCAACAAGGTCGTTGCCGCCATCCGTACCCGACTCAAGCTCAAGACCCTCGCCGTCCGCCTGGTGCCGATGACGCCTGCCACACGGGTTCCTCTCGTGGCCAACGGCACGATAGACCTGGAATGCGGCGTCACCACCAACACCCTGGAACGGCAGAAAAGCGTCGCCTTCTCGGTCACCACGTTCGTCACCGAAAGCCGCCTTGTCTCCAAACGCCAAACGCCGATCATGCACATCGACGACATGCGCGGGAAAGCCGTGGTCACCACCATCGGCACCACCAGCATGCGCTACCTGAACGAACTGAATCAGTCGCGGCGCCTCGGCATGGAGATCCTGGCGGGACGCGATGACTCCGACTCGTTCCTGATGGTAGCCAGCGGCCGCGCCCAGGCCTACGCCATGGACGACGTGTTGCTGCGCAGCTTCATCGCCAATGCCCCGCAGCCCGACGATTACCTGATCTCGAACGAAACCCTGTCCATCGAACCCTACGGCATCATGCTCAACAAGGACGACCCGGTTTTCAAACGGGCGGTGGATGAAGCCATCGTGGCATTGTTCCGCAGCGACGATTTCGCCCGAACCTACCAGAAGTGGTTTCAGCAACCGATTCCCGGCCAGGGCATCAACCTGCACCTGCCGATGAGCGAGGCGCTCAGGAAAGTCGTGCAGCGCCCCACCGATTCTGCCAATCCGGAGGATTACCGGTAGGCGCGCGCGACGCATGACATGCAGCATCCCGAAAGAGGCCCGTCAGGGCAACGCTCGTCGACTTGAATCCGGCCCTTTGGGTT
>DBMG01000068.1 GCA_002304785.1 Candidatus Accumulibacter sp. UBA704 | reverse complement strand
CGAGGAAATCAATATGCTGACCGGCGTGACGGATTATCGACCAGACCAGCTTGTCCCGGGATAGGACCCTGCCGGACCACCCCGGTGCTCATTGGCCATATCGGATCTGAAGCACCAAGCGGTCTCCACGCGAGGATTCGCAAATGCAAAACAATTCGAATGCCCCTCCCGCCTCCGGCATGCGCAGCGTGCCGCCAGCCCCATTGCGCATGCGGCCGGCATCGCTCACGCTGCCCGAATCGGCGATCGTGTCTGAAATACAAGCTGATGCACCGCGTCGCAGGGCCACCGACAACGAGGTTGTCCTGATTGTCGACGATTCGCCGGAGAACCTGAGCGCCCTAGGCTCCTTGTTGCAGGAAGCAGGCTACCGCGTCAAGGTCGCCAATTCAGGAGGCGCCGGGCTCCGTCTGGCAGCTCAGCCGCAGAAGCCTTCGCTGATCCTTCTGGACATCATGATGCAGGACATGAATGGACATCAGGTTCTGCACTATTTGCGCAGCAATGTGGAAACCAAGGACATTCCGGTTATCTTCCTCACGGCCCGCGATTCCGACGAAGACGAGGAGCGCGCCTTTGAAGCGGGCATTTCCGATTACATCGTCAAGCCGTTCAAGCCATCGCTGGTCCTTGCCCGCGTGCGCAGCCAACTGCTCGTCAGGCGCGCCCGCTTGTGGCTGCAAGACCAGAACCATGCGCTGGAAGCGGAAGTGGCGCGACGGCTGCGCGAAAACGAGCTGATCCAGGCCGTCAGCATCCGCGCTCTGGCGCATCTCGCGGAGACCCGCGACAACGAAACCGGGAACCACATCGAGCGAACGCAAAGCTACGTCCGGCTGCTGGCAACGCACCTGGCAAACCACCCGCGATTTTCCGAAACGCTTACGACCCACTACATCGAGACGCTGGCGCGTTCGGCTCCGCTTCACGATATCGGCAAGGTCGGCATTCCGGACAGCATTCTCCTTAAACCCGGAAAACTGACCCCGGGCGAATGGGAAATCATGAAGACGCATACCCTGCTCGGCAGCGACGCCATCACCCTTGCGGAAAAGGACATCAATTCGTCGGTGGATTTCCTGAGGCATGCCAAGGAGATCGTGCGTTGGCACCACGAACACTGGGACGGCAATGGCTATCCGGATGGGCTGTCCGGCGAAAGGATTCCGGTTTCGGCAAGGATCATGGCCCTCTCCGACGTTTTCGACGCGCTTATTTCAAAGCGTGTATACAAGGAGGCCTATCCCTTTTCCGAGGTTCGCAAGATCATCGCCAGCGAGCGCGGCCGGCAATTCGATCCAGAGATCACTGATGTCTTTCTCTCCCATTGTGCCGAATTCGAAGCGATTGCCTTACATTTCGGCATCGACAACTGAAGGTGGGGGCATTTCCCGCCAATCGACCACGCGAGAACCGGCACCACGACAAACCATGGCACAACGATCACTTCAGAGCGCTGAAAGGCGAAATGCAGCGGGCCGCCCGATAGCCATGTCACTGCTATATGTGCTGGTCGCGGGAGTATGCTTCTTCCTCCTTCCGTCGTTCCATAACACTCTCGGCCAAGCCTCGCCATCCCCGCTGATCGCAGCACTGCAAGCGATCTTCGTTCTTGCGAGCGGTCTTCTCCTGTACCGAATTCTTTCCCGCCAGCTTCCGCGACTGGCAGCAGCAAAGGATGATGAGACTTACGCGAGACTACTGGAAAGCCTCTTCGACCAGACATTCGTGGCCATGGCCATTCTCAGTGCCGACAACCGTCGGTTCGTGCGGGTCAATGAGCGAACCTGCGCCATCACCGGCTACTCGCGCGAGGAATTGGAGAGCAAGACGGCCCGTGAGCTGATTCACCCCGACGATCTCGAAACCATAACCATGCTGATGACACGCCTCCTGAGCGGGGAAACAGATTCTCTCGTCTGCGAAACCCGCATCCTGCGCAAGGACGGTTCGGTCATCTTAGGCCATTTTGATCTCAAGGCAGTGCATAGAGATGATGGCACTCTGGATTACCTGCTGGCCAGCGGCCAGGACATCACAACGAACCGGATGCACGAAATGGCACTCGGCATCGCCAACGCCCAGCTCAAGGCCAGCCAGGCGGAACTGCGGTCGCAGAACGAGGATTTGCTGCGCACCAAGACGGCTCTCGAGAAATCGCGCAGCAGCTACATCGACCTCTACCAGTTCGCCCCGGTAGCCTATTTTGCCCTCTCTCCCGAAGGCGCCATCGAGCGAGTGAATAACAAGGGGGCGCTATTGCTCGGCATCGACGCCGAGCGCCTGCTCGGGCTTGATTTCGGGTCGTTCGTCGCCGCTGAATCTCGGGAACAATTCGAGCGGTTCATCGAGCATGCCCCGTTCAGCCAAGACCGGAAAAGCGAGGAATTCATCCTGCGCCACGCGGATGGAACAGTCATTTTCGTAAGCGCGAGAAGCTCGCTGCAGACGTTCCCCGACGCATCGGTCGCCGTGCGTCTGACGCTGATCGACATCACACTGCGCAAGACACTCGAACAAAGCTTGCGAATCCTCTCCGAGGCCGTGGAACAAAGCCCGGAATCCATCGTCATTACCGATACCACGGGAACCATCGAGTACGTCAACCAGGCGTTTTTTGCGCATACCGGGTATACACGCGAGGAAGCCATCGGGAAAAATCCGCGCATCCTCAACTCGGGCATTACGCCGCCTGCAACCTTCCAGGCCATGTGGGACGCGCTGAGCAAGGGCGAGTCGTGGAAAGGAGAATTCCACAACAAGCGCAAGGACGGGTCACTGTTCGTCGAATTCGCCGTCGTCGCTCCGATCCGCCAACCCGACGGAAAGGTCACCCACTATGTGGCGGTCAAGGAGGACATCACCGAGAAGAAGAAACTGGGGGCCGAACTCGATAAATATCGCTTCGGCCTGGAGGAAGTCGTCAGTCAGCGTACGGCGCAGCTGGCAGAAGCACGTATCCAGGCAGAAGCCGCCAACATTGCCAAGAGTTCGTTCCTGGCCAACATGAGCCATGAGATCCGCACTCCGATGAACGCCATCGTCGGCCTGACGCACCTGTTGCGCAACAGCGAACCGACGCCCCGCCAACTGGAACGCCTGGACAAGATCGACGCGGCGGCCAACCATCTGTTGGCCCTGATCAACAACATTCTCGACCTGTCCAAGATCGAGTCGGGACGGATGGAACTCGAAGAGACCGACTTTGTCTTGAGCAGCATCACCGACAGCGTCCGCTCCATGATCACCAGCGAGGCACGGGAAAAGCGGCTTCCTGTCATTGTGGATCTGGAAGGCGTGCCGGTCTGGCTGAGAGGCGACCCGACACGATTGCGGCAGGCGTTGCTCAACTA
>DBMG01000156.1 GCA_002304785.1 Candidatus Accumulibacter sp. UBA704 | reverse complement strand
GACTTGGTCATCGCCAATCTGGGACTGAGCCGGCTCCATGCCATCCTGGTAAGAGACATCACCGGCCAGATCAGGCTGATCGACGAAAACAGCACTAACGGAACCTTCGTCAATCGCCATCGGATTGAAGGCTACTGCCTGCTCCGGGAAAACGACATCATCCATTTCGCCAGTGCCGAATTCAAGTTGCGCCTGCGTCTCGTGGAACACGAAACGGTGCTGTCGTTTGACCAGATGCACACCATGGTCATGCCGTCGAACATGGAGCTCTCCGAGCATTTCGCACCGAACGAGGCGGAATTCGACGAACTGATCATGGGAAACGGGCTGTCGGGCGCCGCCCAGCCCATCGTCGATGCGCTGACACGTCAGATCGTCGGCTACGAGTTGCTGGGGCGAGCCAACCATCCGCGCCTGCCGAACAGCCCGATCGAACTCTTCTGCCTGGCCGAAGCGATGGACCGCGAGGTCGACCTGAGCCTGGCCTTCCGCGACTTCGGCGTCAGCAAGATTGCCCCGCGCATCAAGGGCAATACCCTGTTCATCAACGCGCACCCCAAGGAGACGTTCAGCGAGGTTTTTCTCGCGTCGCTCGAGCGCCTGCGCAAAGCATCCCCAGGTCTGAGCATCGTCGTTGAGATCCACGAATCGGCGGTGACCGATATCGAAAAGCTGAGGGTATTTGCCAACCGTCTGGCGCAACTCGACATCCGCTTCGCCTACGACGACTTCGGCGCCGGACAGGCCCGCCTGCTCGAGCTGGCCGACGTTCCGGCACACTTCGTCAAGTTCGATATGTCCCTGATTCGCGGCTTGCACAACGCCAGCCCACGCAAGCGCCAGCTTGTCCGAGATCTGGTGCAGATGGTGCTGGCCACCGGCTCGGTGCCGCTCGCCGAAGGCGTGGAAGACGAAGATGAAGCGCAGATCTGCGTCGAAATGGGCTTCCAGCTGATCCAGGGCTACCTCACCGGCAGACCCGCTCCGGTAGACTCCCTGTAGCTCAAGTGGCGAGGATCGCCCGCAACAGGCGCCAGCAGCGCTCGACCGACTGCACCTCGACCGATTCGCCCGGCGCATGGGCTCCGTGGATCGTCGGCCCGAACGAAACCATGTCCATCCCCGGATACTTGCCGCCGATGATGGCACACTCCAGCCCGGCGTGAATGACCTGCGTCGTTGATTCACTGCCGAAGGTATCGCGATAGACCGCCTGACACAGCGAAAGCAACGGCGACCCCGGATTAGGTGCCCAACCCGGATAATGGCCGGACTGTTCCGCCACCGTCCCGGAGAGCGCAAACAGGCTGACGATTTCGTTCGCCAGTTCGACTGCGGCGCTATCCACCAGCGAGCGCACCATGAAGTTGCAGGCACCCGCCTCGGGTTTCAGATCGACAATCCCCAGGTTGTTGGATGTTTCGACCACGCCCGGCACCCGGACGCTCATGCGGCGCACCCCCTGCGGGGCCGCGTGCAGCGACGCCAGCCAGAGCGCCTGCTCGGTTGCCGCCATCACGCGCCCGATATCGCAGGTCGTAACGGACATCGTCACGTTCTCGTCCACCCCAGCCAGTTCCAAACGGAACGCCGCCTGCAGTCCGGCCAGCAGATCGCCCAGGCCGGCCATCGCCTCGCCGGGCAACGCCAGCGTTGCGCTGGCTTCGCGCGGCAGCGCATTGCGCGCCGTGCCACCCTGCAGGGTCGAGAGGCGGAACGGCCAGCGTTTTTCCAGTTCGCGCAGGACGCGCACCAGCAGCTTGATGGCGCTGCCGCGCCCTTCGTGAATATTCACGCCGGAATGGCCCCCACGCAAACCGCGCACGTCGATGCGCAGGCCGGCAAAGTTGTCAGGCTGAGTCTCCGCACACCCCGGACGCCGCACATTGACGTCGACACCCCCGGCGCAACCGAGGTAGAACTGTCCCCACTCCTCGGTATCCAGGTTCAGCAGCCTCCGCCCCTGAAGGACATGCGGATCGAGCCCGCGCGCACCGCCCATCCCGCATTCTTCGTCGACGGTGAATAGCGCCTCGAGCGGGCCATGGACCAGGTTCTTGTCTTCCAGAGCCGCCAGAATCAGCGCCACCCCGATGCCATTGTCCGCCCCCAGCGTCGTTCCATCGGCTACCAGCCAACCGTCGCGCAAGACCGGAAGAATCGGATCACTGGTGAAATCGTGCGGCGTATCCTCGTTGGCCTGGCACACCATGTCCAGGTGCGACTGCAGGACCACACCCGGCGCCGATTCCCGGCCCGGACTGGCCGGTTTTCGCACGACTAGGTTGCCGGCCGCGTCGACGCTTGCCGCCAATCCGCGCGCCTCGGCCCAGGTCCGCAAGTGGTCACGCAGGCGGGCTTCCCCCTTGGAAGGGCGGGGGATCGAACAGAGCGTCGCAAAATGCTCCCAGACGAGTGCCGGTTGCAAGCCGCTGAAAACGGACAATGAGCGCGTCGATGTCATGGCAGTGAAATGATGTCGAAGAAAGTCGCCAGTCTATCCGTTCTCAGGCAAGGCTGCAGGACGAGTGCTACGATGATTCCAGTCGGCACTTTGAATTGTGAAAACAGGGAGACTTTCAATGAAAAAGCACTTCGCAGCAACCGCTTCGGCAATTCCCGCGCTTTTCGTATTGGCCGGCTGCACGGCCATCACACCGCCTCCGACCTCTCCTGACGGCCTGTCCGGAGGGCGTCCCGGCTATGTCATCGGCTATCTCGATCCGGCGGAGCTACCGAACGCGCAGAAATTCCTGCCCCCGCCTCCTGCCGTGGGAAGCGCGGCGCTCGCTTCCGACGAGGAAACCTACAACGCCACGCGCAAGCTGCGCGGCACGGCGCGTTGGGCTCTTGCCACCAAGGATGCCGACCTGACTTTCCCGAACGCCGCCCAGACCTTTTCCTGCGCGCTTGGCCTCACCGTCTCGCCGGAGCAGACACCTCACCTGAACATGCTGGTAAGGCGGGTCAGGGCCGACGCCAGCCGGGCCAACGACAAGGCCAAGGATTTGTACAAGCGCCAGCGCCCCTACCTGGCGCGCGGCGACACGAGTTGCACGCCGCAGGAAAAACACAAGGACGACTCCTATCCATCCGGTCACGCTTCCATCGGTTGGGCCTGGGCACTGGTCCTCGCGGAGATCGCACCGGATCGCGCCGACCGGATCTTCTCGCGCGGCCTGGCCTTCGGCGAGAGCCGCATCGTTTGCGGCGTACACTGGAAGAGCGACGTCGAGGCGGGGCGCGTGGTCGGAGCATCGGCGGTCAGCCGACTGCATTCCAATCCCGTTTTTACGGCGCAACTCGAATTGGCGCGCAAGGAAATTGAAGCCGCGCGTGCCGCATCTGCACAGTCGCAGCTCGATTGCGCAGCTGAAGAACGGGTTTTGTCAGTCAGACTTTGAACGAGATGAGGCAGGAAAGATGGTCATGAAGGGGAAACACTGGGTCATTGCAGCGCTGATCGCCGTGATATCCGTGCTGGCGGGCTACTTTTTCCTGATTTCCGTACGCGAAGAAGCACCACCGACCGTGGTAGTCGCTCCCCCGCCGCCGACGGCACCAACGGCGCCCCCTCCGCCGGTGCCGGCGCTGGCTGCCCCGGAACCTCCGGCGATTCTTCATCCGATTGAGGCAACGCCATCGGAGGAACCGCTGCCAGAATTGGGAAAAAGCGACGCGCCGTTCCGCAAGGCGCTGGGCGAAGTACTCGGCAAGAACGGCTTGGCACTGGTGTTGTCCGATGAACTGATCCATCACCTCGTCGTCACTATCGACAACCTGCCACGCAGGCATCTGGCGGCCGATGTCGTCCCGCTCAGGCGCGCAGAAGGGAAGTTCAACACCGAAGGAAAGGATGAAACCCTGTCCATCGGAGCCGGCAACGCGGCACGCTATGCCGCCTACGCCGCGGCCATCAAGGCCGTCGACAGCGCAAGGCTGGTAGCCGTATATCGGCGCTTCTACCCGCTTTTCGAGCGGGCCTACCACGAAATCGGCTATCCGCAAGCCCATTTCAATGATCGGCTGGTGGCGGCCATCGACGACCTGCTCTCCGCGCCCGACCCTGAAGTGCCCGTCAGGCTGGTGCAACCGAAGATCCTCTACGAATACGCCGATCCTGATCTGGAAGCCCGTTCCGCCGGCCAGAAGATCATGATGCGCATCGGAAGGGAAAATGCAGCGTTGCTGAAAGAAAGGTTGCGCGAAATTCGGCGGCTGGTGGCCAGCGGGCAATAGCCTCCCCGACCCAGCCGATATCGCCATTCCGGCGGTTCTCCCGACCCGTGCCGATGAACACGTAATATTTTCGGGCAACCCTTTGTTCGGGAACACGTTTGCTGTATTCTGTCGGCCTTTTCGTGTCGTGATTCTGTAAAGAAAAGCGGACCATCCTTTCCGGGCAATCCGCTTCGAAAAATCAATAGATACAAACCGCAGTCGGGGTCTGGCTGGTCGCATCGGGTTGGGAGTTCTCGCCGTGATATGCAACCTTCCGGGGCTTTATTTCGCCCATGCCCAAAGTCTCACGTTTTTCCCGCTTCAAAGACGTTTGTTTGCTTTGCCCATTTTTACGTTTTAGATCGATCAACAATTATCAGGAGAAGTCATGCGATTCTTAACGAAGCTACTGAGTGCAGTGATCCCGTTGTCGCTTGTCATTGCAGCGCCGGCGCAGGCACGTGACTGGAATGCCATCAAGGACTCCGGCACGATCATCGCCGCCACCGAAGGTGCGTTCTACCCGTTCAACTATTTCGAAGGCCCCAAGCTGACGGGCTATGAAGTCGACGTCGCCGAAGCCGTGGCGAAGAAGCTCGGACTCAAGCTCGAATGGCGCGTCGTCACCTTCGACGCTCAACTCGCGTCGATCCGCCAGGACCGCTTCGATTTCGCCATCGCCTCGCACGGATTCACCGAGGAACGCGCCAAAGCGGTCGATTTCACCAGCCCGCACTACTGCACCGGCGGCCAGATCGCCGCGCCGAAAGATGGCGCCTTGACCGCTGCCGCGCTGAACGGCAAGACCGTCGGCGTCCAGCTGGCCACCAGCTACTACGACAACGCCAAGAAAATTCCCGGCCTCAAGGAACTGAAGACCTACAAGGCCGACCCGGAAGTCTTCTCCGCGCTCAAGGCCGGCAAGATAGACGCGTGGATCTCCGACAAGTGGCTGATCAAGGCCACGCTGGAAAAGAATCCCGATGCAGGCATCGCGGCAGGCGAGCAGCTCTTTGTCGAGCGCGTCTCGGCAATCGTGCGCAAGAACAACAAGGAATTCGTCGACAAGTACAATCAGGCACTGGCCGAACTGATCAAGGACGGCTCGATCGCGGCGCTCTCCCAGAAGTACTTCAAGGCCGACATCACCTGCCGCTAACCGAAACATCGCAATAACATGAACTGGACCAAGAGATATCCCGGCTGGACGATGTTCGGCGCCATGGTCGGCCTTCTGGTCTTCCTGTGGGGACTGGCCATTCCGCTATCTGCCGCTCCGGCGCCCATCGGGCCGGCGGCGATGCAATTCGCCGAGGGCGCACGCATCACGGTGTGGCTGACGTTGATTGCCGGATCGGTCGGCGTCGTGCTCGGCGTGCTGGCGGGGATGGGGAAACTCTCCAAATTCCTGCCGCTGCGCTGGGTGTGCGACTTCTATGTCTGGCTGATCCGCGGCACGCCGCTGCTCTTGCAGATCCTTTTCGTCTGGCTGGTCATTCCCACCGTCATGCCAGCCAGCGTCAATCTGTCGGACTTCGCCTGTGCCGCCATCGCCCTGTCGCTCAATATCGGTGCCTACAACACCGAATGCGTGCGCGCCGGCATCCTCGCCGTGCCGCACGGACAGATCGAAGCCGCCCGGGCGCTCGGATTGTCGCCGCTCCAGACTTTCATGGACGTCATCCTGCCGCAGAGCATGCGCGTCGCCCTGCCGGCGCTGGCCAACAATCTGGCGTCGCTGGTCAAGGACTCCTCGCTGGCCTACGCCATCAGCGTCGTCGAGCTGACGATGGTCGGTTACCGGGTGCAGGCGGAAAGCTATCAGCCGATCCCGGTCTTCCTCACCATCGCCACGATCTACCTGATCCTCACCACCGCCTTCACCACCCTGACGTCCGCGCTCGAAGCCAAGCTCGAAGTCGGTCAAAAGCGCTGAACGCAACGCCATGAACACATCCACCACGCCCACACCCATCATCGTCGCCCGCAATGTCGACAAGCGTTTCGGATCGTTCTACGCATTGCGCAACGTCTCGGCCAGCTTCACCGAAGGCCAGGTCACGGCCATCATCGGACCTTCCGGGTCGGGGAAATCGACCTTCCTGCGCACCCTCAACCGCCTCGAGAAACACGACGGCGGGGAAATCGTCATCGACGGGATCGAGCTCAACGACAACCTGAAGCACCTCGATGCCGTCCGGCGCGAGGTCGGCATGGTCTTCCAGAGCTTCAACCTGTTCTCCCACCTGACCATCCTGCGCAACATCACTCTGGCCCCCATGCGCGTGCGCAAGATGCCCAAGGCCGAAGCCGAAGCCAAGGCCATGGGGCTGCTGGAACGGGTCGGGCTGAAGAGCCAGGCGCACAAGTACCCGGTGCAGCTTTCCGGCGGCCAGCAGCAGCGCGTCGCCATCGCCCGGGCGCTGGCCATGGACCCGAAGGTGCTCCTGTTCGACGAGCCGACCTCGGCGCTCGATCCGGAGATGGTCAACGAAGTCCTCACGGTCATGCGGGAGCTCGCGCATACCGGCATCACCATGCTGGTGGTCACGCATGAGATGGGCTTCGCGAGGGAAGTCGCCGACCGGGTTATCTTCTTCGACGAGGGGGCCATCCTGGAAGACACGACGCCGCAAGCCTTCTTCACCAACCCCGACCACGAACGTGCACAGGCGTTCCTGGCACAGGTCCGGCACGGATTCTGAAGTCCGGTTCAACGTTTACGCAAATGCATTCAATCAACACGACAGATCAACAACCAATACTACGGAGGCATCAATGAAACTGAAGAAAATCACCCTCGCTCTTGTCGCAGTAGGCATGGGAGTCGGCGGCACGGCACAGGCCGCGGACGCCGACCGCATCGCGCAGCTCGAAGCTCAGATGAAGGTCCTGATGGAGCAGCTGGCGGCGCTCAAGACATCCACCGCCACCGCCAACAAGGAAGTCACCGAACTCAAGGACCAGGTCGCTGCGCAGAGCAAGGAAGTCGTCGTCGCCGGCGATATTCCGGGTTCCTTCCGTGTACCGGGCAGCGACACGTCCGTTCGCCTGTACGGTGTTGGCGAACTGAACATGGTGCATGAGAGCAAGGGCGACGCCGCCAAGAACGACTACTCGACCTTCATGCCCTACATGCCGCTGAACGGCACCGCGGAGGCCAAGCGCAACGGTGAAACTTACCTGCACGCCCGCACATCCCGAATCGGCGTCGAAGCCGCGACACCGACGCAGTACGGGCTCCTGATGGCCAAGGTCGAGGGCGACTTCAACAACGACCCGCGCACCGGCAATTCGGCCGTCTATGGGGACCTGAAAAACATCTACACGCAACAGGCCACGAACAGCTATGACTTCCGTCTGCGCCACGCCTACTTCGCCGTTGGGGGTTGGACGGTCGGACAAACCTGGTCGACGTTCATGGATATCGACAACACGCCGGAGACCGTCGATTTCAACGGCCCGATCGGATCGACCTTCATCCGCCAGCCGCAGATCCGCTACACCTACACCACGCCGACCTACGGCAATTTCAGCGGCGCCATCGAGAATTCGGCAAGCTACGTCTTGGTTGATACCGGAGCAGGCAATTTGCCGGAAGCCACGCCTGCCGGCTTTGCCAAGGTTCCGGATCTTGTCCTGAGATGGGACAAGGCGTACGACTGGGGCTCATTGAGCCTCCGCGGTGTTTCACATGAGTTGCGTATCGATGGCGATGTAAACGGTACACGGGTTGACGAATCCAAACGCGGCTACGGCCTCGCCGCGAGCGGCCAGATCAAGACCTTCGGCGATGACTTCATCAGCTGGATTGTCACCGGCGGCAACGGTATCGGGCGCTACCTCAACTACGTCGAGGGTGCCGCTTATGATGCGGACAGCGGCAAAATCGTGCGCGAGAAGGCGCTCGGCATCGTCCTCGGCTACCAGCAGAAGATCAACGATCGTTTCCGCATGAACTATGTCGTCGGCAGCCAGAAGAACTACAACAACGACTACACCGATTGGGCCCGCGCCAACAACATGTCAGGAGCCAAGACCGATCCGTATGAAGGACAGTATGGGGTTAACCGTCGTATCACCCAAGTTCACATCGGCGGTATCTGGAACCCGGTCAAGCTCGTCGACGTAGGTCTCGAATATATCTGGGGCAAACGCGAGACGCTGGCGGGAGAAGAAGGCGACATGTCCCGCATCAACCTGATGGCCCGCTACAACCTGAACTAAGCCGATCCCGAAAGGGTGCAAGCCACGGCGCCGCTCATCCGGCGCCGTTTTTTATGCCTGCCTGGCGGCGCGGCGCGCTTCGATCATGGGCATCATCTGCACCGCCAGGATGCAGGCGAAGATCAGCACGCACCCGGTCAGGCCCGCCGCGTTGAGGCGATCGCCCATCAGCAGGAAGCCGAACATTGCGGCGAAAAGCGTCTCCGCCGAGAGGATGATCGCCGCGTCGGCGGCGTCGGCGTAGCGCTGCCCGACGACCTGCCCGGTGTAGGCGAAGCCGACCGAGAGAATTCCCGTGTAGAGGATCGGCAGCGTCGCCCGGCGGATTCCTTCCAGGGTGATGGTCTCGGTCAGCAGAGCCCAGCACAGCGACGCCACGCCGCAGACCAGAAACTGCCCCGCCGCCACCAGGAACGGCGCGGCGATGCGGTCGGCCACGCGCCCGACCATCAGCACATGCAAGGCCCAGAACACGCTGCTGGCGATGACCCACAGGTCTCCAGAGCTGATCGCCACGTGCCCCGCCCCGGACAGCATCCAGGTGCCCAGCAGACACCCCGCCGAGGTCGGCCAGACCGACCAGTGCGGACGCGCTCGCAGGATCAGCCAGGAAAGCAGCGGCACCAACGGCACGTAGAGCGCCGTCAGGAACCCCGCGTTGGTCACCGTGGTACCGGTAATGCCGATCTGCTGGAACACCGCGCCCAGGGTCAGCAACAAGCCGAGTGCCGCCACGCCCAACACGTCGCGCTGCAGGGGGCGCGCCTCGCGGCGAGAGAGCAAACGGTAGTCGCGCCAGGCCAGCGGCGCGACGATGCACGTGCCCAACAGGAAGCGGATTCCGGTGAAGGT
>DBMG01000105.1:2055-2550 GCA_002304785.1 Candidatus Accumulibacter sp. UBA704 | reverse complement strand
TCGGCGATCCGTTGCGCCTCGGCCAGGTTTTCAACAACCTGCTCAGCAATGCCGCCAAGTTTACCGACCAAGGCCTGATCCATATTCGCGCCAGCCTCCTTGAACGTCGCGAGGAGCAAGCAATGCTGGAATTTTCGGTCACGGACAGCGGGATAGGCATGGCCGAAGAAACCGTGAAGAGATTGTTCCAGCCCTTCAGCCAGGCCGACAGCAGTGTGACGAGAAAGTACGGTGGCACAGGCCTCGGGCTGACCATTACCAAGCAGCTGATCACGTTGATGTCGGGCGAGTTGTCGGTAACCAGTGCGCCGGGAAAGGGCAGCACGTTCCGGTTCACTATTCCGTTCGGATTGCCTTCGGCAAAGTCCGATCACATGGCGCGCGTCCCGCTGCATCGGTTCTTGCCGATGCGCACGCTGGTCGTCGACGATCAGGTTACCTCTCTGGATATCATGCGCACTCTGCTCGATAGTCTCGGTTTCGAGGCGGATACCG
>DBMG01000105.1:0-2024 GCA_002304785.1 Candidatus Accumulibacter sp. UBA704 | reverse complement strand
TTCTCGACTGGAAAATGCCCGGCATGGACGGGTTGCAGACGGCCGTCTCTGCCAAGGAACTGGCGCAGAAAAGCGCGATTGGCCATCTGCCCACGATCATCATGGTCACTTCCTACGGTCGAGAACGCCTGCTCAAGCTGACCGATGCATCGGCGCCCACGGCGATCGACGCCATACTGGCAAAGCCCGTCACGTCGTCCTGCCTGTTCGATACCTTGCTGACACTGCAGGCCAGCGATTCAAGGCAGGTGCGGCATGAAGGCACCGCTCTGGAAAACTCGCGTCGGTTGCTGAGAGGAATCCAGGGCGCACGTGTGCTGCTCGTAGAGGACAATGAACTCAACCAGCAGGTCGCCCGCGAATTCCTGACGCGCGGGGGGATGCAGGTCGTCGCGGCCAATAACGGGCTGGAGGCGCTCGAATGCATTGGCGCAGCCCCGTTCGATGCGGTACTCATGGATGTGCACATGCCGATAATGGACGGTCTTGAGGCGACCCGGAAAATCCGCCAAATGCCCCAAGGCGGTGACCTGCCGATCATCGCCCTGACGGCGGCAGCCATGACGCAGGACAGGCAAGCGTGTATCGACGCCGGAATGAACGAACATGTCGCCAAGCCCATCGATCCCCAGGAGCTTGCCGAGACGTTGGTCAAGTGGATTTCGCCGCGCAAGGTTGCCGGCGACAGGGGGTGCAATCTCGAACAGCCGATCCTGGAAGCGCCGCGGGAGGTGGCGGAAGAAGAAGTCGCGGCGATCGAACAAGCATTGCCAGGTGTTCGTGTCAGGAAGGCGCTGGAGCGCATGAACAACGACGTCGGTCTTTACAGACACCTGCTCCTCCTGTTTTTCAACACCCAGAGCGGGACTGCGCAGCGCTTGCGCGAGTTCCTGCGGACATTTGACTACGCACGCCTGTATCCGGCGGCGCATGGCCTGAAAGGGGAAGCAGGCACCCTGGGCATCGATGCCATCAGCCGGGCCGCCGAAGATCTCTGCCAGAGCATCAAGGCCGATCAGGTCGAGAAGTACGGAATCCAGACGGAAGCGCTGGCGAGCGCGTGCGAAAGCGCACAGGCGCAGATTGGCAGCTTCGAGCATGGTCAAGAGGCCAAAGGACCGGAAGCCGGTTGAACGACTGGCGGTGCTTTCTGCCTTTTTCCGTGACGGCCTTAACTGATTCCGGATCGAAAACCATCAAAAACCAACAGAACCGAATCGTTCCGGCTGCACGATTATGCTGTACAAGGAGGGGCATTCATTCCACCGTTTCCCGGTAACGATTCTCGTTGTAAGGGAGCCTGTGCATGTCTAAGCTGAAACAGGAACCGCTGGAAAACCAGGCGGCAGTTCAACAAAGGGTCGGGAGGAGGTAATCATGGGATGGTTCGACAACCTGAGCCTGCGCGGCAAGCTCATCGTCAATTTCGTCGTCAGCGGTGGCGTGCTCGTCGCTGCCATCATCTTCTGCATCGTCCAGATCAAGGCCGTTGGACGCAACACCGAGGAAATCGCCAAGAACTGGTTGCCTTCGGTCCAAGTGGCGGGGGAAATCAGCCAGCTGCGCTTGCGTTACCGGGTGCGCAGCCTGGAATACCTGCTTCCGGCCAGCGATGAGGAACGAGGAAAGATGGAAAAGTCGCTGAACGACCTCGATAGCGAACTTGGCGCGGCGCTGAAGAAATACGAGCCGCTTGTCTCGGGCGACGCGGAACGGAAGGCGTATGAACAGGCCGTCAAGGGTGCGGCCGCGTACCGCGCAACCGTCAACGAGGCGATTTCGCTGACCAAGGCCGGAAGAACCGAAGAAGCGCAGCAGCTGCGCAAGACCACGTGGGTCAAGGAGGCCAATTTTCTGCGCGACCAGACCGACGAGTTGCAGAAGCTGAACCGCGAAGGATCGGAACGTTCGTCAGCCAATGCAGCGAGCAGCATCACCACTGCGGTCAGTGGCGGGATCACGGCGCTAGTGGTTGGTATCGCCCTGGCCCTGGCCTGTAGCTTCCTGATCGCGCAGCGCATTGC
>DBMG01000132.1:1163-6602 GCA_002304785.1 Candidatus Accumulibacter sp. UBA704 | reverse complement strand
TTGCTGCACGCGGCAGCAACACAGCGCGGGCTCGTGACTAAAGCAATCCCTCAAGACGGAGACGAGTGATTCCGCCCTTGATGACCGTCAGCTTCTCGATCCTGGCGATGGCGTCCTCGATGTTCTTCTCGCGTGTCTGGTGCGTGAGCATGATGATGTCCGCTTGCTCCTCGCCTTCATCGGGTTCCCGCTGGATCATGGCATCGATCGAAATCTGATGTTCGGCAAGAATCCGCGTGATGTCTGCAAGAACACCCGGTTTGTCCTCGACCCGCATACGCAGATAATAGCTGGTGATGACTTCGGAAATCGGCAGTATCGGCAATTCGACGATGGCATCGGGCTGGAAAGCCAGATGCGGGACGCGATGTTCCGGATCGGCGGTGTGCATGCGCGCCACGTCGACCAGATCGGCGATGACAGCCGATGCCGTCGGTTCCGCGCCGGCCCCCTTGCCATAGTAGAGCGTCGCCCCAACGGCATCGCCCTTGACCAGCACGGCATTCATCGCCCCTTCGACATTGGCGATCAGGCGCTTGGCCGGAATCAGCGTCGGATGCACGCGCAGTTCGACACCCTCGGTCGTACGCTTGGTAATACCCAGCAGCTTGATGCGGTAGCCCAGTTGCTCGGCATACGTGATATCGGTCGAATCCAGCTTGGTGATTCCCTCGATGTAGGCCTGGTCGAACTTCATCGAGTTGCCGAAGGCGATGGCACTCATGATGGTCAGCTTGTGTGCCGCATCGATGCCTTCAACGTCGAAAGTGGGATCAGCCTCGGCATACCCCAGAAGCTGGGCCTCCTTGAGCACTTCATCAAAGGGCAGCCCTTTGCTGCGCATTTCGGAGAGGATGAAATTGGTCGTCCCGTTGATGATGCCGGCAATCCACTCGATCCGGTTGGCGGTCAACCCCTCTCGCAGCGCCTTGATGATCGGAATGCCGCCGGCAACGGCCGCCTCGAAGGCAACGGTCACGCCCACCTTCTGTGCGGCGGCGAAAATCTCGTTGCCGTGATTCGCCAGCAGCGCCTTGTTGGCGGTCACCACATGCTTGCCGTTGTCGATGGCCTTGAGGACGAGTTCCTTGGCCACGCCGCAACCGCCGATCAGCTCGACGACGATATCGATTTCCGCATCGCCGACCACGGAGAAGGCGTCGTCGGTAATCCTGCAGCGCCCGCCGGTAACTTTCCTGGCGAGATCCAGGTTCTTGTCGGCGACCACCGTAATCTGAATCGGACGCCCGGCGCGCCGGGCGATTTCCTCGGCGTTGCGTTCAAGTACGGTAAAGGTGCCGCCACCGACTGTGCCGATGCCCAGCAATCCAACGTTGATCGGTTTCATTTCAGGACTTTCTTAAAACTGTACGCGGAGACATGCAGTCCCTCGCGAAAATAGAAACGATGCGCGCCATGTCGCTGCACCCCGGAATCGAGCGTCAATGCACCACAAACAAGAGATCTGGCCTTTTCCTCCAGCCAGTCGAGCAACAACTTCCCCGAACCTCGCGAACGCCGTGCCTCGTCGCTCACCAGATCATCTACATAGAGCCGGCGTCCCTCATTGGTGTTTTCAATGATTCGCCACACAGCCACGCAAACGACCTTGTCACCTTCCACCACAACGGCCATCCGCGCACCGTTGGCAAAAACTTCGCGCAGACGCGACAAATAATCCGCCGGCAGTTGCGGACGCAACTGCCGGTGAACGAACTCCGCGTTTGACAACCAGGCCGGCTCCACCACTTGCCCCTGGTTATCGGTTACGGCAACAACCCTCATCTCAGGTTCCGTGCCGCTTGCGATAATTTTCCAGGAAGCGGCCGATGCGGGTTATCGCTTCCCGGAGCACATCCTCATGCGGCAGGAATACCAGCCGGAAATGGTCAGGTTGCGGCCAGTTGAAGCCGGTTCCCTGCACCAGAAGAACCCGTTCTTCCTTCAGGAATTCGGCGATGAACGCCTGATCGTCCTTGATCGGATACATCTCCGGATCGAGACGCGGGAACATGTAAAGGGTGGCTTTCGGCTTGACGCACGTCACCCCGGGAATCGCCGTGATGAGTTCATGCGCCAGATCGCGCTGACGGCACAGGCGGCCGCCCGGCGCCACCAGGTCGTTGATGCTCTGATAGCCGCCTAGCGCCGTCTGGATACCGTACTGACCGGGCACGTTGGCGCAAAGACGCATCGAGGCCAGCATCTCCAGTCCTTCGATGTAGTCGCGTGCGTCGCGCTGGTCGCCGGAGACGACCATCCAGCCGGCGCGATAGCCGCAGGAACGATAGTTTTTGGACAAGCCGTTGAAGCTGATGGTCAGCACATCTTCGGAAAGCGAGCCAATCGCCGTATGCGTGGCACCGTCATAAAGCACCTTGTCGTACACCTCGTCGGCGTAAATGATCAAACCATGTTCGCGGGCAATGGCAACGATCTCGCGCAACACGCTTTCCGGATACAAGGCGCCAGTCGGATTGTTCGGGTTGATGATCACTATTGCCCGGGTGCGCGGCGTGATCTTGCTGCGAATGTCCCCAAGATCTGGTAGCCAGCCGTTCTGCTCGTCGCAAAGATAGTGCCGAGGGGTTCCTCCGGACAGGCTGACTGCCGCCGTCCACAACGGATAATCCGGCGCCGGCACGAGCACTTCGTCTCCCGTATTGAGCAGAGCGTTCATGGCCATGACGATCAGCTCCGAGACTCCGTTGCCGATGTAGATATCCTCGAGCGTCACGCCCTTGATCTGCTTCAATTGCGTGTAATGCATGACGGCCTTGCGGGCCGCGAAGATTCCCTTGGAGTCTGAGTAGCCTGCCGCATTCGGGAGATTCCGGATCATGTCCAGTTGAATCTCTTCCGGCGAATCGAAGCCGAACGCCGCCAAATTTCCGATGTTCAGCTTGATGATCTTCTGCCCTTCGTCTTCCATGCGCTTGGCCTGTTGCAAGACGGGACCGCGAATGTCGTAGCAGACGTTGGCAAGCTTGTTTGATTTGTACACGGGCTTCACGGCAATTCCTTCATCGTCTGGGCGCAGACCGCCCCTTCATCAAGGAAGCGAAGCTCCACTTGCCGGACAGAGGCCAAACACCAGGGCCAAACGCCAGCGTACAGGCGGCTGCAAAAGATATAATCCTACTTTATCGCACCGCGCACCGCAATTTTATGAAGCTGCAACCGGCCCAGACAGAAGGATGGAACACCTTTACAGCCTACGGCGACGGCTATGTCAGCGTCAATGCCGTGCGGCACACCGGAAGTCTTGTCGTCCTGCCGTACCAACTGATCGAAGGCTGGACAACCGCGAACTTCGACACGCTAGAGTGCACCGATTTCGACTTCCTTGCTTCTCTCGACGCCGAAATAATCCTGCTGGGCACTGGCGACCTGCTTCGATTCCCTCGCCCCGAACTGCTGCAACCGCTCATGCAGACGCGAAAAGGGCTTGAAGTGATGGACATCCGGGCCGTCTGCCGGACCTACAACGTCCTCGCCGGAGAAAAACGGAAAGTCGCCGCAGCGCTGCTTTTCTCTTGAAACCTTGCCGGCAGGGCCACCCGTTGTATCTCGGCCGGCAGCAACCTTACCTCCAATGAAACGAATTGCCCTCAAGATCGACGTCGACACCTGTCACGGGACGCAGATTGGCGTCCCGGCACTCGCCGGAATACTCAAGAATCATGGCGCACAAGCCTCGTTCTTCTTTTCGCTCGGCCCGGATCGCAGCGGATGCGCATCCGGCGCGGACTCGCTGAAACGATACTACGGCCTTGCTTCCCGCCTCTACGGACGCCTGCTGCCGGGGCCGGACATCGGAACCCGTTGTGCCGACATCCTGAGGCAGACGCATGAGGCAGGCTTCGAAACGGGCATCCACGCTTGGGATCGCGCCCAATGGGAAGAACGGATACTCGCCTTCGGGAACAGCCTTGCAGAATCCGCCATGGGGAAAGCCTGCAAGCGCTTCGGCGACGTGTTTGGCACGGCACCGCTGGCGCATGCCGCCGCCGGTTGGCGGATGAACCGCCACGCCCTGCGCCTCACACAGCGAAAAGGATTTTCCTACGCCAGCGATTGCCGCGGAAGTCACCCTTTCCTGCCGGTCATTGATGGAGAGCTGATCGACTGTCCGCAAATTCCGACGACTCTGCCGACTCTCGACGAAATACTCGTGTTGGAACCCGGCTTTTCACCCGAGCAAGCCGTGGACCGGATTCTTCAGCTGTCAAAAGCCATACCCGGCGATCACGTCTTTACGCTGCGCGCCGAACTGGAGGGGATGAGATTCATCGACGCCTTTGAGCGTCTGCTGAACAGCTGGAAAGGCGGCGATTGCGCCCTGGTGGCCCTGCGGGATATCCGCGCATCGTTGAACATTGCCGACTTGCCGAGGCATTCCGTCGAGTTCGCCGAATTTGCCGGCAGGGCGGGCATCAGAATGGTGCAAGGGAAGGCTTTCCCCTGAGGTACCGAGCGCTTCCAGAAAGCAAGCGCGCGGGGCGCACCAAGAAAAACTGCCGCGTTGTCGCCGCGGCAGCATCGTCAGGGCCTCCAGCTCTCGAGGTTGCTGGCCAATACGGAAACGGAAAGATTGCCTCTGCCGTCCTCTGCTATCGACCGCGAAAAACCACCGTAGGCTCAATGCTCTTCAAAATCTTCTGCATTCCCTTGCGGCTTCTCAGGTTCAGGACCACGGGCGAATGGGCGTTCGCAGCAATTTTGCCGTCCTGCGCCGCATCGCGATAGATGATCACCACCACGGCAGCATCGGCTCCGTCCTGCAAGTCGATCAGCGAACAATCCTCGTCGCTCAACTCGATCTGATATTCCAGGTCGAGTTGCTCGGGAGCGACTACCGGAAACATCACATCCGGATCGTCAACGGACTGCAACCAGAAAACGGTCGGCTTGCCTTCTTCGTGGAACAACTTGAAGCGCTTGCAGTGCTCGAAACCGGCCAGACCATCAGGAAACGCAAACAGCGTTTCCGGATCAACCACCACGTTTTTCAGCCCCAGACGCTCGATATCGATTTTCATGACTCCATCCCCGTATGCCCGGCTCACCAATGACCGGCAATTCATTTAACCCCATTCGAATACGCGCCGCAAGGCAAAGGTAAAGTTACCGGGACTCGGTATTTTGCTTTCGGCCGTCTAATCCCGGGCGTACTTGAATTTTCCTTCCCGATTGCGCATAGTTCGCCCTTTTTTCCGAGCGAACGCAACACCGATGGCATCCTCCGCTGAACTCCGCATCACCCAGAAAATCGCCGAAGAAATCGGCTGCACCCTGCGCCAGGTCGTCGCCGCCGTGGAACTGCTCGACGAAGGCGCGACGGTTCCGTTCGTCGCCCGTTACCGCAAGGAAGTGACCGGCGGACTCGACGACACGCAGCTGCGCACGCTCGACGAGCGCCTGGCCTACCTGCGCGAG
>DBMG01000132.1:0-1061 GCA_002304785.1 Candidatus Accumulibacter sp. UBA704 | reverse complement strand
GCGCTGCTCGCCGACCCGACGCTGACGCCGGAAAATGAGGCGGAGAAGTTCATCAACACAGAGGCCGGCTTTGCCGACGTGAAAGCCGTGCTCGACGGCGCACGACAGATCCTCATGGAGCAGTTCTCGGAAGACGCCGCTCTGCTCGGCCAGCTGCGCGAGTATCTGGAGGAACACGGCGTCATCAAATCGACCGTCGTAGAAGGCAAGGAGACCGAAGGCGCGAAATTCCGCGACTACTTCGACTACTCGGAGACGATCGGCACGATTCCATCGCACCGCGCGCTGGCCCTCTTCCGCGGGCGTAACGAGGGCGCGCTGCAAGTCGCGCTGGTGCTCGACACGGAACTCGACGAGGCCAACAAGCCGAGCGGCCCCAACCCGTGCGAAGGGCGCATCGCCAAGCATTTCGGCATCATCGACCAGGGCCGGCCGGCCGACAAATGGCTGGCCGACACGGTCCGCTGGACGTGGCGCATCAAGATCTTCCTGCACCTCGAACTGGACCTGATGAACGCCCTGCGCGAGCGCGCGGAGGAGGAAGCCATCCGCGTCTTCGGCATCAACCTGCACGACCTGCTGCTTGCCGCGCCGGCCGGACAACGTTCGACGATGGGCATCGACCCCGGCATCCGCACCGGCTGCAAGGTCGCGGTCGTGGACGCCACCGGCAAGCTGCTCGACACGGCGACGGTATACCCGCACGAGCCGCGCCGCGACTGGGATGGCGCACTGCACACGCTGGCCGTTCTGGCGAAGAAGCACAACGTCGACCTCGTCAGCATCGGCAACGGCACCGCCTCGCGCGAAACCGACAAGCTCGCCGCGGACCTGATCCGCATGGTGCCGGAACTGCGCCTGACCAAGATTGTCGTCTCCGAAGCCGGCGCGTCGGTTTATTCCGCATCCGAGTACGCGGCCCGCGAATTCCCCGAACTGGACGTGAGCCTGCGCGGCGCCGTCTCCATCGCCCGCCGCCTGCAGGATCCGCTCGCCGAACTCGTCAAGATCGACCCGAAGTCGATCGGCGTCGGCCAGTACCAGCACGACGTCAGCCAGAC
>DBMG01000151.1 GCA_002304785.1 Candidatus Accumulibacter sp. UBA704 | reverse complement strand
TGTTGATGACCGACGACATCTACGAGCACATCCGTTTCGGTTCCCGGGAAAACCCGCACCCGGTGGCCATCGAGCCGGAATTGAAGTCTCGCACGCTGGTGATCAACGGCGTGTCGAAAACCTATGCCATGACCGGCTGGCGTATCGGCTGGGCGGCCGGGCCGGCCGATCTGATCGCAGCGCTGGATATGCTGCAATCGCAGTCGGTCACCAACGCCTGCTCGATCGCCCAGGCGGCGGCGCTGGCGGCCCTGCGCGGCGACCAGAGCTTCCTCAACGACTGGGTGGCCATCTACCAGCAGCGGCGCGACCTGGCGCTCAGGCTGATCAACGCGATCCCCGGACTCAGTTGCCGCACGCCGGTCGGCGCCTTCTACCTGTACGTCAATTGCTCGGGCATGATCGGCCGCACGACGCCGGAAGGGAAGAAGATCGAAACCGACATGGATGCGGTGATGTATCTCCTGGAAGTTGCCGGAGTCGCCGTCATCGCCGGTACGGTCTATGGCCTTTCCCCCTACTTCCGCATGTCGATCGCGACGAGTCTTGAAGTCATCGAAGAGGGCTGTCGCCGTATCGCCAAGGCCGTAGCGGATTTGCACTAGTTCCCCGCGGCACGATGCCGCAAGCGCAGCGTACTGAAAGCGGCCGCCAACCCCGCAAGGATGGCGGCCAGCGCCAGCGCAATGTTTGGGCCGCGCCCATCGTGGGCATTGGTGAAGCTGAAGATGATGGCCATCATCGCCGCGCCGAGGGTCTGCCCGGTGAGACGCGCCGTGGCCAGCATGCCGCTGGCGCCGCCGGATCGATGAAGCGGCGCCGTTGTAACGATCGTATGGTTATTCGGCGACTGGAACAGTCCGAAACCGATGCCGCAAAGCGCCAGGCGCCACACGATGTCGACGTTCGACGGGTTTGCCGACAAGGCGGCGAGCAGCGCCAGGCCGGCCGACAGGAAGCTCAAGCCGAACCCGCCGAGCAAACCATCCTGATAGCGCCCGATCAAAAGCCCCGCGAGCGGGGCAACGACGACGATGGCCAGCGGCCACGCCGTGATCAGCAGTCCGGCCTGGACGGGGGTATGGCCATAGCCGTCGAGCAGCAGGAACGGCAGCGCGATATACGCCAGAGTCTGCGCGGCGAAGGCCGCTATCGACGTGCACATCGACAAGGCAAACACCGGGATGCGCAGCAGGTCCACCGGAAGGATCGGAACCGGCTGACGCAACTGACGGCGAAGGTAGATAGTTCCAAGCGCAATGCCGACGCCGAGCAACGTCATGCCCACGGCTTTGGCTGGAAGAGCGGCCGACGCCGAGGATTGTGCGCCCAGCGCGTCGACGCCCAGAAATACCAGGCTGAACATCAGCGCATTGAGCAGGACGTCGACCCAGGACAATCGCACTCCGTCGGCCGGTGCCGCCACATTTCGCGGCAGCGCGCGAAACCCCAGCCATACGACGATCACACCGAGCGGCAGGTTCACGGCAAACAACCACGGCCATGACGCCACCGAGAGAATGCCGGCCGCGACGGACGGCCCGGCAACCGCGGCGGCCGCCACCACCATGGAATTGATGGCGATACCGCGGCCCAGCAGCCTTCTCGGGTAGATCAGCCGCACCAGAGCGGGATTGACCGACATGATCCCGGCGGATCCCAGTCCTTGAACGGCTCGCGCGGCGGCCAGGGTGGGCAGGGAATCCGCCAGGGCGCATCCGAGCGAGGCAAGCGTGAAAAGCGTCAACCCGCTCAGATAGACGCGCCGATATCCCACGAGGTCGCCCAATGTGGCCAGCGGCAGCAGCAAGGCCAGCGTCGAGATCTGGTACGCGTTAACGACCCATACCGAATGCGCCGCGCTGGCCTGCAGATCATGGGCGATCCTCGGCAAGGCCAGGTTGACGATGGTGCCGTCGAGCACGGACATGGTGATGCCGAGCAAGACGACGACCATCGCGTAGTAGCGAGCCGGTGTGGGGAGGCCATCCTGATCGGTCATGGGGGCTTTGGCAGGGAGGGTGTTCCGCAACGCATCTTGAATTTGCGGAACCCGGATTGAGTCCCGGGAAACGGCGATGCGGGCGCGTCGTTGTCGAATTATAGTGCCAGGGTGTGTTCTCAATTATCCACTGGATTGCATAAATGAGAACACATCCTAACGGTCGACCAGAAACTGGACGACCGACTGCCACCACGCCGAATCGACGCACCCCATCCAGTCATTGTGATCGGCAGCGGGAACGACCCACAGCCGCTTGCGCGAAGACACACCCGCAAACAGGCGACGCCCGAGTTCCGCCGGCACGATGCTGTCGCGCTCGGCAACGACCATGGCCACGCGCCCACGGTAAGCGGAAAGATTCGCGACGCTATCGTAACGGTCGAGCAGCAGCCAGCCGGCTGGAAGCCAGGGGTAATGGTGGCGCGCGACGCTCTCGATGCTGTCCCACGGCGTGATCAACAAAACGGCGGCGATGTCGGCCGACGTCGCCACCGCGGCGGCAACCCCGGCACCCAGCGATTCGCCCGCGAGGAACATCGGCTCCGCGAACTGGCGTCGGGCCAGGGCAAGCGTTTCGGCCGCGTCGGCGACCAGTGCGGTTTCGCCGAGGTCGCCGGTGCGCGCCCCGTAGGCCGGATACTCGGCCAGAATCACGCGCAGGCCAAAGCGCCCAAGTTCGTCCGCATACCAGGTACGGTGCCCGGCGTGTCCGGCATTCCCATGAAACAGTACCACCGTTGCGCGAACCGGCCCATCCGGTT
>DBMG01000017.1 GCA_002304785.1 Candidatus Accumulibacter sp. UBA704 | reverse complement strand
TGGCTGCGCACCGCCCTGCGCGACGGCGCAGCCATCGACGAACTGCGCCGCTGGATCTTCGCCCCCCGCGCCACCCCGCCCGTCGCCGCCGCCGCGCCCCGGCGCGTCGTGTGCAACTGCTTCGACGTCAGCGCCGACGCCATCGAGGCCGAGATCAGATCAGGCCAGGCCCTGACAGCAATCAAGGAAAAGCTGAAATGCGGTACGTTGTGCGGATCGTGTTTGACGGAGGTGAGGAGGATGATGGGGGCGCTGAAGGGGTAACCTGAGAACGATTTCTATCTATTTCGTCCCCCAATCTAGCGTCCGTGGCGTTCACTTCTTCGGTTTCGGCAGCGACGCCCCAGACGCCAGCCCTATCCCGCTGTCCCGCGCGCCGTATGACGAACTCAAAAAATCAGGCGTTTCTCTGACCCGGTGCCGACTTCTTGGAGGTTTTGAATCTGAGACACGATTTTGGATCGCGTGGCCTTGTCGTGGCCAAGTTGAGCCAAGACCTGGCCAACGGCCGATGCTGCGTAGCCACCCTGCTTGTTAGGGCTAAGTTTCTGTCGAATCGCCGTAACCGCCTTCAATACGGTTTGTGTGTCGATCTTGTTCTGGTTCTGAGTTGCTGCTGGTGGAGCAACAGGTTGAGCGGTCGGAGTCGTCGAGGAAGTTGATCCAATTTGCTGCGGGGTCGTCAGCACGACGAACGGGACATCTGTATGCAATGCATTGCTGCTCGCCGAGGCTCCGACCACGAGCATTGCGCTGTGACCCAGTTCAACCAGAAACTCGGTCGCGGCAACCATAAGTTCGTCACGCGAGAAAACAATGAGCAATGAGGATGGATCGGGTTGCGCGTGGTAAAAGCGGGCCAACTCGAACATCAATCGTACGTCAGCAGACTGCTTGCGATTTGGAGCAACGTGGCACGATATCTCGATTCCCGGTAGAGCCTCCGTAAGAGATTCCTCCCAGTTTCTAACCCGGTCTCCAACACCGTTTCCTGCAACGATGGCCTTTGCTGAATCGCGCCCGATGGTCCTCAGAAACTTGCTCAAAGTCGATGCGAGAATCGGGCTTTGATTGTCTGCATCGACAAACAAGTAAGTTGTCGCCATAGCGATTCAGCTCAAATAGGTATTCCGGTCATCCTACCGCAACAGTGTTGGCAGTGCATTAGCAGGCGTTACGAGGCTTGGCTCGAAGACACTTCAGGTCACCACACGCCAGCAATCCGTACCGGGGACAAAAACACTTCTTTGGCTTTCCCGGTTTGATCCTCAATGCCGATACTCGGCGAGATCTTCTTGGGTGGGCGGACATACCAATGGTCGCAGACTCGAACGAGATCTGAATGTGCGGATTTCTCGGTGAATCCCTGCATCAGGTCGGTGGTTAGCCGGTCGTTCGGGAGATGGAAATACGCACCCGGCGTATCGAGACTGATCGACTTCACGTCGGCGACCACCGGTTTCTGGAACATGAAGCGGGGAATGACCGCTCCTTTTCGATCAGCAGGAGCCATATCGTCGAACAATGGCGCCATCAGATCGATAACCCAGCCGTCAGCTTCAATCCAGCAGTGGAAGTTGTTGGTATCGGAGACCAAGGTATCGTTCTCCGGTTTTCCAAAAACTAGTGAGAAGTTGGTTGGCGTCCGCAGGTTGTACCCCGCCACGCCGGCAACCGGGCAGGCCGAACTCAGCTTGTGATGCCGCTTGAGCAAGTAGGCCCCGGCCACCGCGAAGAACAGGCATGCCTTGGTCGGATCGCCTTGCTCGTTCGCCACGACGGCATGAATTGTCCGAAACAGTCTCTCGTATTCGGGAAGGGTGATCGGCGGCGTGGAACGTCTTGGCATGTGAATCTCTTCGCTTATTGTTTTGCCCGACATTATCCAGCGTCGGGAGAGCAACGACCATCCCTCGCGGTAAACTCCTCCTCTCTTTCCCGCAGCCCCGAAAGCCTCCGACAAAATGACCTCCTCCCCCCGCTTCACTCCCTCCGCCTTCACCCCCACCGCCGAGCAGCGCGAAATCCAGACCGCCAGCGAGCGGGTGATCCTGGTCGAGGCAAATGCAGGGGCAGCGAAGACGACCACGCTGGCCTTGCGTATTGGCGAGTCGCTGGCGCGTGGGGGGCCGGCGACGGGGATGTTGGCGTTGGTGTTTACCGATGAGGCGCGGGAAGTGATGCGCCGGCGGCTGGTGGAGGTGGGCATCGCACCGGCCTTGGCGGCGGCAGTGCGGGTGGAAACTTTCGACAGCCTGGCACAGGCCGTGTTGCAGGAGTACGAGGGCTTTGCCGTGCCGAGCGCGACGGCGCCACAGTTGCGCGAGCAGGTGCTGGCGGCGCTCGACCACGTCAGCGCCAAGTACCAATATCGTTACAGCGGCCTGGAGATCGCCACCCACAATCTGGCGGTGAGCCAGTTTCTCGACTTGCAGATGGCGGTCAAGGCGCGGCTCGCCTACCCGGAGGACGCCGACCTGCTCGGCCACCCGGAGACTGCCGAGGTGATGGGGCTGTCGCTCACGCATTTGCTGACTTTCCTGGAGTACGAGGAGCTGCGCCTGGGCGTTTTCGGCGAGGCGAAGTTTCGCGGGCCGTTCGACGCCACGTACGATCTGGCACGCAACCTCGGCGAACGGCCGGAGATCGCCGATTTTCTGCCGACTTGCCAGTTGGTGGTGTGCGACGAGTTGCACGACATGAACGAGGCCGCATTTCGCATCCTCCTGGCGTTGCTGGACAAAGGGAACACGCGGGGCAAGGCCTGCTTTGTCGGGGCGGGAGACAAGGACCAGGTGATCCACGCCACACTTGGCGCCGATGCCCAATACCTGCGCGAACGCTTCGACCACGCTTTCCCCGCCTTGCGCCGCCTGCCGCTGTCAGCCACGTACCGCCACGGCGCCCACCTGGCCCTGTCGATGGGTAAGTTCAAGAACAAGCTTTCGCAGTCGGGGCTCACCACCGTCACCGACATTCCCCGCCTGACCTACCCGGCAGGCGACTGGACGCAGGGCGGCGAGCTGGTGGTCAAGGCGCTACGACTATGGAAAAAGGAGGGGGGGGTGCTTGGCGACTGCGCCATCCTGCTGCGCGACAGCCACCAGTCGATTGCCATCGAAAATGCGTTGATCACCGCCGGCATCGCCTACCACTGCCACGGCCTGGTGCCCTACCTGCAACGCCCGGAAATCCTGTTTCTGCGCGGGATGCTGGCGATTGCCCTGGGCAATCTGGCGACGGTGGCGGCCAAGGACGTGCGCAAGGCCATCGTCGAGGCACTGGTCACCTTCGGCGAACTCGACCTCAAAGCCAGCCTCTACCTGCCCGGCGTCGGCACGCCCGCCAGCGAGGAACAAGCGCTGGCCTGGGCACAACAAACGGTGGCCGACTCGCCCGACACGCTGCAGAGTTTCTTTTCCGGGCTGATCGCCGGCAAGGACGGCGAAAAGCTCTCTCCCGCCCGCCAGCGCATCGTCGCCAGCGTCGACTACCTGCGTGGGTTGGCCGGCGACACTCCGGCCGCCGAGGTGTTCGCCGAGATTTGGGCGCGGCTGGGCCTGGAGGCGGCGATCAAGCGGCTCTACGTCTATCCCCAGGAAGCCGAGGTCGTCATCCGCTCGGCGCAAGGGTTCATCGAACTGGCCCGCGCTAGCGGCCTCTCTTTGGCCGACTTTTCGGCCAGTATCGGTGAACGCGAAGCGACGGTGGGCAAAAGCCGCAGTAAGAAGGGGGTGACCGTGGAACGCGTAGCCACCGCCAAGGGCAAGGAATACGAACACGTCATCCTGCCCTTCCTTGAGCAAGGCGAATTTCCCCAGGCCGGCGCTGCTTCTGCCGACGAATCCAACCTCTTTTACGTCGGCGCCACCCGCGCCAGAGCCCGGCTGACCTTGGTTATCCCCGATGCGCCAGAGCGGCAAAGCGTCTTCATCGAGCGCATGGGCCTTGGATCGGCTCTCGCAGCAAGAGCCGAAACGGCGCGCGAGAAGCTCGCCGATGCCCAAGCAGCAGCCATCGATGCCGCCGCCAAAGCCAATAAAACCCAAAAAGCCACCCGCCTCGCCAGTCAGCGCACCGATCTCAAAGTCAGCTACGCCGAAAAGGACAAAGCCAAGGCACTGGGCGCCCGCTGGGATGCGACGCGCCGGACCTGGTACATCGAGACGGGGACGGAGCTGGCGCCATTTCGGGATTGGCTGGTTTGAGCCTTTGGCCGGCGGGCGAATAGTCCGCCGCCTTCCTTGATCACCCGCTATTACGCAGCCCAGCGGCGATTCCGTTGATCGACATATGAATGCCGCGTTGCACGCGCTCGTCGCTTTCGCCGGCGCGGTGGCGCTGCAGCAATTCGATCTGTAGGTGGTTGAGCGGGTCCATGTAGGGGAATCGGGTGCGGATCGAGCGCTTCAGCAGCGGATTGTCGGCCAGAAAATCCTCCTGCTGCTCAATGGCCAGGAGGAGCCGACGGGTGCGCTCGAACTCGGCACGGATGCGTCCGAAGATCTCGTCGCGCAGCGTCGCGTCGGTCACCAGATGGGCATAGCGTGCGGCGATCACCAGGTCGGCCTTGGCCATCACCATGTCCATGTTGGAGAGCAGCGCGTTGAAGAACGGCCAGGTGGCGACCATGCGGCGCAGAATTTCCATGCCGTTCGGGTTCTCTTCGAGCCAGCGCTCCACCGCCGAACCGAACCCGTACCAGCCCGGCAGCATCAGGCGGCACTGGGCCCAACTGAAGACCCAAGGGATGGCGCGCAGATCCTCGATACGATCCGATGCCTTGCGGGAAGCGGGGCGGCTGCCGATATTGAGGCCGCCGATTTCCGCGATGGGCGTTGCCTGCCGGAAGAAACGGTTGAAGCCTTCGGTTTCGTACACCAGCCCGCGATAGGCCTGGAACGCCAGTTCGGACAGCCGTTCCATCACCGCGTGGTAGGCCGCCGGCTCGGTTTTTCCTTCCAGATCCAGCAACGTTGCTTCAAGGGTGGCGGCGGCCAGTGTCTCCAGATTGCGGCGACCGACTTCCGGATTGGAATACTTCGATGAGATCACTTCGCCCTGCTCGGTAATGCGAATCTGCCCGGAAACGGCGCCGTC
This sequence comes from Candidatus Accumulibacter sp. UBA704, assembly GCA_002304785.1. Classification (GTDB taxonomy): domain Bacteria; phylum Pseudomonadota; class Gammaproteobacteria; order Burkholderiales; family Rhodocyclaceae; genus Propionivibrio. The sequence continues at coordinate 557 of DBMG01000017.1, read as the reverse complement.
CGGTTGCGCCAGAATGGCCAGGTAGCTCGGCCCGCCGCCCCGTCCCACCGAGCCGCCGCGCCCATGGAACAGCCGCAGACGCACTCCCGCCGCGTCGAACACGCGCGCGAGCTCGACCTCGGCTTTGTACAACTCCCAGCCGGAGGTGAGAAAACCGCCGTCCTTGTTGCTGTCCGAGTACCCGAGCATCACTTCCTGCTCGTCGCCTCGCGAATGCACCAAGGCGCGATACGCGGGCAGCGCGAAGAGGCGCTGCATGATCGACGGGCCGTTGCGCAGATCGCCGATCGTTTCGAACAACGGGATGATGTTCATGCCCAGCACTGGCGGCTGGCCGCCGCCGAGCGGCGACGCCGGCTGCAACAGGCCGGCTTCCTTGAGCAGCAGGGCGACTTCGAGCAGGTCCGACACGCTGTCAGTCTTGGAAATGATGGCGTTGGGCAAGGCCGCCTCGCCGTATCGCGCCCGCAATTCGCGGGCGGCGAAGAATATCTTCAGTTCACCGAGAGTCTCTTCGCTGTAGCCGAGATGCGGCGAATACAGCGGGCGCGGATTGG
>DBMG01000178.1 GCA_002304785.1 Candidatus Accumulibacter sp. UBA704 | reverse complement strand
TCAGCGACGAGGGCTGTTTGCTTTGCGGCTCCAGCCATCGGCACGGGGAGCTTTTCCCGATGTCCGCAGTCAAACGCTGCATTCGAGAGGGGGCGCGATGGCTGAAGGAAATCACGCGGTTGCTACCTTGGGTGGCGGTTGCTTCTGGTGCCTTGAGGCGGTTTTTCAGAAGATGGCGGGCGTTGTCTCCGTTGAACCCGGTTACAGCGGTGGTTTGACGATCAATCCGACCTATCGCACCGTTTGCGAAGGTGACAGCGGCCATGCGGAGGTCGTTCGAGTATTCTTTGAGCCGGAGCAAATCGGATTCGAGACCCTGCTCGAGATATTTTTCACTATTCATGATCCCACCACCCTTAATCGGCAAGGGCATGACGTTGGGACTCAGTACCGGTCGGTCGTTTTCTACCACTCGCCGATGCAAAGGGATGTCGCGGAAAAGATGATTGCGCGGATCAACGCAGAAGACTGGTGGGGGAAACCGGTGGTGACTCAGGTCATTCCGGCGCCGGTTTTTTATCCGGCAGAGGAGTATCACCAGCGCTATTTCGAGCGGAATCCCGAACAGGGCTATTGCCAGCTTGTGATCGCGCCCAAGGTGGCCAAACTACGACAACATTTCTCAAGGCTGATCAGGACGGGTGAGGGAAACTGAAGAATCGCGGATAATACGGCGTTCATTTTTCCGCTTCCTTAATCGGCCTCTGCTCATGAGTTTCCTGACTGCGTACCAAAACGGCATCTATGCTGTCGATGCTCTCTATCTTCGTCCTCGATTGGCTGCCGTTCATTTGATCAAGGAAGCCGATCGGGTGGCCCTAGTTGATACCGGCACGAACGATTCCCTGCCTCGAGTGATGAGCGCGCTCGATGAACTCGGCGTCTCGATCCAACAGGTTGATTACATCTTTCTGACTCATATCCATCTCGATCACGCGGGCGGCGCGGGCTTGATGATGCAGCAATTTTCCAATGCCCGGCTGGTGGTTCATCCGCGCGGAGTGCGGCACATGATCGATCCCTCGAAGCTGATCGAAGGCGCGACTGCCGTGTATGGCAAAGAAGAAATGGCCAGGCTTTATGGCGATGTCCTTCCGGTCGATCCGGCGCGTATCGTCGAGGCGACGCATGACTTGCGTCTCGCCCTGGCTGGACGGCAAGTGCATATCCTCGATACGCCGGGGCATGCCCGGCACCACGTTTGCATTCGCGACGAAAAGACCGGGCATATCTTCACGGGGGATGCCTTCGGCCTTTCCTATCCCGAGTTTGACATTGGCAGCCGGCAATTCGTCTTCCCCGGAACGACGCCAGTGCAGTTCGACCCCGAGGAAATGCATGCCTCCATCGACTTGGTGATGAGTTTTAACCCCGGAGCCATCTACCTGACCCATTTCGGTCAAGTCCACGATGTTCCCGGCACAGCGAGGGAAATGCACCGTTTGATCGACGCATACGTCGAAATCGCCCGTCGGCACAAAAACACCGGAAAGGCGCGCCACGATTTGATTCGGGACGGGTTGGCCCAACTGATGGTGACGGAGATCGCGGCCATTGGATGCACGCTGGCTTCCACGGCGATTCTGGAAATCCTGAAGCACGACATCGAGATCAACGCCCAAGGGCTGGAGGTGTGGCTGGACAGCGAGTCGCGGCCCCGCTGATCCGATTCCGTCAGCCTGCCGGAGTTGCTTGCGCGAGATGGCGTAGCGCTTCGCTCGCCGCGAAAAGTCCGAACGTGGCGGTAACGCAGACTGACGACCCATAGCCCGCACAATTGAGTCCCGCCGGAGATGCGGGCACGTCACAACTGGCTCCGGTATCAGGATAGCGCACGGGTTCGCTGGAATAGACCGCCGGGATTCCGAATTTCTTCTTCGGGTCTCGTGTGAAGCCATATTCCTTGCGCAGTAATGAGCGCACCTTGGCCAGCAACGGGTCCTGCACCGTTCGCGCAAGATCGGTAATCTCTATCCGCACAGGATCGGTCTGGCCGCCAGCTCCGCCGGCAGTGACCAACGGAACGCTGTGGTTGGCGCACCAGGCAATCATTGCCGCCTTGGTACGGACCTGGTCGATGGCGTCGACAACCGAATCGAAATCCCGGCCAAGCATGGTGCCCACGTTATCCGGCGTAACGAAATCCTCGATCGTTTCGACTCGGCAGGCAGGATTGATGGCACGGATCCTCTCGGCCATGGCCTCCGTCTTGGCTTTGCCAAAAGCCTCGTCGAGCGCGTGGATCTGGCGATTTACGTTGGACTCCGCAACCATGTCCAGATCGATCAGCGTGATGCGGCCGACTGCCGAACGTGCCAGNNNAAGGCGTCGGCGCCATAGAGCCTTCGCACTCCGCCGAAACGCCGCTCGAGATCAGCCGATACAGTGTCTTCAGCCATCAATGTCAATGATTCACCGAGCGATGGATGACTTGGTTGAAAGGCCCGATCCAATCCTGCGAAAACTGGTTGTTGCACGCATTGATCTCGGCAATGGCACGCAGCACCGAACGATTCTTGCCCCGGTGCGCATGCTTCAGCATGACCGATTCAAACGCGTCGACGATGGCCAGAATCTTCGCGCCGTCGTTGATGTCTTCGGAGGTGATTCCTTCCGGGTAACCTTGGCCGTCAGGCATCTCGTGATGTTGCGCGACCATTTCGGTTGCGGCCTCCCAGCCAGTCATGCGCGCCAGCAGTCCGGCCGCGTAGCCTGGATGGTTGTGCAGCAGTGTCTTCTCGTCTGGAGTCATGCCGCCGACCTTCAGCCACACCGACTCGGGCAGGAACATCATGCCGATATCGTGCAGATAGACCGCCGCCTCCAGCTGCGCCGGGTCGACCGCTTTCCCATTGATCATGTTGGTTTCGGTAGCCAGGCGCAAGAGCCGCAAAGTTCGTCCCTTGAAGAGCGGAGAGCGGCTCTCCAGTTGATCCGCAAGGCTGCGGAAGAAGCGCAGATCGTCGCTCGTTTGCGATGACGATCGGGTGATCGAGCTCTGCGTCCGGCGGCGTCCGCGAGTCGCCGCCTCACCGGCGGGACGGAATCCGGTTACCGCTTCAATCAGGTCGCTCGCGCAAGCCGTGAGGTCGGAAGGCGACGCGTCGGCGAGGCGTTCCAGTTCCTGCACCAACGGCAACAGCCGCAGATTTTCCAGCGGGCGATGTGCGCGCAGGCTCTCCACGGCCAATTCCAGCCGGTCTACTGCCAACAGTACCGCTTCCGCAAGGGTGTCGCTGAAGCTGATTTCACTGTTACGCAAGCGCGCCAACAAGGTTTCGATCGGATGGGCGATGGCGACGGCCAGTTCGACGCGGCACAATGTCGCGTCACCCTTGATGTTGTGCATGGTGCGAAAGAGGCTGCCCAGGATGTCCCGATCGCCGGGACTGTTCTTCAGGCGCGAAACATCGCGTTCGATCCCCGGCGCCAAGTCATGCAGGGATTCAATGAATTCTTCCAGCGCGTTGAAGTCGGTAACTGTCGGCGCGATGATTGATCGGATATCCATGTCGCCTCCCGCTTATTGGTCTGTCCGACAAGTTTAGCCGAAAGCCCGGTGATTTCCGATGGCGTCGGGCCAAATTGCACTGGCCCCGAGGTTCCCGCTGGTCTAAACTTCCGGATTCATTCGAGGAGAGCACACCATGTCCAATACCACGACAGAAACCGGCCTGCAAATCGAAGAGATTCGCGTGGGCACCGGTGATACCGCCGCCGCTGGCCAGTTTGTCAGCGTTCACTATACCGGTTGGCTGACCAACGGCAGCAAGTTCGATTCCAGCAAGGATCGCGACGAGCCCTTCGAGTTCCCTCTCGGGCAACAAACCGTGATTGCCGGCTGGGATGAAGGTGTGCAGGGCATGCGTGTCGGCGGAGTCCGCAAGCTGACCATCCCGCCGCATCTCGGATACGGCGCACGTGGCGCGGGTGGAGTGATTCCTCCGAATGCCACGCTGGTCTTTGAAGTCGAACTGCTCGACATTCTCTGATGTCCGACACGCCACGCAAGACCCTGCGCCTGCCCGTCAAGGTGGAAGGCGAAGAAACGCCGGTCAATCCGCGCCGCAAGCCGATTCGCGGGAAGCCCACCGTCAAGGTCCGGCGCAATCCAACCGATGCCGGCCCGGAGCTGGCCGAGGCAACACCGGCCCGAAAGACCGACTGGCGGGCCAAGAAGCCTGCGCGGGCAAGCGGAGCAGGACCGGAAAAAGGACGATCCGAGAGTCCGGTGGGGCATTCCACCCGGCCGCCGACGTCTGGCAAGCCGGTTGACGGGAAGACAGGACGAGATCGCGGGGAGTCGGCTGGGCGGCCCCGAGGCGAAATAGGACGGGGTCCGGCTCCGGCGAATATCGGATCAGGAATGGTCCCGCGGCAGACCCAGACAACGCCACGGAGCAATCCTTCGGAAGGAGTCCGCGTTTCCAAGCTGATGGCCGAACGTGGGTTGTGTTCGCGGCGTGAGGCCGACAGCTTCATCGAACGTGGCTGGGTCTACGTGGATGGCGAGCGGGTCAGCGAACTCGGCTCGCGCGTCGATCCGTCCGCGAAAATCACCCTCGACAAGCAGGCCCGGGCCACGCAACAGCGCCTGATGACCGTCCTGCTGCACAAGCCGGTCGGCTACGTGTCTGGCCAGCCCGAACCGGGTTTCCAGCCGGCGGTGACGCTTGTCCTGCCCGAAAACCAATACCACGCGCCGGATACGGCGCTCTTCCACGCATCGCACCTCAAGGGGCTGGCGCCGGCTGGTCGCCTGGATATCGATTCCACCGGCCTGCTGGTTCTGACTCAGGACGGGCGCGTGGCGCGGCAACTGATCGGCGAGAATTCCAAGGTCGAGAAAGAGTATCTCGTGCGCGTCGAGGGGAAAATCGTCGATAACGGTCTGGCCTTGCTCAATCACGGGCTGGAACTGGATGGCAAGCCATTGAAGCCGGCCAGGGTCGAATGGCTGAACGAAGACCAGCTGCGCTTCATCCTCAACGAAGGGCGGAAACGGCAGATCCGTCGCATGTGCGAGCTCGTCGGCCTGCGCGTCGTCGGCCTCAAGCGGGTGCGCGTCGGCAAGGTGCGGCTGGGCGACCTGCCTCTCGGCAAGTGGCGCTACCTGCGCGAAGACGAGACTTTCTGAAGGTCCGGCTTCCTCGTTTCGGATTTGCAGATTGCGGCACGACCAGGCAGGCGGTATCGTTATGACAGACGTTTTCGTCCTGCCTTTTTCGGTGACTCATGACGCCAGCAACGCGCAACGCCGCTCAGCAACGGGCTGATCAGATCCGCATCTTCCGTCAGGAACTCGAGCAACTGGCAACGGAAGGCGTGTTGCAGCTGACGGCCACTCAGCAAAAAGAAGTCAATACTCATCACGACACGCTGCTCGCCGAGTTGTCGCAATCGTTCGATATTGACCGCAACACGCGTTCACGCCAGTTGTCCTGGGGTATGCGCATCGCCTCGTTTCTGGGGGCACTGGCCCTGGCGGCCAGCGTGTTCTTTCTCTTTCGCCAGTTCTGGGGGCTGTTTTCCGAGAACGTCCAGGTCGGTATCCTGATCGTGGCGTCCCTGGCAACGTTCGGTGCCACGATGCTTGTCCGGTCGCGCGATGCCACGGGCTATTTCACCAAGCTCTCGGCTATGGTGGCGTTTGCCTGCTTCGTGCTTAACGTGTTCATGATCGGGCAGATATTCAACATCACGCCTTCCGACCGGGCGCTGGTTCCATGGGCGATCTACGCCCTCTTGCTGGCGTACCTGTGCGATCTGCGCCTGCTGCTCACCGCCGGGTTGATCTGCCTGGTGGCCTTCATGGCGGCGCGCGTCGGAACCTGGAGCGGCATCTACTGGATTCATTTCGGCGAACGTCCCGA
>DBMG01000116.1:24558-27291 GCA_002304785.1 Candidatus Accumulibacter sp. UBA704 | reverse complement strand
CCTTAGCAACAGAGCCAGGAATTCCTGGAAAGACAATCAAAAAAAGCGCCGGCACGGCACCGGGAAACCCCTTGCCAGTGCCGGCGCCCGTCCGGTTTACATCTTCTACCCGATCAGTACTGCGAGTACTGGATCTTCTCGAGTTCCGGATCGTAGAACTCTCCGAACAACTCGGCATCGCTCGGCGAATCCGGCTTGTCGAACTCCTTGGACACCCACGTGAGGTTCATGTAGTGATGCAGGTGGATGTTCTCGCAGGTGGCGTTGCCGGCCCAGGTACCGCAACCGATCGACGAAGTCATCGGCATGCCGTTGTTCATGCTGCCGGAGTTGGCCTTCGACTGCGGCTGACGCACCATGATCCGGCCGACGCGAGCCACCAGGGCCAGACGGTGGATATGGTCTTCGTCGAACGAGAAGATACCGACGGAGTGACCGATGCCACCCACCTGATGGATGGCCTGAACAGCGTCGATGGCATTCTGGAATTCGCCGCAGTATTTGTGCACCGCCAACAGCGTGGTCAGTTTTTCAACGCACCAGATACCTTCCGGCTTGCTGTTGTAAATGCCAGTACCATGCGAAGCGATCAGGAACTTGCGGTCGGCCGGGATTTCAAAGCCGGCGGCCTTAGCCATGTCTTGCGGCGACAGAGCGACGGTGTCGGGCAGACGGTGACCTTCATCGTCCCACATGACCTTGCGCATGGCTTCCTGTTCGGTCGGCGACAGCATGTAGCCACCAACAGCGACGAGTTCCTTCAGCGAGGCCTCCCAGATGCTTTCGTGGATGACGATGTTGCCATCGGCCGAGCAGCCCGAACCGAAATCCGAGGTCTTGGAACGCATGGTGTTGAAGGCAGCCTTGTTCAAATCCTGGGCAGCCGTCTCGTCCCACACCATGGTCGCATTGCCGGCACCGACAGCGTAGGCCGGAGTTCCGGACATGTAGGCGCGACGCACCACGCCCTGGCCGCCGGTAGCGATGATCAGGTCGACCTTGGTCATCAAGGCTTCGGAGATGCCCTTGTTGATCTTGGCCTTGTAGCCGAGAATCTGAACGAGGTCTTCCGGGGCTCCGACGCGACGCAGGCCTTCACGCATCAGTTCGATGGTCTTGCGGCTGGTCTTCAGGGTCCGCGGGTGCGGCGAGAAGATGATGGCGTTGCGCGCCTTGATGGCGTAGATCGCGTTGCCGGCCGGGGTCAGATCGGGGTTGGTGGCAGGAATGACGCAGCCGATGACGCCGACGGGCTTGGCATACTTGACGATGCGCTTTTCCGGAATCTCTTCGACGATACCGACAGACTTCTCGCGCAAGCAGTCGCGCAGGATGCCGCGGATCTTGAAGCGCTTGGCTTCACGGCTGATCGGATCGCCGAAGGCGCTTTCCTGAATGCCCAGTTCGACCAGTTCATGGAAAGTCTTGGAGTTGGCAACGATCTGGGCCACGGACTGGATGGTCCGGTCGATCGCTTCCTGGCTCCAGGTTTCGAACTCCTTCTGGGCCTTGTCGGCACGTTCGAACGCCTGTTCGACTTCGTCGATCTGGTCCTGGTTGAGTTTCAGCTCTTCGTAGCGAGCCTTCATGTCATTTTGTCTGCTCATTGCATTGCCTCCTAAAATTGACTAAAGAAAAAACCGATTCGATTCTCAGCCCGGCAAAAGTCGGACCACGGGTGGTCGAATTCGCTAAACACATCCCATGCCGTGGGAACCACCAACGGTAGTCCTCCCGGCAATCGCCTCTTGTTATTTGTTGTTCTGACCCTGCGCCTTTTCCTTCACCAGATCGATGCAGCGTCCGGCCTTGAGCACCGTGCTCGCGGCCGGGTGACCGACGAACTCGGCCGCCAGACGCGCGGTATCCATGGCCTTCAGCAAATCGATGCCGGTATCGATGCCCATCTCGTGCAACATGTGGATGACATCTTCCGACGCCACGTTGCCCGAAGCTCCCGGTGCGAACGGACAGCCGCCCAGACCGGCGAAAGCACCGTCGAACATGCGAACACCCGCCTGGATGGCGGTAACGATGTTAGCCAGCGCCATGTCGCGCGTATTGTGGAAGTGCATGACCCACTGCACTTGCGGGAACAACTGGATCATGTGCGTGCCGAGTTCATGGACCTGGCGCGGGTTGGCCATGCCGGTGGTATCCGACAGCGACAGCTCGGTGATCCCCAGCTTGACGAAACTGCGCACGACGTTCTCCACCTGCTCGACCGGCACGCGCCCCTGGAACGGGCAGCCGAACGAGGTCGAAATGGCGCCGGAGAGAGTCATCTTGTTCTGGGCGGCGAACTCGACGCAGTCGGCGAAACCTTCGACCATCTTGACCGGCGTGCTGTTGAAGTTGGCCAGGCAGTGCGCTTCGCTGGCCGAGACGGTAAGCTTGGCCTTGGACAGACCCGCGTCGAAGGCGCGTTGCACACCCTTGATGTTCGGCACCAGCGCCCGATACTCGACGCCCTCGACCTTCTTCATGGCGCGGCACAGCGCGTCGGTATCGGCCATCTGCGGCACGGCCTTGGGATGCACGAATGCGCCGACTTCAATGATCTTTACGCCGGAGGCGACCACCGCGTCGAGAAGCTGCAGCTTCTGTTCTATCGAGGGAATCGTCTTTTCATTCTGTAACCCGTCGCGCAATCCGACTTCGCAGAGGGTGACCTTGGCCGGCCAGGCAATCGAGGGAACACTCATGTCAATCGTCCTTTCAAATAATCAAACC
>DBMG01000116.1:0-24543 GCA_002304785.1 Candidatus Accumulibacter sp. UBA704 | reverse complement strand
GTGGTGCCGAAACCGAAGAACTCCAGATAGGCCGGAATCATCTCGAAAAGCATGTCGGTACCCACCTGATACTTGCAGCCACGCTCAATGGCCGCCTTGAGCATCGGCGTTATCTCCTGCTTCATGACGACCTCGCCGACGAACGTCGACGGCGCGAGGCGCGTCACGTCGAAAGGCAGCGGATCGTCGGGCTTCATGCCCAGCGGGGTGGCATTGACCACGAGGTCGAAGCCTGCCGGATCGTTTGAGGTCACATTGACCTCCATGGCCGGGTAATAGGTTTTCAAACGCGAAGCCAACCCCTCAGCGGAAGCCGTATTCACGTCGAACAGCGAAATCGAGGCAGCGCCATCGGCCGCAAGGGATGCCGCGATCGGGCTGCCAACGCCTCCCGTGCCAATAACCAGTATCCTGCTGCCTTTCGTCTTGAATCCCTTCCGGGCGACACCCCGCGCGAACCCGGTACCGTCAAACTGGTCGGCCAGCAGCGTGCCGTCAGCACGCTTCAAAAGGGCATTGGCCGCGCCGGCGATCTTTGCCGTCACGCTGACCTCATCGGCCAGACCCATGGTCGTCACCTTGTGCGGCATCGTGACCAACGCACCGTGAACGTTTGAAAACTTGAATATCTGCCTGAGGGAAACCGGATAATCCTCGGCCTTGACCCCCATCGGCACGACCATCGCGTCGATTCCGTGCTTCTCGAACCACGGGTTGTAGATCAGCGGCGCCTTGAAGGCTTCCGTCGGATAGCCAATGTGCGCGATCAATGTCGTCTTGCCACTTAACATCGTTTTTCCCAATCTGATTTGCTGGAACGCGGTAGTTCCGTAAAACCCCGTGGCGCAACCTCGCGCCACGGGATATCAACGACTGCTTACTTCTTGCCGCGAACTTTCTCGATTTCGGCGAAAACACTCTTTGCAAATTCAGCACCGACGTTGGCGCTGTATTTGTCGATGACGGGCTTCAGCTTGGCGCGTACCTTGGCCAGTTCGGCCGGCGGCAGCTCACTGACTTCCATCTTCGTCTTCAGCTCGTTGAGCGCGACTTCCTGCGCACCACGCGACAGTGCACGCTGGTAAGTGGCCGCCTCAGCCGCCGCCGAAGTGATGATCTCCTGCTCTTCCTTGTTGAGCGAATCCCACTTCTTCTTGCTCATGAGCATCGACTGCGGGTTGTACATATGACGGGTCACCGCGAGATGCTTCTGAACTTCCTGGAACTTGTTGGCCTGAATAACCGTGAACGGGTTTTCCTGGCCGTCAATCATCTTCTGTTCGAGTGCTGTATAAACCTCGGTAAATGGCATGGGAACCGAATTCGCGCCCAGTGCGTTGAAGGTGTCGATGTAGATCGGTGACTGAATCACGCGCAGCTTGAGGCCGACAATATCCTCGGCGGTCTTGATCGCCCGCTTGCTGTTCGTCATGTTGCGGAAGCCCAAGTCCAGGTAGGCCAGATTGATCAGCCCTTTTTCCGGCAGTTTGGCGTCGAGCGCCTTGCCGATCTTGCCGTCCAGGATTTCGTCAACTTCTTTTGAATCGTTGAACAGGAAGGGGAAGTCAACGATGGCGAACTCCTTGACCTGCCCTTGCAGGATGCCGGAATTCATCGCAGCGAAATCGAGCGTTCCGCCCTGAACCGCTGAGAGTAGTTGCGGATCGCTACCCAGGATACCTCCCGGGAAGACCTTGACCTTCATCTTGCCGCCGCTCTTCTGAGCAACCAGCGCAGCAAACTTGTCCCCTCCCATCGGGATCGGGTGTCCGGCCGGGTTAGCCGTCGCCCAACGCAGGTTCATCTCGCGCACTTCAGCTTGTGCCCCACCGACCATGACCAAGCTGCAAGCAGCCAGGATTGCCACTCCAACTGTTTTCTTAAATTTCACTTCTTTCTCCTCTTGAAAAAGACATGAAGCAACGAGCGGAATTTCCGCATTAAATGGGGGCCAGGAGGATTCCTGGCTCCCAAGACTTTTTACCCCCCGAACCACTTCGCCGGCACGATGACGAGCGCCGGGAAGAAGATCATCAGAAGCAGGACGATCGAGTGCGACAGCAGGAACGGAGCGACGCCACGCACCACCTGGGTCATGCTGCTCTTGGTCGCTCCAGCCACGACGTTGAGCACCGTGCCCACCGGCGGGGTGATCAGGCCGATCGAGCCGCATACGATGAAAATCACGCCGAAGTAGATCTCGTTGATCCCGGCCTGTTTGGCCACCGGCAGCAGCACCGGGGTGAGGATCAGGATGATCGGCGAGAGGTCCATGACGCAGCCGACGGCGAACAGGATGGCCACGATGGCCAGCAGCAGCAGGGTCTGGTTGCCCATCAACGGCTTGAGCAGTTCGACCATCTGCCCGGGCAGGTCGGCGATGGTGATCAGCCAGGCCGCGGCCAGCGCCGCCGCCACCAGGAACATGACGATGCCGGTACTCTTGGTGGCGGTGACCAGGACATCGAAAATCTGGGTGAACTTGAGTTCCTTGTAGATGACGATGGCCACGAACAGGGAGTACACCGCGGCGACCACGGCGGCTTCGGTCGGGGTGAAGATGCCGAACTTGAGACCGAAAATGATGATGGCCGGCAGGAACAGCGCCCAGATGCCTTCCTTGAGGGCGGCCAGGACATCGCCCCAGCTTTGCTTGTCGTGCACCGCGACGTCGTCGTGGCGCGAAACATACCACCAGGCGAAGGCCAGGCCAGCGCCCATCAGGATGCCCGGAACGATCCCTGCGAGGAACAGTTTGGAGATGGACACGCCGCCGGAAACACCGAACAAGATGAAGGGGATGCTCGGCGGGATGATCGGGCCGATGATGCCGCCCGCGGCGACCAGACCGCAGGATTGACCGCGGCCGTGCCCGGCGGAGACCATCATGGGCACCAGCAGGGTGGCCAGTGCCGCGGCATCCGCCACGGCCGAGCCGGACAGGCTGGCCAGCAGGCAGGAGGCGACGATGGTGACGTAGCCGAGTCCGCCCTTGCGGTGCCCGACCAGGGCCAGGGCAACCCGCACGATGCGCTTGGACAGGCCGCCGACGTTCATCACTTCCCCGGCCAGCAGGAAGAACGGAACGGCCATCAGGGTGAAGGAGGTGGTGCCGTTGATCAGGTTCTGGGCGATGATCTGCGAGTCGAACATGTCCTGCTGGAACATCAGGGCGACGGCGGCCAGCAACAGGGCGAAGGCAATGGGCATGCCGATGAACATGCCGGTAGCGAGGGCGCCCAGGAAGACGAGGATGGTCATGGTGATTTCCTTTCGGGCTTAGTGTTTGGCAGCGCCGTCGGCGTTGTGCGCGGCGACTTCAGCCAGCGCTTCTTCGGCTTCGGAGCTCAGGGTGTGCGTCAGCTTGCCGGTGACGATGCAGAACAGGTCACCGAGCAATACCAGGATGGCGATCACGCTGAAGAGGATGCCCACCCCGTAAAGGGCGCCGAGCGAGATGCCCGAGGCCGGCGCAGCATTGCCGAGATTGATCACCGTCTGCTGCCAGCTGCCTTGCAGGAACATGCCCATCATGCCGATCATCAGCAGGTGGGCGATCGACAGGAGAACGCGCTGGACCCCCATCGGAAATTTGGTGAGAAAGGCGTCGAACCCCAGGTGCCCGTGATCCCGCAGGGCCACGAGGCCCGCCGTGTAGGTCATCCAGGTCAAGCACCACGACGACAGCTCTTCCGAAACGGTGATCCCGGAATTGAACGCATATCTCAGGACGACGTTGCCGAACACCATCACGATCATCGCCGCCAAACACCCCGCCGCAAACAGCTTCAGCAGGTGAAACAACATGTCGAAAACTCTTTTCATATCAGACCCTAATCCCTTTTTCCTCTTGAAGAAACATGTGGCACGAACCGGCCGGTCTATTTGTGCACCAGCTTTTGCGCCATATAGGCCTTGGCCGACTCGATGCAGCGGAACGCATGTTCGGCGTATCCGAACTCCTTCGCGCGCGCCAGATGTGGCAATTCGATCGAATAAACCATCTTGGGCAGTTGGTTGAGAATATCTGCCACAGGCACTCCGCCTTCGCCGACGTAGAGCCGCTCCTCACGCAGGATACGGGTCATTTCAGCGCGATCGGACGGAATTTCGCCCTGCGCATCGCACAGGTGCGCGAAATGGAACCATTCCTTCGGCAGTCCTTCCAGCGCCTCCGGCTTGTCCAGCGCACGGTGCATGTGATGCACGTCAATCATCAGGCCGGCATTCGAGCGGTTGGCCGTACGCAGGACATCGACCGCTCCGGCCAGGTTGTTGACGCTGGCTATCGGGACATATTCCAGATCGACGGTCATGCCGAACTGGCGGGCGAGGTCGCAGATCTGCCCGAACTTCTCGATGGCGTATTCCCGTTTCGGCGTCCAGATGCTGGACAACACCGCTTTGGCACCCAACTCGGCCGCCACTTCCATAGCCGGCAGGTACTTGGTTGGGTGCATGTCGTCGTAGACACGCGCCAGTTCGATGTCGTGCACCTTCATCCCGGTATCGGCCAAGGCACGCTTAGTTGCACGCAGCATCTCGGGGTTGTCGGCCAGCGCATAGTTCGGCTCACCCGGCAAACCCATGTAGATGGGCCGGATGCTGACGTAGTCGTATCCCGCTCGTGCCGCGACATAGACCATCTCGGGCGGGGCGCAACCAAGCACCGTGAGATGGGCCAGTGAAAATTCCAATGCCATTCGTCTATCTCCAGAAAATTATCATTCCGTCTTTCGTTGAATCGCCTGAGACCCAGAGTTTCTTTGCGAGACGCTTTGTTGCGGTCCCGGCTTTCCCCGTGCAGTCACGTCACGAGTTGCCATAAAGCCGGGACCGTCCCCCCAACAAAGAAACCGTTGTCGATGAAATCTCAGTCGTCGGTCGAAACGTGGTGAACCTTCTTGCCCGGCGAGTAGATGTCCATGATGTTCCAGTGCCCGGCCGTCGGCGTCGGGATGTTCTTCATGTACACATCGATCACCACCGGTTTGTTCATGGCAACGGCCTTTTGCAACGCCGGCAGCAGTTCGTCCGCCGAGTTGACGGTGATGCCGTCGATGCCATAGGCACGCGCGATCGCCGCGTAGTCCGGCGAGTAGGTTTCGCCGTCGACTTCGAAGACGGTGCCGAAGGTCGTGTCGTAGTGGGCTTTCTCCAGGCCGGCAATGGTGCCGAAGGCGTGGTTGTTCATGATCACCCAGATCACCGGGATGTTGCTTTCCTTGGCCGTGGCCAACACCGCCGGGTTCTGGCCCCAGCCGCCGTCACCGACCAGTGCCACGACAACCTTGTCCTTCAGCGCGATTTTGGCGCCCATGGCCGCCGGCGAGCCGAAGCCCATGGTGGCAAATCCCCCCGGGGTAAAGATGGAACCGGGTTGATATACCGGGTATTGCTGGGCCAGGCCGTTCTTGTTCCAGCCGACGTCGGTGCAGATATAGGAGTCGCGAGGCAAGGCCTTGCGCAGATCGGCCAGGATGCGCTGCGGGGCCATCGGGAACATGTCGCTTTCCATCCATTCCTTGTTGCCCTCGACGAAAGCCTTGCGGTTGGCAGCCATTTCGGCGACCAGCGCATCGCGCTTGATGCCTTGTGGGCAGAGGCGCTTGGCCACGCGGATCAGGACAGTCAGGGCCTGTTTCAGGTCGGCCACAGCACCGATGGCAGCCGGGTAGTTGCGACCGATCTCGGCCGGATCGATATCGATGTGGATCAGCTTGGTCGGCCCGAAATTGAAGGTGTACTCTTCCTCCCAGGAACTGCAATCAGCTTCGGAGAAGCGGGTGCCAAGACCGAGGATCCAGTCGGCGCCCTTGCACTTGTTGTTGATGAACTTGGTACCCCAGAAGCCGGTCATGCCGAGGATCAGCGGGTGGTCATCGGGCAGCGCGCCCTTGCCCATCAACGTATGAGCAACCGGCAACTGCAGGTGTTCAGCAAACTGGCGCAGTTCGGTCGTGGCGTCCGCGAGCATGATGCCGCCACCGACATAAAGCAGGGGGGTCTTGGCTTCCAGCAGTTGCTTGACGATCTTCTCGGCGGTCTCGTCATCCATCGACGGTTTGGCCAGCGTGCGGGTGTTGGTGAGCACTCGGTCGAACAGTTCGACGTCGATTTCCTTGGAGAAGATGTCCATCGGAACGTCGATGAGGACCGGACCCGGACGGCCGCTTTCGGCCAGGATGAACGCCTTCTCGAGGATTTCCGGAATCAGGTGCACGGAGTCGACACGCCACACGCGCTTGCAGAACGGGCGGTAGATCTCGCATTGGGAGGCATCGGCGTGCAGGTTGACTTCCTGGTGCGGGTGCTTGCCATAGTAGTGTGTCGGGACATCACCGGCGATAACCACCATCGGGATGGAGTCGAGGGAGGCGTTGGCCACGCCGGTGCAGGCGTTGGTGAGGCCGGGGCTCAGGTGCGACAGGACAACCGAGGCTTTCTTGGTGGCGCGGGCGTAGCCATCAGCCATATGCGCCGCAATCTGTTCGTGACGCGAATTGATGAAGCGAATCTTCTTGCTTTTCTCAAGCGCCGCCAGCACGGCAATGTTCGTGTGGCCGCACAGACCGAAGATGTGCTCGACGCCACGCTCTTCGAGATAACGTATCAGTTGGTTGGATACCAGGTCTTTCATCAAATACTCCTTCAATTGTTGAACACTGACGGCTTCTGCCCCGCCCATCGATCCGAGGCGCCCTTGACTTCTTTCTCTTGCAGATCCTCTTGCTTACGACGTAATGACTCTTTCATCATCGATACTTGGATAACTTTCAACTGTCCTCCACGGCATGGCGAACCGTCGCCAGAACCGGGCGCAGTTCCTCGATCGACATTTGCCCGGGAGCCGAACTGTTCATTCCCGCGGCAAAGGTCACGGCCGAGCCATAAACCCAACCAAAAATCCTGGACAGCGACCCAAGCCTCCCCATCGACATGCTGACCAAGGGGATCCTGCATTTCCTGCTGGCTTTCAGCGTCGCCCACAGCAGCGCCAGAACATCCTCGGAGGCTTTGGGCATCACGATCACCTTGGCCATATCCGCCCCCAAGCGCTCCGCTTCCCCGAACTTCTCCGCGAGTTCGGCTCCGTCGGGAGTGAACTGGTGGTTGTGGTACGACAAGATCATGGTTACGCCGTTTTCGCGCGACGCCTCACGGAGCATCGCCAGGTTGTAGGCGGGATTGCTCATCTCATAATCGATAGCGTCGACGCAGCGGCTGGCACACGCGGCCACAAAGAGCTTCAGAATATCCGCATCGTTGAGAGGGCTGGAACCGCCGCCTTCGTCCAGCGTGCGACAAGCGAAAACGATCGGAATCCCCCCGGCAACCGCCTTGATTTCACTGGCCAGGTCGATGACCGCGGCGATGTCGCCCTTGCTTTCGAGGAAATCGACACGCCATTCGATCAGGTCCGGCTGTTTCGGCACTACAACAGCCATTTCCTCCAGGACTGCCGCTCGCGTCTTGCCGACCAGCGGCGTGCAAATCAACGGCCGGTCCGCCCGACCAATGATCTTTCCGCCTATCTGGATTCGTTTCATCTGGCAACTCCCGCATCAAGCCGAAATGCGCAGAGAATCGGCCTCTCGAGCAGCAAGCGAGCACAACCGATTCGTTCTGGTTGAAACTGGCATCTGGTTCCCCGCGAGCGATTTCATTCCCTGCTCCTGATTCGACGTTGACGTACGACACGAGACATTTTTTTGTTGTCTGAATACTAGGCGCTGCAAATGCCAGCGTCGATCAGGCGAAAGGTGCTTTTGCGCGATTATCGGCCAACAAGAACCGATAAACGCGCGTTATCCGCGGTTTTGCCGCGCAACTCAAAACGCGTGGTATCGGGGTGGGCTAGGCAGGCTTCGCCAGCAGAAACGGATCCTCGCCAGAAACGTCTGACGACACCCCGGCAGAGGTCATCGGCAAGAACTCTCCAGTTCAAGCTGAGAACCAATATGCAATCAAGTCAATCAGATAGGGATATAAACGAGGCGCACCGCAATCAGCGATGATTGGTGTTGTCGTGCCCAACACCGGAGGCTTCCTGCTCACCCGCCAACCGGCTGAGCAGGACTTTGTCGACACGATTCTTGTCCATATCGACGACTTCAAACCGGAAACCGGCTGTCTCGAACGAATCAGGAACGATCGGAATGCGTCCAAGCACATACATGACGAGTCCGCCCAGGGTGTTATAGGCGTTTTCATCTTCCCCGGGTAAATCATCCTCGATATCCACCGCCGATTTAAGGCGTTCGATGGGTACGCTGCCGTCGATCAGCCAGGAGCCATCCTCGCGCAGAACGATGTCTTGCGCCTCGGTGGAATCCGACGAGGGGATATCGCCGACGATCGAGGCAAGCACGTCGGTCAACGTCACCAGCCCCTGCAATTCTCCATACTCATCGACAATGAGCGCACATTGCTGACGTGCCTTCCGGAAGCTTTCCAGCAAATGAGTCGTCGTTACGCCCTCCGGCACGAACAGTGCGGGCCGCAAGTACCTTTCAACATCGAGTTTTTCGCCAGCCAGAGCCAGCTTCAACAAATCCGCGGTGCGCAGGATACCGACGATATGTTCAAGCCCGTCACGGCACACCACAATCCGCGTGTATGGGCTCTCGGAGAGGCAGGTCCTGATGTCCTCTTCGGGCGCATCGAGGTCGAGCACATAGATGTCGTTGCGGTGCGTCATGATGGCGCCGATTCGCTGTTCATCAAGACGCAGCACGTTGGAAACGATCGCCTGTTCGCTCTCGTGAAAGATCCCGGCCTCGGCCCCCTGCTCCATCAGCACGTTGATTTCGTCGTTGGTCACCGGAGCCTCGGAGGTCGCACGCGCGCCGATCACTTTCAGAATCACGGTAGAGGAGGATGAGAGCAGCCAGACCAGCGGACTCGCCACGCGCGACAACACGGTCATCGGCGACGAGATAAACCCGGCAACAGCTTCGGGAGCCAGCAATCCCAACCGCTTGGGCACCAGTTCGCCAATGACTACCGAAAAATAGGTCAGGGCCACCACCACAAAGGACAGTGCCAGCCCGCGGGCATAAGGCTGCAGGAACGGAACCGCAGACAACCATTCGCCCAAGGGGTCGGCTAGCGCACTTTCCCCGATGGCACCACTCAGAATGCCTACCGTCGTGATTCCGACCTGGATGGTGGACAGGAAACCAGAAGGCTCGTTACTCAGATCAAGCGCCGTCTTCGCCCCAGGAGAACCATCATCCGCCAGTTTCTGCAGACGTGACTTTCTGGATGAAACAACTGCGATCTCGGACATCGCCAAAACGCCGTTGAGCAATATCAGCAAGATCAGCAGGACGATATCCATTCGATGATTCCCTGGTTTCTCGAGCGAGGCCGGTCAGTCCAGCAACTCATGCTCCATCGATCCACGCAGACGAACCGGCTTTGCCTGTTTCTTCCGCATGCGAAGGTTGAGCATTTCCACTGCCAGAGAAAAAGCCATGGCGAAGTAGATGTATCCCTTCGGAACATGGTGGCCCAGACCTTCGGCCGCGAGCGCCATACCGACGATGAGGAGAAACGAAAGCGCCAGCATCTTGATCGAAGGATGCGCAGAAACGAAGTCTCCGATGCTTCGTGCAAAGAGCATCATCAGCCCCACGGAAGCGACCACTGCAGCGATCATGACCGCGACATCGCGGGCCATACCCACGGCCGTAATGATGGAGTCAAGCGAAAACACCAGATCGATTACCATGATCTGCAGAATGATCGCTGCAAAACTCGCTACCACTTTGTTGCCCCTGTGTTCTTCTTCGCCTTCCAGCAATTGGTGTATTTCCTGCGTACTCTTCCATAGCAGGAAAAGCCCACCTCCCAGCAGAATGATATCGCGGGGAGAAATCGGCCTGCCCAGAACACTGAATAGAGGATCAGTCGCGCCAACCATCCACGAAAGAAGAAGCAAGAGCCCGATACGCATGAACATGGCGAAGAAAAGCCCGATTTTCCGCGCTTTCTCTCGAACTTCCCTCGGCAGGCGATCGACCAGGATGGAGATGAAGATGATGTTGTCGATTCCCAGTACCAACTCGAGCGCAGTCAGCGTAAAAAAGGCGATCCAGGCTTCCGGGCTCAATAACAAAGACACCAAATCCATTTCAGAGAGATCTCAAGTAGTATTCAGCCTTGAATTATAACGGTCCGGAGTGGATTGCACCTCAATAAGCCCGGGCCTGATGACTGCATTCCGTCAGGAAATAATTGAACGACTACCCCGAACAGTTAACGCGGGGCGCTGCCAGACGGACTAGCAGACCGACTGTCCCGACCCTTCCACGGCAACGATGGCCTTGGCCTGGTTGATATCTTCAGCATAGCCCGAAGCAAACAGGCAGCAAGCGAGCTGATTGGCAATGGGCGAAGGAAGCGCAACTTCACCGGCCATGACCTTGCGGATCCAATCAGCCGTGGTTTTCGCATCGCACGACTCGGGCAGATTCGGCAACATCTTTAGGCTGTCATGCTCGGCCTCGAACAGAACGTCGCAATTCCCTTCATACAGATGCTCTATGCGCGGACGCCGTTTGGGGTTCGCATAGGGCTCGCCTTCGGTTCCTCTGAGCAGCAAACCGTGGACACCCAACGCTCCGAGGACTTCACGCATCATCTCGAGATAATCCGGGTGCGTGGCCGCCGCCAGCAGCATACCTCCTCCCTTGAATGGATCCAGCATCTTGACGAGGCTATGTGCGCTGTTCCGCAGGCCGAGCCGACTACGCAGCAAGAGCAGGTTGTTCAAGCCGGGAGAGATGGCCGAAAGCGGAACAAAGACAAAACCGCTATCGTCGAGCATCTGCTGCCCCTGGGAGATACTGCTGCAAGGCATCAGGCCGAACTCCCGGAGAACCTGCGCAGAAGTCACGCGGCCATATCCCTCGATCAGACCGTGGATCAGAACCGGAATCCCGTAGCGCTTGAGCAGCAATGCAAGCAACGGTGTCAGATTGATCCCTTTGCGCGCCCCGTTGTAGGACGGGACGACCACTGGGCGCAGCCGTCCCTGAGGACATTGCATGGCGTAGTGGCGCTCATTCAGCGCGCTCAGGAAGCCTATCATTTCGTCGATGCTCTCGCCTTTCAACCGCAACGCAATCGCTATGGCTCCCAACTCAAGCTCCGGCACACCGCCATCGAGCATCGCCCCGTAGAGCTGACGCGCTTCGTCGAGCGAAAGATCGCGAGCCCCCTCGCTCCCCCTACCGAGTTCCCGGATGTAATGCGCGTAGTTCATGCTGTTCCTGAATGATGGTCAAACAACCGTCCGCCGGACAACCCGGATCGAGCGTGCCAGGCAATCGACAAAAGCTCCGATCCGTTTAGAGCAACAGTTATGCCAGACGGCAGCTTCCACCGATTTCAGGGGATTCGGCGACAACGAAGCAGATCGTCGCATTATGTTGGTGCGCCCTCTGCAAGATGGCGCTTCAAGAAGGAGCAGGATTACTTGATCCGCTGCAACTTCGGTCGGCCTGCGGGCGGCGGTGAGGTGGGATCGGGCTTATCGCCGGCGATGGACGTGCCAGCCTCCGTCACGCTGCCCGCAACGGCACCTTTGCTCTCCGGTTCGAACGCCATCCCGGCGCCGTTCTCCCGCGCATAGATCGCCGCCACGTTTTCGATCGGAAAGGAAATATCCCGCGCAACTCCGCCGAAACGCGCCTGAAAACTGATTCCGTCGTTGGCGATCTTCAGGCCACCCGTGGCTTCATAACCGACATTGAGCACGATCTGTCCATCCCGCACGAATTCGCGGGGCACGCGCGCCCATTCGTCGACTTTCACGGCGATGTAGGGCGTAAATCCGTTGTCGGTACACCATTCATGGATGGCCCGGATCAGGTAGGGTTTGGTCGATGGCAGGTTTTCGCTCATTTCGGCTTGGTGTCAGCGCATGTTGGAAACACCCGGCCGTCAAGCCGGGTATTCACGCAAAGTGTGAGGCTTAGCGACGCATGGCCTTTTCGGAAGGGGTCAAGGCATCGATATATCCCTGCCGGCTGAAGATGCGTTCCGCGTACTTCATCAACGGCGCCGCCGATTTCGGCAACTCGATCCCGTAGTGGTCGAGACGCCAGAGAAGCGGCGCAATCGCGACGTCGAGCATGGAAAAATCGTCGCCAAGCATGTGCTTTTGCTTGACGAAGACCGGCGCCATTTCGGTCAGTCGGTCGCGGATCGTCTGACGTGCCTTGTCGGCCGTCTTCAGGTTCTTCTCCAGCGCTTCGATATGCGCAAACACCTCGCGCTCCATCGTAACCAGAAGCTGTCGCGCCCGGGCACGCATGATCGGGTCAGCCGGCATCAGTTGGGGATGCGGAAAGCGCTCGTCGATGTATTCGTTGATGATATTCGGCTCGTAGAGAATCAGGTCGCGCTCGACAAGGACCGGTACCCGGCCATAGGGATTGACCATGGCGATATCTTCCTGCTTGGCGAAGAGGTCGACGTCGATTACCTGGAAATCCATCCCCTTTTCGTAGAGGACGATGCGGCAACGTTGGCTGAACGGGCACGTTGTACCCGAATAAAGATTCATCATGATCAATACCCCAAAAAAACAAACCGGCACCGTATCGGCACTTGCCGTGCCAACGATGCCGAGCCCTAAAACAGGCGGTTACTCAATGCTTCTTGACGTCACGCCAGTATTCCTTCTTCAGTGCATACGAAACACCGAAAAGGATTACCAGAAACGCCAGAACCCCAAACCCCAACTGCTTGCGGAACCCCGCTGCGGGCTCACCCGCCCACACCAGAAAACCCACCAGGTCGGCAATCTGCTTGTCGAACTCGGCTGGAGCCAGTTGCCCCGATTGCGAAATACCAAGTTTCTGCGTCTCATGGTTCAGTTCCTGCACGCCCTGCAGTTCCCACAGGACATGCGGCATCCCCACGTTGGCGAACAGCGTGTTGTTCCATCCGGTCGGACGTTTCTCGTCCTGGTAGAAGGAGCGCAGATAGGTATAGAGCCAATCCGCCCCACTGCCGTCGGCGGATGCGCGCGCCCGCGCCACCAACGAAAGATCCGGAGGCGTAACGCCGAACCATTGCTTCTGTTCCGAAGCGCGCGCGGCAATGCGCATCGGTTCGCCGATCTTCTCGGCGGTAAACATCAGGTTGTCCTTGATCTGCTGTTCCGTCAGTCCCAGTTCGGTCAGTCGGTTGTAGCGGACAAAACTCATGCCGTGGCAATTGAGACAGTAATTGACGAAAAGCCGCGCACCGTTCTGCAACGCCGACCGGTCCCACTGCACTTCAGGCGCCTTGTCCAGATGCACCGCCGTTCCTGCAGCCAGCACTGTCAGGGGAACGAACAGGAGCGCCAGCAGGAATTTCTTCATGATGTCCGCCTTCATTTGAACGTCACCCTTTCCGGTTCGGGCTTGCACTTGTCGATTTTCGAATACCAGGGCATCAGCAGGAAAAACGCAAAGTAGATCAGCGTACAGATCTGCGATACGACTTCGCCGACCGGAGAAGGAGGCTGCGTCCCGAAATAGCCGAGCGCGAGGAATGCGATGACGAATGCGGTCAGGAAGCTCTTGTAGATCGGCCCGCGATAGCGGATCGACTTGACCGGACTGCGGTCAAGCCATGGCAGGAAGGCGATGACCACCACCGACGCCCCCATGGCGACGACACCCCAGAACTTGGCTTCGAGCCCGAAAATCGGCCAGACGATGGCACGCAGAATCGAGTAGAAAGGGGTGAAGTACCAGACCGGCGCGATGTGCGGCGGCGTCTTCAGCGGATCGGCCGGGAAGAAGTTGTTGTATTCGAGAAAGTAGCCACCGCCCTCCGGCGCGAAGAGGACCACAGCGAAAAAGACAATCAGGAAAGCCACGACACCGACGATGTCCTTGACCGTGTAATACGGATGGAAAGGGATGCCATCGAGCGGAATCCCGTTGGCGTCGACGTTTTTCTTAATCTCGATACCGTCCGGATTGTTCGAACCGACCTCGTGCAGCGCCATGATGTGCGCAGCCACCAGCCCAAGCAAGGCCAGCGGAACGGCGATGACGTGGAACGAGAAGAAGCGGTTGAGCGTTGCATCGCCGATCACGTAGTCGCCACGAATCCAGATCGAAAGTGGTTCGCCGATGAATGGAATGGCAGAAAAAAGGTTGACGATGACCTGTGCCCCCCAGAACGACATTTGCCCCCAGGGCAATAGATATCCCATGAAGGCTTCCGCCATCAGCACCAGGAAAATCAGCATGCCGAAGACCCAGATCAGCTCTCGCGGTTTGCGGTAAGAGCCGTAGAGCATGCCGCGAAACATGTGCAGATACACCACCACGAAGAAGGCCGAGGCGCCGGTCGAGTGCATGTAGCGGATCAGCCAGCCCCAATTCACATCGCGCATGATGTACTCGACGCTGGCAAAGGCCACCGGAACACCGTTCGTGTTAAGCGATGCGTCGGGTTTGTAGAACATCACCAGGAAAATNNTACCAGAAGTTGAAATTCTTCGGGGCGTAGTACTCCGCAAGATGACCGCGCCACAACGACGTCGCGGGGAACCGCGCGTCAAACCACTCGAGCAGGTTGCCTTGCAGCGAGCCGTCGGATTTGTACTTGTCGTAACCGGAATTCGAAGCCATCGCTTAGACCCCTTTCCTGTCTTCGCCAATCAGGATGCGCGTCGCGGAGAGATACGTATGAGGCGGCACCTCCAGGTTGCTCGGGGCCGGCTTGTTACGGAACACGCGCCCGGCAAAATCGAACGTCGAACCATGGCACGGACAGATGAAACCGCCCAGCCAATCTGCCGGCATGCCTTCTTCCGCACCTTGTTTGAACTTGGAGGTCGGAGAACAGCCGAGATGAGTGCAGATGCCGACAGCGACAAGCAGGTTTGGCTTGATCGAGCGGGTTGGATTCTTGCAGTAATCGGGCTGTTGCTTGCCGTCGGATTTCGGATCGGCGACCGACTGCTCGAGCTTGGCCAGCGTATCGAGCATTTCCTGATTGCGATTGAAGATCCACACCGGCTTTCCGCGCCACTCGACGGTAATCATCTGCCCGGGCGCAAGATTGGAAACGTCAACTTCAACGGGGGCGCCCGCCGCCTTGGCCCGTTCGGAAGGAAGCATGCTCGAGACGAAGGGCACGACCGCTGTTACCGCTCCGGCTCCGCCGACAACGGCAGTCGCGATGATCAAACGCCGCCTGCCGCAATCCACCTTGCTCTCTTCGCTCATCGTGCCGATCCCCGACGGTTAGTTTGATTGTTCGAAAACAGGGGCGGATTATACGCAAGAATCGCCCCATGAAAAAGCGCCAAAGAATGCCAAATATCTAATCTGCAAGCGATTTCCGCTCGCGCATAGCCTGTGCCAGGGTCCCGGGATCGACATATTCGAGTTCGCCTCCGACCGGAACGCCGCGTGCGATTCGAGACACCCGCAATCCGCGGCTTTTCAGCATTTCGCTCAAATAATGAGCGGTAACCTCGCCCTCGTTGGTGAAATTGGTCGCCAGGATGACCTCCCGCACGACGCCATCTGACGCCCGAGCCAGCAGCCGTTCCAGTTGCAGTTCGCGTGGTCCGACACCGTCGAGCGGCGACACGCGCCCCATCAAAACGTAGTAGAGACCGGAATAGGCCTGTGTTTGTTCCATCATGTTCATGTCCACCGGCGTCTCGACAACACACAGCAGACCATGATCACGTTTGCTCGACTGGCACCGCTCGCAGATATCCGTTTCGGTGAAGGTATTGCAGCGCTGACAATGCCGCAGAACACTCAAGGTCTGCTGCAACGCGTCGGCAAGGCGCTGCGCGCCCGGCCGATCCCGCTGCAACAAGTGATAAGCCATGCGCTGCGCGGACTTTGGACCAACTCCGGGCAGGCAGCGCAATGCCTCGATAAGATTCTCGAGACTCGATGGGGCGGACATCAGAAGGGAAGCTTCATCCCGGCCGGCAGATTCATTCCGGCGGTAAACCCGGCCATGCGCTCCTTGGTCACCTCCTCAACGCGACGCATCGCATCGTTGACGGCCGCGGTCACCAGATCCTCCAGCATCTCCTTGTCGTCCATGACCGAAGCGTCGATGGCCACGCGCCGGACATCGTGGCCGCAGGTCATCGTCACCTTGACCATGCCGGCCCCCGACTGACCTTCCACCTCGACCTGCGCCAGTTGCTCCTGCGCCTTCTTCATGTTTTCCTGCATCATTTGCGCCTGCTTCATCAGGCCGGCGATTCCGCCTTTCATCATGGTGCTTTGCCTCAGTAAGTGATGGTTGTTAAACGGGTTTGATGGAAGACTCAATGAGCGTGGCGTCGAAAATATCGATAACCTCGCGCACGAACTCGTCCTGCTCGACGGACGCTACCGCCTGATCCTGGCGCTCGCGGCGAAGCCGCTGCGCGACCGCGGCCGGGGTGTCGCCAACGATTTCCTCCAGATCGATGGACAACTGAACCGGACGGTCCAAGTAATCCGACAAGGCCTGCTGCAGCTTGTCCTGCGCCGGCTTGATCTGCAAATGGCGATGCGTCGGCGAAAGACGCAGGCAGACTCGATTCGCATCCACCTTCAACAATTCGCAATGTTGGCCCAACTCCCGCGCCATGCCGCCAAGCTTCAGCGATGCCAGGATCGCGTGCCAATCGGGATCGCTTCCGGACGACTCGATCGGCGCCGGCTTTGCCTCCGTCGCGTCGTCGCTGGCGNNCCGCGCGATCCGAGGAAACTGCCGCTCTTTCTTCAGACACCGGACGGGAGACTCCCGGTACCGAAACCGCTCTTGCCATTTCTGCCGGCGCCCGCGATAGCGGCATATCGTCGCCAGTCGCCGGACGAAAAGCATGCAGCCGGAGCAAGGTCATCATGAAACCGTCCTGCTCGTCCGGCGCCAGATGCAGTTCGTTGCGCCCCTGTACGGCAATCTGATAGGCCAACTGGACGTATTCGGGGTTGAATCGGGCAGCCAGTTCCAGAATCCTCGCCCGTTCCGGGAGATCGTCGGCCACCGCCTGTGGCGCGAACTGCGCAACCTGCAGTCGCGTCATCAGGCCCGCGAGTTCCTGCAGGGCCGCCGAGAACGACAGGCTGCGCGTGGCCATATCCTCGGCAACGCGCAACATCCCGGCCACATCGCCAGCCAGCAGCGAATCGAGGATTGAAAACAGGAAATCGAGATCGACGGTGCCGAGCATATCGCGCACCTGCGCCTCCTCAACCTTGCCGGCTCCATGGGCGATCGCCTGGTCGAGCAGCGACAGCGCATCGCGCATGCTGCCCGCCGCCGAGCGCGACAACAGGTTGAGCGCCGCGGGCTCGGCGCTGATCCCTTCGACTTCGAGAATGCGCTTCAGATGCCCGGCGATCAACGGCGGCGTCATCTGCTTGAGGTTGAACTGCAGGCAGCGCGACAGCACCGTCACCGGAATCTTCTGCGGATCGGTGGTCGCGAGGATGAACTTGACGTGCTCAGGCGGCTCTTCCAGCGTCTTCAGCAGCGCGTTGAACGCGCTCTTCGACAGCATGTGGACCTCGTCGATGATGTAGACCTTGGTCCGCGCCGTCACCGGTCGATAGCGCGCCGCGTCGGTGATCTCGCGGATGTTGTCGATGCCGTTGTGCGAGGCCGCGTCCATCTCGATGACGTCGACGTGGCGGCCTTCCATGATCGCCTTGCAGTGGATGCCGTACTCCGGCATGGCGATGGTGGGACGCTCGACCTTGCCCGGGATCTCGTAGTTGAGGGCGCGGGCCAGGATGCGGGCGGTGGAGGTCTTGCCGGTGCCCCGGACCCCGGCGAAGAGGAAGGCCTGGTGGTGGATGGCGCCGCCACTGGCCTTGGCCCGCCGGAGGGCGCTGGTGAGGGCGCGGACACTGGCCTCCTGCCCCACCAGATCGGACAGAATGCGGGGACGGTATTTGAGTGCGAGTGTAATCATGGAACCGTCATTCTCCCATGATCCCGCGTCGCCGCTCCATCACATGCTTTCGAAAAGGCAGGGCTGGGTGTGGCGCGCGGGGGGATGGACCGGATGAACAGGCTTTTCCGCGGCCTGGCGGCGCCCCTTGACCCGGGGGAAGGTCTGCTGGAGCACCGACGCCACCTCCTCGGCATAGGCGGGGTCCAGAATGAAAAGCCAGTCGTTGCGGGCCAGCACGTCGTAGAAGGCATCGTCCCGCAGCAGGCGCAGACCGCCCACCCAGGCGCTGGCGGCGCCGGATTCCTTGGCCCGCCGGGCGAAGGCCTGGGGGTTGTGCACGGGCATCAGGGGACAGGCGGCCAGGCCCACCTCGATGCCAGCCCGGGCCAGGCGCTCCATGGCCGCCCACCGGGACGGGATGGGCGGCGAGCGGGGTTCCACCACCTGGCGCACCGTATCGTCGTCCGTGGGGATGGAGAGGCCCACCCGCACGCGGGGGCCGAAGGCCTTGAGAAGCTCCAGGTCCTGGAGGACCAGGGGGGACCGGGTGTGCACCAGCACCCGGGTGGTGGGGCATTTCAGCAGGACCTCCAGGCAGGCCCGGGTGAGGCGGAACTCCCGCTCCAGGGGCTGGTAGGGGTCGGTGGCCGAGGCCAGGAACACCGTCTGGCCGTGGAGCCGGTGGCGCTGGGACCAGAGGAGCTCGGGGGCGTTGAGCTTGGGCACGGCCCAGGTGCCCCAGGCCTCCCGCCCCACGGGGACGGCCTTGTCGCCGGGCAGGGCCTGGGGATAGTCGCGCACGTAGCAGTAGCGGCAGCCATGCTCGCAGCCCCGGTAGGGGCTCAGGGCGAAGCCGAAGCCGTAGCGGTCGTCCTTCTGGGGGCGGAGGATGCTGCGGGCCTCCTCGGGTTCCACCAGAAGGTCGCGGAACAGCGCCCGGGAAGGCTCGGTCTGGAGGAGAAGCGGCGTCATGCCTGTATGATTCGCCTTTTTTTCGCGAAGTCAAGGGTGCTGTCGGTCACCAAATCCCCCGGGCGCGTTGACGGGTACCCCCGCCAGGAGCCTAAACTTCCTTTAAATCATCATGCTGCATGTGATGGGACCCCTTGGGTCCTCCACCCGGAAGGAATTCCCATGCGACAACTCAAAGGCAAGGCGGTGGTGGCCCAGGGGGGCGGTCCAACGGCCGTCATCAACCAGAGCCTCGTGGGACTCGTGATCGAGGCGCGCAAGTGGCGCTACATCAGCAACGTGTACGGCGCCCGGTTCGGCGTGCGCGGCATCGTCAACGAGGACTTCCTGGACCTGTCGCAGACCACCACCCACAACCTGGAGATGGTGGCCTCCTCCCCCTCCTCGGCCCTGGGTTCCACCCGCGACAAGCCGGACGAGGAATACTGCGCCCGGATGGTGGACGTCTTCCGCAAGCACGGGGTGCGCTACTTCTTCTACATCGGCGGCAACGACTCCGCCGAGACCTGCCGCATCGTCGCGGCCTACGCCCGGCAGGTGAGCTACGACCTGCGGGTGATCCACATCCCCAAGACCATCGACAACGATCTGGCCGTCACCGACCACTGCCCCGGCTTCGGTTCCGCGGCCCGCTTCGTCACCTCGGCCTTCGCCTGCCTGGACATGGACAACTTCGCCATTCCCGGCGTCTTCATCGGCGTGGTGATGGGACGGCACGCCGGATGGCTCACGGCGAGCTCGGTCATGGCCCGCCGTGATCCCAAGGACGGTCCCCACCTCATCTACGTTCCCGAGCGGGTGTTCGACACCGAGCGGTTCCTGGACGATGTGGAGCGGGTGTACTCCTCCAACGGCCGCTGCGTCATCGCCCTGTCCGAGGGCATCGTGGGTCCCGATGGCCGGCCCGTGCTCATGCACCTGCAGGGGGAATCGGAATTCGACGCCTTCGGCAACGTGCAGCTTTCGGGCCGCGGCACCCTGGGCGACGCGCTGTCCGACGCCATCAAGCAGCGCCTGGGCATCAAGCGCGTGCGCTGCGACACGTTCGGGTACCTGCAGCGGTCCTTCCTGGGCGTCATCTCCGACGTGGATTCCAGCGAGGCGCGGGACGTGGGCGAGACGGCGGTGCACTTCGCCTTCAACCGCCAGATCGACGGCTCCGTGGCCATCCGGCGCACCGGCGACTATTCCGTGGACTACTCCCTGACGCCCCTGGAGACCGTGGCCGCCCACACCAAGCTGCTGCCCGCCGAGTACCTCAAGGGCGACCACGACATCGACGAGTCCTTCCGGGACTATGCCCGCCCCCTCATCGGCACCATCCCCCACTTCGACCGCATCATCGCGCCCCGGGTGATACCGGTGGGGGTGTAGCCCAACCACCCTGGCGCCAGAGCTTCCCTTGAGGCGGGAAGAACAGGTTGACCGTGGAAATACCAGGCATCAGAATCGATGTCAGTTTCCCGATTCCAACTTGCCCGGCATAGGAGTCCGCATGTTCCGAACGCATACCCTTGCAGCTGGGTTCGCCCTCGCTGCCCTCGCATTCCCCACGCTCGGCGCGCAGGACATCACGCCCACCGTCGGCAAGGTTGAACTGCCCTATTCCCAGGGCAAGACCGCCCGTCTCGTCCCCCCCGAGGAAAAGCTCATCGAGGAGAAATCCCTCACCTTCGACTCCAACGTCAGCGCTCCCGCGGATCCTGGCGGGGATGCCAGCAATGGCGCGAACTTCTACACCTTCGTCCTGCAGCCCAAGGAATCGCTGACCATCCGGCTCAAGGCCGAGGCGGCCAACCACATCGGCATGATCGCGATCCCCCCCACCGTGAAGGACCGCATGGCAAGCCAGTTCGAGCGCATGGCGCGGGTCCCCAAGGCCCTTCGGTCCAGCCGCTTCCAGATCGAGAACATCACCGACAAGCCCTACACGATCGTGCTGATGGTCCACGGCGCCGTGAACTACTGGTACAAGATGGAAATCGAACGGAAGATGTAAATCAACGGAATTCCCGCCACAATGCCCCCCCTGGACAGGCCATCGATGCCCCGGGGGGGTTGTCTTTTCAGGCCGCCCATGAAGCACGTCGCCATCCTCACCCTTCCCTTGGTCCTGGCGGCCGGCGCCCTGGCTCAGGCACCGCCCGGCCCTCCGCAACCCGGGGTCACCACCGAACCTGAAGCCATCCAGGAGGCCGTGTTCGTCCTGGAGGTCCAGAACGGTGCGGACGCCCACCCCGTGGACGCCTCGGCCATCGAGCGCACGGCCCGGGCATGCCTCGCCAAGGCCAAGGTGAACCTGATCGCCCAGGGCAAGGACGCCACGGGGCTGGTCCCCTGGATGCGCATCCGGGTCCAGACGGAACGGACGGAGGGCGGCTTCACCACGTGCACGGTGGTGGTCCGTCTTGAACCGGCCCCCCTACCTGGAACCCCTGTGCTCGCGCCGATCCGGCAGGCCCAGCGGCTCTTCGGGCGCAAGAACGCCGATGGATTCCAGGACCATGCCGTGCGGTTGTTGACGGAGGCCTTGTCCTGGGTCGCCAAGCCGCCGGTGGAGCCCCGGGAGGTGCCCGCGCCCACGCGCGTCTACGAGGCGCCTGTGGGCGCGGCGGCCGGAACGCTCGCGCCCATGTCCGTGGCGGGCACCCTTCCGCCGGGTTCCCCGGCCGGCAAGGTGGCGGACGTTGATTTCCAGCAGATGAAGATAAGGCTCCAGCCACCCCCGCCCCCCTACCCCTTGGCCGCCAAGCTGATGCGGGTCCAGGGCACCGTCACGGTGGCCATCACCGTGGACACGGACGGGTCACCCATGGAGGTGGAGGCCATCTCGGGCCCCCCCGCCCTTCAGGAGGCGGCGATGCGGTACGCGCAGACCTGGGACTTCGAGCCGTCCGTTCTCAACGGTAAGCCCCAGAGGGCGCGATTCTACCTCACGATGCCCTTCCGGCTGNNGGCGTCAGGGCCCCTTCAGCTCCAGCCGGTTTCCTTCCGGATCCTCGATGTACATGGATGGCCCCTCCCCATCCGCCCCCGACCGCGGAACGACCTCGCCGGGCGTCACGCCGTGGGCTTCCAGGTGCTTGGCGATGGCCCCGGCATCGAAGGGCTCGACCCGCAGGCACAGGTGGTCCATGTTCCGTCCTCCTGGAATGCCCCCCGGGACCAGGTCCACCAGGGACCGGCCCGCCCGGAGCTGGAGGAGTCCCGGCTGGGCCTTCTCCAGGGGGCAGCCCAGGACGTCGCGGTAGAAGGCCAGCATGCGGTCGATGTCGCCGCAGCGGATCACGACATGGTCGATGTCACGGATGGGGATCATGGCCGCCTCCCTGGCCCATGATGAAGCAGGGGCGGCGGCACGGGAAGATGCCACTAGGGCAGCTCGTCCCAGGCCACGTAGTGGACGATGCCTCCACTGTAGAAGGGGCCCCCACGCTGGAGAATGTGGACATGTCCCTGGCCGTCGATCCCCTGCCATGGGTCGGGGAAGGATCGGTCGGACGCCCCAAGGCTGACGGTCCGCCAGCCCTCCTCGGCGCCCCACACCATGAAATTGATGCCGCCGTACACCATGGGCAGGGTGAGCAGGATGCGTGTCCCCGCCGAATCCCTGGTAGCTCGTCCGCTAATGAGACTGTCCATGGGACCCACCACCCTCAGAATTTCGGCCGGCTGCCAAGTGCCGCCGGAAAGGACGAAACGGCAGAGGGCCCTCCCATCCGTGCCGTCGACCTTCAGGTGGTCCAGCACGTCGAAGATGGACACGTCCCCGCCCTGAGTCACCACGCAGCCCTGGAAGGCAACCAGCGGCCACACCGAGCCATCGGGACACCGGGTCGTCGTCCACCCCTGCTCGGGGTCCCGCCGCAGAAGCGGCCCGGTAGAGGAGACCTCCTCAAATACAAAGGGCGTGCCATCGGGCCCGAGGAAGAAATGCGTCTTGGCGAGGGAATCCATGACCCCGGCGTCGGCCATCGCCTTCTCGATGGTCCACAGGCCATCGGCGCCGGGGCTGGCGTATTCCACATCCTGGAAGGACGCGCCAGGGCCGACCCAGAGGATGCGTGGGCGATCATCAGGCCCCAGCGCGAACTCCAGAGGGAAATGGATGGTCCGGGTGTAGAGTTCCCGCCGTGCCACGACCTCCGCCTGCCAGGCCTGACCGTCGAACCAGGAATGGACGATCAGCTTCTCCGCGCTGCCGGG
The DNA here is from genome assembly GCA_002304785.1 of Candidatus Accumulibacter sp. UBA704. Lineage (GTDB taxonomy): Bacteria > Pseudomonadota > Gammaproteobacteria > Burkholderiales > Rhodocyclaceae > Propionivibrio. The sequence goes on along the minus strand of DBMG01000116.1, from coordinate 1,424 downwards.
TGAGGCGTCCAGGGCAAACACCGCATGGGGCCGGTCGTGGGAATCCAGAAGGACATCGTAGGTGACGCCGGACGACAACCCCTCGAGGGTCTGGGCCGACCAGCCGTCCCCCTGCGGCGTGCGGATCGTCAAGGCATTGGGGGAGGGCCGGTCCACCAGCGTCCATGCACCCGTGGACGACAGGACGGCCCGGTAGGTATTGGGCAGGGTGGAGACCCGGACGCCCATGGCCGGCCCGGAGGTGCTGACCGGCAGGGTGGCCATGTGCACATAATCCGATGTGGACCGCCAGCCTGCGGCGTCGACCGACTCCAGATGGTATTCGTAGTATCCCTTGGCCAGAGGGAGATCGTCGTAGCTCGTCGCGTCCGGTGGAAGGTGTGCGACTTCGACGCGGTTTTCAGAGCTCCATCCCGTCCGCCAGACGACGATTTCCGCACCCTTGGAAGCGTGGTTTTCTCAGGTGAGATGGGCTCCGCCCGGAACCGGCGTGACGGTGAAGGCCCGTGGGGCATTGATCGTCGTCCCGAGGCCTCCCATTTTCACATACCCGACGTCCCGGCCGTTGTAACAGGAAATCCGGTATTTGATCTGCCGGTACTCCGGGGCATTGGGGTCCAGGAAGGAGGTTGCCCCGGGGGGCAGTTCGGCGACGAGCACCAGGTTGGCGAAACCATCGTCCCGTTCGAGGCGGATCCCCTCGGCCAAGGTGGTGTGGTTGGTCCAGCCCACTTCGATTCCCGAGGGCGTGAGGACGAGGTTCGTCAGGTACGGCGGGCGGAGCCCCGTCCGCAGGGCCGCGACGTTCCCATAGGCCGAGACCTTGTCCCCCTTGACGGTGCACAGGCGGAACCGGATGTCGGTGCCCTCGGAAAGGGACGGCATGTCCATGTACAACCTTGCGCTCACCGCCGTGGCGGGAGGCTGCATGGGGAAACCCTCGACCTCCGCCCCGGCGGGGAGAAGGCAGTCCAGGCGGTAGCCGTCGAAAGCCCCCGGCGGAGCCACCCAGTAAAGCATGGCCTCGTTGCTTAATTCGGGATGCCAACTCGCCACAAGGCTGGAAGGCGGCTCCAGGCCGGGTTCGCCCCCACCGCCGCCGCAACCCTGCATCAGGATCAATCCAGCCAGCCCGAAAACGGACAGAAGCCGGGAAATCCATGGGTATCGCATCGTCATCCTGTGGGCAGAGGCCCCCGGAGCGATCCGGGGGCCTTGGTGAACCAACTCACACTAGGCCCAGACCATCTCGGCCGTGAAATGCCGGAGGAACTTCGCCTGCTTGGCGATGCGCACGCCGCGCACCTCGGACGCCTTCGCCTTCAGCTCGCAGATGACCTCGGCCGCGAAGTCGAAGTGGCTCTGGGTGTACATCCGGCGGGGGAAGGCCAGGCGCACCAGCTCCATGGGGCTGTAGGTCTCGG